>JBFWTW010000109.1:0-9849 GCA_050247635.1 Candidatus Dadabacteria bacterium | reverse complement strand
ACGGGGTCCGAGTCGAGCTCGAAGCGCCCCTTCGGGAGATCCCACTTGCCGCGCTTGAATATTAGCAGAATGTGATAATTGTCGTTGTAAACGAGCCCCCCGGCGGATTTTATCCTTGGAAGGTTGAGGGTCTTGGTCAATGTATATTCGTCATTCATTAGTGGGGTTGGTTAAAACCTCCTGTGCCTTTAGTTCGTGTTCGTCCGCCATTTCTTTCAGAACCGAGTACTGGAGCTTGTTGAGACCGCTGAATGCGACTCCGTTTATCTCGATGCTGTGTGTCTCGGTCACGTCCTCACCTGTTAGCGGAACGAATTTATTGTTCCCGAAAGTTCTTATTACGTAAAGCATACACGTAAGTCTGGACGTCTTCCTTGAGTTGGCGTCGATGAGTATCCAGGGAGACTTTTCGGAAGATGTATAGTCGAACATCTGTTCTTTGTATTTAGTGAATGTTTCCCATTTCTTACGGGCATGGAAATCGTTCTCCGAAAACTTCCAGAACTTGAGCGGATCGGTCAGCCGCTCCTGGAAGCGGTAGAGCTGGTGCTCAGGGTCCACGGAAAGATAGAATTTAACGAGCAGTAGCCCCTCGTCAATGAGGTTATGCTCCCAGTCGAGCACCTTATGAATAAAGTACTCGTACTGCTTCTGCGTACAGTACCCCATGGTTGGCTCAATGAGAGCTCTGTTGTACCAGGAGCGGTCGAAGAAGACTATCTGCCCGGGCTCCGGAAGGTGCTGCTCGTAGCGGTGGAACCAGTACTTGGACTCTTTCGGAGTCGGCACACCGAGATCGACTATTCTATAGTATTTCGGCATAAGGTTCTGTGTGAAGCGAAGAATCGTCGAGCCCTTTCCCGCTGCGTCACGGCCGTCAAAGCATATGCAGACCCTCTGCCCCTTCTCGGCCACGCTCTGCTGCATGGTCAGAAGCTCGAGCTGAAGGCGCCTCTTTTCGATATAATAGTCTTTGAGGCTTATCCCTTCATAAGGCGATTCTATCTTTGTAACCTGTTTACCTGTAAGCTTTTTCATGGAGCGTTACCTCTGAATTCATAACGTGAAGCATCCCGTGAGCTTCCCGAATATTGTCATTGGCGCAGCTAATCCGGATAGACCTCCGGGATATTTTCTTATCCCGTCTAAGTCCTGTCAAAATGCCCTTTATACATTGTTGAGTTTCACTCGGGCAGGTCATGGTCAATTCGCGATAAGTATATTAAAAGAGACTGATTTTTTCAATTTGAAAAAAGGTGAGACAAAGCTTATATCGCGGCAAGAATGCATTAATTGTGGTAGCTACAAGAATCCCCTGCAGGAAATTATCCTTTCATATAAGACAATTATGCGCTATTATTACTTTGGTATCAGATCATATTAAGAACGTGTTAAGTCCACAAATTAAGGGAAGCAGCATGACAGGCACATTCAAAAAATTCATTCTTTACGGAGTACTTACATTCGGCATATTCCTGTTCGGCGCGGGCCATTCCGGCGCTTTTTCGGGCACTACGCATGGAACCGGCCGGATGATTCAGCTCGACCCCGAAACCGAGCAGCTGGACCAGGTCTCTGAGCCCATCGGCGAATTGGCCGAACCCGTAGAGGGCGCACCGACAGAGCCGCTCGACGACGTATCCGAATCGGACGACCAGGCTTCTGAAGAAATCGGCGAAGATATCGCCCCCACAGAAGATCTGGACCAGGTTTCGGAAACGGACGATATGGCATCCGAAGAAGTGGGCGAAGATTCCGAAACCGCAGCGGAGGCCTCGGAGATTCTCCCATCCGCCCCCGAGGGCGAAGAATACGGCCTCGAGGAAGGGGCCCCCGAAGAGCAAATGCCGCTTGGAGACAGAGAAGCCGAAGGCAAAGGGCTCGGTTACTGAGCCCTCGCCGGTCTCCTCGAAGCTCATTTTTTTTCTTCAACGGCCAGGCATACCTCCCGCACCCCCAGGTGCAAATACCACACTCTTGAGCTCTGTAGTTATTATGATGATAAACGCCTAGTACTTTTAACTACAGAATATTCATACCTAAAACTATATGAATGAAAAACCTCATTATTTATAATGGTTCATACCGTGAAAGAGGGAATTCCAGTTCACGAGAAAAGGAGGTTTTTAGAATAATGAGCTTAATAAAAAGAGTAAATTCATCCAGGTTTTATCTGCCGGCGGTAGTAGCGCTGATAGTACTTTTTAACTTCGTCAGCATGACCATGCTGAGCGGCTGCGACGATAAAAACAGCAAAAGAGGCGAAAATGAGCCTAATAACAGTTTTGAGACTTGTAACCTCGTAAGACCCGATATCACGATCAATGCCGTTGTCGATCCTTCCGGGGATGACGATTACTTCTGTTTCGACGTAGATGAGGAAGGTACCATAGTCACCGGCGAGGTATTCGATTTCGAGCTTCTCACGCCGTTTATCGAATTCTACGGACCGGGGCCCAACCACGAGCTTCTGGCCGCCGGATCGACCTTCCTAGAGGATGAAGTCGGTCTGCCTCTAGGCAGGCATTTCATAGTAGTTGGAGACAGTAACGGAGATGGTGGACCCGATTACAACTATAAACTGAGAATTACGTTGTCGGGACCGACGCCGCCTCCTACGGCCACCCCTACAGCTCCACCGACCGGCACACCGCCTCCTACGGCCACTCCTACGGCTCCGCCGACTGGAACGCCGCCTCCGACGGCTACGCCTACACCTACGCCTGAGATAATAGAAATCAGTATGGAAGACAATGTGTTTGTCCCTGCTGATATTACGATTAGCGTAGGGGATACCGTGAGATGGACGAATAATGGCGCACTGAATCACGATGCGCAAAGCGATGACGGCACGACATTTAATTCTGAAAGCGAATTCCCGCTCCCATCCGGAATGGAGCCAGGAGATTCTTTCGAGTTTACATTCAATGCCGAGGGTGAAATTCCTTATTTCTGCGTATTTCACGGTGGACCGGGTGGTATCGGCATGTCAGGAACAATAACAGTCGAACCGTAAACAGATGTAAGAAAAGTTATATCCCCCTTCTCCGTTTCGATATATGCGGAGAAGGGGGTACTTCTTACGAAATTGTTGACTCCTCGAATTAGCAATGTCTTACTCTTACCTCCCATACTGAAAGCTGAATTTACTGAATGTTATGAATAAGAAACTTCTAGGTATCCTCATTATCGCCGTATTGGCAGCGGCAGGATTAGCACTTTTCGTAAGGCCCGGCGACAGCAAGGATGCCAGCCCATATTACGGCATATATTACGGCAAGGATGCCCCGGACTTTACACTTTTGGACCCGGAAGGCAATTCTGTGAGCATTAGTGATTTTGAGGGAGAGGAAGTTCTTCTTACATTCGGGTATACGAACTGTCCCGATATATGCCCCACAACCCTTTCGCAATTAAATGCAGTGACCCAGAAGCTGGGACCGGAGGGAAGAAAAGATCTCGAGGTTCTCTTCGTAACCATTGACCCGGAGCGCGACACAGGGAAGCGCCTGGGGGAATACGTCCCCTACTTCAACGAATCGTTCATCGGGCTTACAGGAAGCCAGGAAGCTATCAAAAAGGCTGCAGACGCCTATTCTGTATTTTATGAAAGGGAGAAACGCGGAGATTCGGAAGTCACCTATTTCATGAATCATACGCAAACCCTTTTTCTTATAGACCGGAGCGGGAAGCTGCTCCTTCTCTATCCATTCGAAAACTTCGACGCCGACAAGATCGCCGCTGACATTAAGCTCGCCAGGCAGACGAACGGGACGCCGAAATAATATCACTATCTTTCATTTCTTAACTGTGCAGCATCCCGGACAGCCGCCCGACGACTGCATTGAGCGATCCCGCATACCTGATGGGCGGGACGGGATACGAATCTCGAATCCGAATCCGTAATTTGTGTGTCGGTTGAATGATACTGCCAGTGATTAATTTAAAACGGAGGGGTGCAGAGCTCTGTTGCGAGCGTTGCGTCGGTGGGGTTCCAAATATAATTCCCCTTTCTATCTATATAGCCCATCTTGTGCTTTTCGTAGATTCTGGCGTATCCGTTCTCGAAATTAGACGCACCTTCATACTGAGGCTTTATTACGAGCTTTCCTTTTTCATTTATATAACCGACCTTGCCGTTGAGCGAGACGAAGGCGAGACCTTCTGAAAATATCGAAGCCCCATCGTACTGGGGCTTAATGACGACGTCGCCTACCGTATCGACGTACCCTACCTTGTTCCCCACGGCGACGCGTGCACGGCCGTTCGAAAAGCTCCATGCTTTATCATATTCAGGCTCGATGACAAAATCCCCTCTCTTGTCAATGTAACCGAACTTTCCGTTAAGCTTGACGAGCGCCAGCCCCTCTGTAAAGTTCTGTGCCTGCTCGAAGACCGGTTTGATGACCACGTCGCCATTCTTGTCGATATAGCCGTGTTTCCCGCTGATCATAACCCGCGCCAGCCCCCCGGAAAAGTCGGAAGCCCCGTCGAATTTAGGTTCTATGACCATATTACCGCTCTTATCTATGAACCCCCTCTTGCCGCCGGTTACTACCAGGGCGAGGCCCTCGGAAAAATTGGATGCTATCTCGTATACGGGCTCGATAACCATATCGCCCTTCTTGTTTATGTAGCCGTATCGCCCGCGTATGCTGACTACGGCGTACCCTTCAGAAAATCCCCATGTATTGTCGAATTCGATAGTGGTAAACATCTTGCCGGTCTTATCGATATAGCCCCTCTTGCCGTTAAACACTACAAGAGCGACTCCTTCCGAGAAGTCGGAAGCTCCGTCGAATTTGGGTTCTATAACCATATCGCCGTGCTCGTCTATGTAGCCGTACTTTGTCCCTATGAGTATGCGTGCGAGCCCTTCTGAAAAGGATGTAGCAATATCAAACTTAGGCAGTATTTCCATCTCCCCCGACGGCTTGATATAGCCGACTTTGCCGTTTAGGACTACCGGGAGGAGCTCATTCCGGTCGCCGGCCCTATCCACGCTATCCACGCGGCTTTCGTTTTCACCGCACGATACGGCGGCCAGTAAAAAAAGGCACGCTGCTATGAGCGAATTCGTTTTCATCTTCGTTCCTGCCGTAATATAGCACATACGCCCGGCAACATTTAAATAATACCTGCTGTCCGGGCGTTTTGTCTCCTTAACTCAATTACAGAATAGAATAGTTTATCATCATGCCCTGATCTTCATGTTCGAGGTTATGGCAGTGGAAGAGATATAACTGCTCGCCCTCGAACGGTATCGAAAACTTGACGGCATATTTGACTGTCTCGCCGGGCCATACGAGCACGACGTCCTTCCAGCCCATGTCCGTCGGCATCCTGCCCGCACCGTCTATAGCCAGGTCTTTGACCTGCTGCGGACTGTTGGTCCTTTCAAGTATCTGGAACTGCACGGCGTGTATATGGATCGGATGCGGCATTGCTGCAGGCCCGTTAAAGATGCTCCAAATCTCCGTCGCATCCCTGTTCACCGTAATCGGCACCTCATCAGGATTAAAGCGGAAATTGTTGATGAACCATACGCCTTCAATCGGGTTAGGAAGGGTAATAAGCCTCTCTCCGGCGTCTGTAGTATCTATCGGCTCTATAGTCGAAAGAGTAGGCGGAATTTGCCTGTCGTAGCTCGTCGAGGCGGCAACGTTGAATTTCATGATATAAAATTCCTCACCGTTCATAAGGGTAGACGGCTGGTTAAAATCCATATCCACCGTCAGAGGATCCATGGGGTCGAAGGCCACGCTCTTGAGGAAAACTTCATCTCCTACCTGTGAGCCACGGAAATCTATTAGTATGTCCACCCTCTCGGCGATGCCTATGAACACCTCGGTTGCGGGATACGGTACGTCCAGGAGGCCGCCGTCGTTGCCGATGATGTTGAATGTCATTTTTTCCGAGCCTTTAAGGAACGCCAGCTTATAGGTTCTAGAATTGGAGGAGTTTAGGAACCTTAGCCTGTATATTCTGGTTTCGACATCGAGGAAGGGTTTAATGGTCTGGTTGACGAAGATCTTGTCGCCAAGAATCCCGATCGTTTGTATCATCGGGTTCATTTCGAATATGAGCTGACCGGCTTCGTCGACGTTCTTGTCCTGGATCAAAAGAGGTATCTCGGTAGAGCCCAGCGACAAGTCGAGCGCATTCCTGAGCGCGGTATCGTTTTCGTCCTCGACAATATAAAAACCGCCGAGTCCGAAGTATGACTGCTCACCGACGAGTTTATCCGGATGCGGATGGTACCAGTATGTAGCCCCTCTGTTCAGTATCGAATAATTATAGTTATACGAGGCCCCGCCTGGAACGGCGTTGTTGGGATGCCCGTCGTTGACGGAATCGATTTCGAGGCCGTGCCAGTGAATTATGGTCTCCTCGTCGAGCTCGTTCGCCATCGTGGCTTCCACCTGCTGCCCTTTTGCCACCCTGAATACCGGATTGTAATACGTGCGGTCGCCCGCTATCGTTTCGTACTGTAAACCTGCCGCCGGCTTTCCCGGCAGAAACTCCGTCTCGACATTCTTGGGCGCTATAAGGAACGGGGCATCCGGATTGAAAATACCCATAAGGCCCTCGTCGCCGGGCACGTTCAAAGGCTGAACGAACCCTTCAGCGGAACGGGGATCGAAATTGGTGGTGCCACCACCACCGCCGCCGCCACCGCCAGAGCTGTCGCACGAGTTAAGGATGAGTCCGCCGCCACCTGCCCCGAGCACGGCCCCGCTCATTCCCATGATCCTGAGAAAATCCCTTCTATTAATCCGATTCGACATCCTCGGTTTCCTCCTGCTTTTTACTTGTTTCTAGAATATACAATTTCGACATTAGCAAAATATTCGTGCTTATACAATAGCAATATTGTTAGTTCCAATACTTCAGGATTTATTTAGCTTGAAATCGGAACAAGTCCATTTATTTCAAGCTTCCTAAATCTTGGACTATGCTATGCAGACCGAATCACTTTGCTTTTTCGGATGTTTCAGTATCGTTTTTTTGATCTTCAAGAATCTTTTTACCTTCAGTGGAATCTGCCGGAACCCAATTACCTTCAGGGGTACGAACCTGTCCAGGCTCCGGTTTAACCCGCAACATCATAGGTTGTCCCGTCTTATAGAGTTTGAACCTAGAGAGCGTCTCATTTTTTGAACTCTCGGACATTTTCTCGTTATAAACGATCTGTATGTCTTCCGGCACCTCGAACCTGCTGTCAGGAATGTCTACGTTCTCCTTGATTTCAGTCGCTTCCAGCACGGAATAGGATCCCATCTGGTCCGTGATGACTTTGAGCGGCAGCTTGGCCTCCCTCCAGACCCAGGTCTTCTTAAGATAGGGGGGCGATAAACCGGCTTGTACCGCAGTCATAAATGTCTCGTCGGTCGGCTTCTCACCGTATTCGTACACATCGCATTCGCGGCCTAGAATATTGTCCGTGCCTACTTTTTTCCCTAGACCCAGAAGGTCGAGCGAAACGATACCTCGTTTTTCCATTCTTTCGTGAAAAGCTTCCTTCTCTTCATTCGTTAATTCCGTATATTTTACTTTTGCGTATTTTTTTGCGTTATCGATTTTAATCCCCTCGCCATCCGCAAGGTCTATATAATAAATATAATCGCCGGTAACTATCTGGAGCCTCTTTACTTCCCTGGTTTTCTCTTCCTGCGTGTCTTTATCTTCCGGTTTATCTTTATCTACCGGCGCGGGGGCGGTATATTCGATTATATAAGCCACATTCTGGCCTTCTATATAAGTCACCTCGGTCCCGGTGTAGGTTTTAGAACCCTTGCCTCCATGCCCGTATTTAACTTCACTCTTGTAGTTGATAACAACGCTCTTAAACGGAAAATCATTTACATACGGATTAGGCTGGGATGGGTGAGTTTTAGTGGCACTATCATTGTCGGAAGACTTCTTATTCGCGGAATATGCAATTCCAGACAAAAGAATAATAAATAAAAAAACACTAAGAATAAATCTCGTCATAATTCCTCCGAGTACATAGGTTCATCAACATATCCAGGCTAGAACAAGCCCAGAAAAACAGAGGGGAGATCCTGAAAAGCGATCTCCCCTCCTGAAAATTCAATTCAATAGATATTAATGAGCAAGAGGGTCCGGCCTGTACTGAACCTTAAATACGAAGCCCTGCTCCAATTCGGTATGGAGTATAGGGTCTATACCGTAATCGACCCACCAGGCCCTGCCTTTCCAAGTGCTCGGATCGTCAATCCTTCCGTCCTGTCCTCTGTGGAAGAAGCCGAACGGATAGGGAACGTAAGTCCTTACAAACTCTTCCGTCTCCGGAAGGAACGTAATGATGGAGTCGGAAGAAGTACCCGTGCAGACTACTGCGTTCTGACCGAGACCAAGTATGTTGAACTGGTCAACCCACGTATAGTAGTGATAATCGGTGAGCTTGTCCGGATGCCCTTTATAAGTTGCTCCGGGGATCTCCCACAGGGTCCAGCCTTCGGGACACTGATCGCCGGTTCCCCAAGTCTGGGCGCATTTATCACGCTCGAACTTGGCTACGTGAGAGCTTCCGCCCAGGCATACCCAGATGTTGCCCTCTGTGTCGGCGTCAAGGCCTCTCGGACCGTAACCGGGGAGGGGCGGGCTATAGGTCTCGAATTTTTCCGTCGCCGGATCGAACCTGTTAATCCTGCCCGGGAAGCCGGCCAATACACCGGTCCATACCGTACCGTCAACGGGGTTCGGGATAATACCGTAGTTGAATCCGGGTGCTGGGGTATCGCCTTCACCGTCACCATCCGTATCCACAACTACTCTCCACCATTCCTGAGCCTGCGATTCAGTGCCTTCAGGATCGTTCGGGTCGAGAAGATCAGGATATATGGCCCCAAGATTATTGGAGTCTCCGCTTATCCAGAGAGTGTTAGCCTGGTCGAAACCAAACTGCAGATGGTGGGTCCCGAAACAGGTATCTATCAGCACAAATTCTTCTGTATTCGTATCGTAATAACCCATCTGGCGATGCCCGCCCGTAATGCCTGGATCCCTTTCGAGACAGAAATCCGGGAGGTTTTCTATACCTTCCGGTCTTATCTGCGTCGTTATCCACACCTTGCCCGTATCATCGAGCATTGGGTTGTGCGGGTTAGCCGGGTTCTGATAAGCGCCGGGATATGCGGTTGTTCCGTCCGGAGCCGGGCAGCCAAGCGTTGCAAACCCGGGCTGATCGCACCACGGTATGTCGAACCCGTTCCGCGTAGGTACGGGTATCCTGGTTGCGGCATGGGTATTGGGATCGAGCTTAAGCAGATAATCGTTACCTATATCGACGCCCCATACGGGCCCGTTGGGATACAGGAACGGATCGCGCTTGTCGGTTGCTACCTCGTCGTGCGCATAGGTGAACAGGTCACCCCATTCCCACATGGTCAGGACGAAGTTTCTTTCCTTGCCCGAAGGCCTTGGAGGAGCCGGCGGCACTTCACCAGCCGCTATCCTCTCGCCCCAGTCTCCGAGGACTGCAGCAAGATTATCCCTGCCGAATCCATTGGCCGTGCCGTTCATTGTGCCCGCCTTCTTCCATCCGAAATCAAACGCAGCCGCGTTTGGAAGCCTGGTGTCGGGCGTTCCGAGCTGATGGCAGAGCTGACAGCCGAGCTTTGTCTGCGAAATGAAGGCGTCCTGGCTAACCAGGCCTGTGCCCCAGCCGTTTCCTTCCGGACCCGTGCCGGGGAACTCGCTTTCTGCAGGTAGCTCAATCAGTGAAGCCCAATAATTTGCCGGGTATATGGCCGCCGCCTCCTGCGGGGATGGAGCTTCTACAGCTTCAAGATCAACCAGCTCGCCCGGTTGAGCCTGTACAGG
>JBFWTW010000108.1:0-9941 GCA_050247635.1 Candidatus Dadabacteria bacterium | reverse complement strand
TTTTAATCCGTTTTTATGCGGCAAACGTTGACTATCGTCCTGTTCCACATATACTTCATGTACCTCGAATTAAAGCTCAGTCGCCTATATTTCCGGGAGGTTTTATCAGCTTGGAGACTGTATTGTTCTATCTGTTCGCGGCGCTTGCCGTGGCGGGAGCTCTCCTCGTAATCGTTCATAAGAATCCGGTATCGAGTGCTGTGTCTCTCGTTCTCACCCTCTTTGCGACGGCTGTGCTTTTCGTGCTCCTTTCGGCGCACTTCGCAGCCGCGATACAGATACTGGTCTACGCCGGCGCAATAATGGTGCTGTTTCTTTTCACCGTTATGTTTCTTAACCTCAAGCCCGGCGCGCTCGATTTCGACTCCAAGAACATGGCATTTAAGGGCAGCCTCATTCTGGCGGGCCTCTTTTTCGTCGGTTATTTCGCCATTCTGGCCTATAATATGGCGTTTCCGGGCGGCGAGATAGCAGCCCTTCCCGAGGGGTTCGGCACCGTAGAGGGGGTGGGAATGATGCTGTTTACGGACTACCTTCTCCCGTTCGAGCTCACGTCCGTCCTCATTCTCGCCGCGATCATAGGCGTCGTCGCGATCGCCAAAAGGAGGGAAAGCTGAGATGTCCGGCATAACTCCCGAGCATTATTTCGTACTGAGCGCGATACTTTTCGTCATAGGGGCCTTCGGTGTTATAGCCAGGAAGAACCTCATAATCGTTCTCATGTCGCTCGAGCTCATGCTGAACGCCGCGAATCTCGCCTTCATAGCTTTTTCAAGGGTCCACGGCAATATGACCGGGCATATATTCATGATAATGTCGATTACGGTCGCTGCGGCTGAGGTGGCCGTCGGGCTTGCGCTCGTCGTAGCCGTTTATTCGCACAAAGATTCGCTTAACGTAGACATATTAAAGATGCTTAAGGGTTAACGTACAAATGATACTCTGGATTGTTCTCATACCGCTTCTCGGGGCCGCTTTTAACGGGCTGCTGTTTGCTTCCGGCCTTTGGAAAAAGGTTCTAAAGGGCGACGAGCACACGGAGAAGAGGGTGGTAGGCCTCGTCGGCTGCGGCGTCGTGCTGGTATCGGCGCTCATATCTACTTCGCTCTTCATCAAGCTCCTTTCTATGGAGCCGGGCCAGCGCCAGATAATCCAGGAGCTCTTTGTATGGATACCGTCGGGCTCATTCACGGTCAGCTTCAACTTTCTCTTCGACACACTCTCTTGCATAATGGCGCTCGTGGTAACGTGGATAGGCTTTCTCATACACGTCTACTCGACAGGGTACATGCACGACGACAAGGCCTACGCCAAGTACTTCATGTACCTAAATATTTTTATATTTTTCATGCTTATCCTCGTCCTCGGCAACAGCTTCCCGCTCATGTTCGTCGGCTGGGAGGGCGTGGGGCTCGCGTCCTACCTGCTCATCGGATTCTGGTACGAGAACCCCGACAACGCCAACGCCGGGCGTAAGGCGTTCGTCGTCAACAGGATAGGCGACTTCGGATTTCTGCTAGGAATATTCCTCATATTTTATGTCTTCGGCTCCGTAGGCTATCAGGAGGTCTTCGGAAAGGCTCTCGACCCAGTATTTATGAGCGGCGTGCCGGCGGCTGTGATAACCGGAATAGCGCTCCTCCTGTTCGTGGGAGCCGTGGGCAAATCGGCGCAGATTCCTCTTTACGTGTGGCTCCCCGACGCCATGGCCGGCCCTACCCCCGTGAGCGCGCTCATACACGCCGCCACGATGGTCACCGCGGGCGCATATATGGTAGCCAGATGCAGCGCCATATTCTCCCAGTCCGGCACGGCCCAGATGGTGGTCGTCACTGTAGCGGTTCTGACGTCTTTCCTCGCGGCGACAATAGCACTCACGCAGAACGACATTAAAAAGGTCCTCGCGTACTCGACGATAAGCCAGCTCGGCTACATGTTCATGGGCATAGGCGTAGGCGCGTACACCGCCGGGCTCTTTCACCTGGTCACCCACGCGTTCTTTAAGGCCCTCCTCTTCCTGGGCTCGGGAAGCGTTATACACGCCCTTTCCGGCGAGCAGGACATAAGGCACATGGGCGGCCTCAGGAAATACATCCCGACGACCGCTATAACGTTCCTGATAGGCACGCTCGCGATAGCCGGCGTCCCGCTTCTATCGGGTTTTTTCAGTAAAGACGGCATACTCGGTCAGGTCTACGACAGGGGCTACGCCCTTCACTGGCTCCTGGCGCTGATTACGGTCGTCCTCACGGCATTGTACATGGTGAGGCTCTATCTTCTCACCTTCGAGGGCAAGACCAGGATGACCGAGGAAGTGAAGCATCACGTGCACGAGTCGCCCTTCTCGATGACGATTCCGCTCATGATACTCGCCGTGCTGTCCATATTCGGCGGGTATCTGGGGGTTCCCGAGTTCATTGGCGAGCTCGTAGGCATCCACGGGTCGAATCTTTTCGACAAGTTCGTCTCGCCGGCGATATTGCTCGATAACTTCGTATCGACGGGGCATCATCTCTTCAGTCACGAAACCCTGCTCGTTCTGTCCATCGCGGCGGCCGCTACGGGTATTGTCATCGCGTACTATCTCTACTCCGTAAAGCCTGGCACGGCGGACAAGATAGCGGCCAACAAGAACGTCGAGCCTCTCTACAACCTTTCTTACAACAAGTGGTACGTAGACGAGCTTTACGACTACATCATAGTCCAGCCATTCAGGTATCTCTGTAATCTCGCCGCCTGGTTCGATACCAAATACATCGACGGTGCAGTAAACGGCGTCGCCAACATCCTCAAGGAAGCGGCTCTCACGCTCCAGGCCGCGCAGACGGGCGTTCTCAGGAGCTACGCCACACTCATGGCCATAGGCGCGCTTGCGATACTCGTCTTCATCGTACTCTGGCAGAAATTCTAATAACCCCCTCTTAAGCACTAACCGCACTCGATGTAAACCCGATTGGATCCGGCATAAGGTAGAGTCCTTGCTTCCGGCGCCCGGACTATCAATTCCAGAGTCATTTAGAGCAAGTTAGATAGGTATTCCCGTCCATACTCAAGTGTGGGGAAGTCTGCGCCCTCGTAGGTTATATACGCGGGAGGTTAAAGCAGCGGGATTTAGACAAAAAAAAGCGGCGGCCTTTTTTCAAGACCGCCGCCTACATCATCCGGTTTTTATTCTATTTTAGTTATAGAGACCGATTACACGTCGAAGTAAAGTTTGAATTCGTACGGTACCGGCCTCAGCTTGACCGGGTTAACTTCCTTATCGGTCTTGTATTCGATCCAGGTTTCGATAACGTCCTCGGTGAATACGTCGCCCTTGAGCAGGAACTCGTGGTCCGCCTCAAGTGCCTCTAGAGCGCCTTCGAGCGATCCGGGAACGTTCGGAATCCCCGCGAGCTCCTCCGGCCCGAGAGCGTAAATGTCCTTGTCCAGCGGCTCTCCTGGGTTGAGCTTCTTTTCTATGCCGTCTAGGCCGGCCATGAGCATGGCCGAGAAAGCGAGGTAGCCGTTACACGACGGGTCCGGGAACCTGCACTCGAGCCTCTTAGCTTTCGGGCTCGGCGAGTACATCGGTATTCTGACGGAGGCGCTCCTGTTCCTTGCCGAGTAGGCGAGGTTCACAGGTGCTTCAAAGCCCGGGACTAGCCTTCTGTAGGAGTTCGTGGTCGGGTTTGTGAAAGCGCATATCGCCCTTGCGTGCTTGAGGATACCGCCTATGTAGTTCATGGCGAGGTCGCTCATGCCCGCATAGCCGTTTCCGGCAAAGAGCGGCTTGTCTTTTTTCCATATCGACTGGTGAACGTGCATACCCGAGCCGTTGTCTTCGAAAAGGGGTTTCGGCATGAATGTCACTGTTTTGCCGAATTGTCTCGCTACGTTCTTGATGACGTATTTATACCACATCATCTGGTCACCCATTTGTATCAACGGGGAGAAGCGCATGTCGATTTCGCACTGTCCGGCCGTCGCCACTTCGTGGTGATGGGCCTCGATGCTTATGCCGAGCTTTTCGAGCAGGCTAACCATCTCGGAGCGCATGTCCTGGAGCGAGTCGGTCGGCGGCGTCGGGAAATAGCCTTCCTTGTGTCTCGGCTTGTAGCCGAGGTTGGGGTTCTCGTCCCTGCCGGAGTTCCATATGCCTTCCATGGAATCGACGAAGTAATAACCGGAGTTCGAAGTCTGGTCATACCTTACGTCGTCGAAGACGAAAAACTCGAGCTCAGGGCCGAAGAACGCCATATCGCCGATACCCGTGCTCTTGAGGTATGCAATTGCTTTCTTGGCTATGTTCCTGGGGTCGCGCGAATACGGCTCACGCGTAATAGGATCGACGATGTCGCATATAATAGCGAGAGTCGGGTGCGTCATGAAAGGGTCGATTCTCGAGGTTTCAGGGTCGGGTATCATGAGCATGTCGCTCGCATGAATCGACTGCCATCCGCGAATACTCGAGCCGTCGAACCCGAGGCCTTCTTCGAACGTGCCGGCCGAAAGCTCGTGTGCCGGAACGCTGAAGTGCTGCCATGTACCTATAAAATCGAGAAATCTTAAATCGATGAATTCTATATTGTTGTCTTTAATAAGCTTTAAAACATCTGCCGGTTTTTTCGGGAACATATCCTCTCCTCCTCCTTTGCTCTTAGACTTGCTGGTAGTGGGCATTACGTTATAGCTCCTCCTGTTGTTATTATTGTCCCTGCATCATTTGTAAAGCGACTTCTATAAGGCGTCTTCGCCTCTTTCCCCCGTCCTTATCCTTATGACCTCTTCCATAGGCAATATGAAAATTTTGCCGTCTCCGATCTTACCGGTCTTAGCGCTGTCCATTATTGCATCTATGACTTTCGATACCATGTCGTCGGACACAATGATCTCGAGCTTTATCTTGGGTAGAAAGTCTATTACATACTCTGCACCCCTGTAAAGCTCGGTATGACCCTTCTGTCTTCCGAAACCTTTTACCTCAGTAACCGTAAGACCCTGAACCCCTATTTCCTTGAGGGATTCCTTTACATCGTCAAGCTTGAAAGGCTTAATAATCGCTTCTACTTTTTTCATGAGATATTCCTCCTTCCCATGGCAGTGATGCAAACAACATACCACTTATCAAAAACCTTTTCAATCAATGATTTTAAGGGTTTATATCAAAAGTTGCGGGATTTGACTGCCCAATATTTAAGCAAATGATGCCAAAAATTAAACATTGACGGTGTGGAACGAGCGGGACTTGCCGAAGGACTTAAACTCAAAGTGTCTGATTTAGGTAGCCGCGGGGAGAAGTGCTTTTTCCAGGCAATCCGGAAACGGGACACCGGGCTTCCCGGCGCAGCATTCGTCTTCAGCACATGCAGATACCAAGATTGCACTATGACCTCTAGCAGCATACTTCATGAGGCACTTATCCTCGCATCGCGTCTCAAGTGCGCATTATTTTGCTTAGATGACGTTTTTTGTCATGACAAATAAGGATTCCGGCCCCCTCTTTGTCTATTAAATAACCAGTATTTGTTGACATTTATCTTTATAAAACACCATGGCATGATACTTGCTCGCCATAAAGTTATATGGAACTGCAACTGGCGAAATTGCTGGTCGGGAATGGTCTGGTCAGCATAGACCAGATACGTGAAGCCGTGGAGGAGCAGCGGAGCTCCGGCTCAGGGCTGGGTGATTCTCTAGTCAAGCTGGGACACATACCCGAAACCGACCTCCTGGAATCTATGGGGAAATACTTCGGCATACCCGTTATGGATCTGGATAGCCGCTCCATAGAGCCCGAGGTGCTAAAGCTCATTCCAAGGGGCACGGCGGCAGAGCAGGGTCTCATACCCGTGAGCCTTGTTGGTGCCGATCTGATCGTCGCCGTTAGCGATCCTTCGAATATCCTTCTTCTGGATGACCTCGGATTTATCACGGGCAAGCACATCGTTCCGGTTATCGCTTCCGAGCGCGCCATCATGGCCAAAATCGCCGAACATTATGGCGAGGGCGACGGACGCGAGTCCGAGGGCTCGGGAAAGTTGCCGAGGGCGGGGAAAGCGCGCTCACTGGAAGATATGGTGCGTGAGCTCGAAGAATTCACCGGCGAGAAAGCGGCGGTAGCCGATGATGAAACAGACGCCAACCCCGACGGCATCGATTCGGACACGAAAGGGGAAGCGTTGTCCGGCGAATCCATGTCTACGGAGGAAGAAAACTCCCCAGTTATAGATGAAGCGGTTTTCGATTTGACCGGCTCTGAACCCGATGATGCTAATCCAGCAATCTCGGGGGAAGTCCTGACCGTATTTACAGCGCCAGGCTCTATAGACGATACTGCGCCGGATGAGCTCCCCGAATCTGCGAGCGATCCGGACGAAGACGAAGATACTGAAAGAACCGACGAAGAGTTCGGCGCGAATATCACCCGGGAGAGCACGAATGGCTCCGGGGCGGGTGACATACTCCTCTTTGAAGATGAAGGCAAGCTCTCTCCGGTTACGAAAATACCCGAGGAGGATTTTGCGGAGAAAACGCAAGTAACGGATACAAGCGACACGGAACAATACCTGCATGGCCCAGAAGACGAAGAGACGGCACTCGCCGATGAAGACGCTCGTTTTAGTGACGAAGCGGCGAAAACCGCGCCCGAAACGAAACTTCCCAAAGGGTCTGTCCTTATAGTCGACCACAGCGCTACAATAAGGAGGGTGGTTGCCCTCGCGCTCGAAAGGGAGGGCTACAAGGTTTACGCAGCTGGCGACGGAATGCAGGCGCTTGCGGCACTTAACGACATAACGCCCGGCCTCATACTCGTAGACATAAACCTTCCCCACATGGACGGGTACCAGCTCTGTAAGGTGATAAAGGGACACGGACTCACGAGAGAAATACCCGTCGTTATGATGTCCGGAAAACTCGGGATGATGGATAAGATGAAGGGCAAGATGGCGGGCGTGAGCGACTATATAACCAAACCGTTCGCCGCCGGCGACATCATAGGCGCCGCGGAGAAATATCTGAGCTAATAGATGCGTAAATTCTTCGTCGTAGACAATAACGGTGAATACGCCGGTCCTGAAGCAAACGCGCAAAGTGCAGAGGTCGAGGTATCCGACAACGACTCGGCAATCGAGGCCGGGCTCGTGCTCCTTCTCTCCGAGATTGCGCGCTACGCGGAGTATATAAACGAATCAGGAAGCAAGAACCCTGTAGAGGTTCTCAGGAGCCTTTCGGAGGTAGTCAACCGTACTGCTGAATTCGTCGTAGCGGTAGGTATAGCCGAAAGCGAAAACCCGATTCTCGCCGAAGCCTTATCGAAATCCTCCCCGGCGGTTCCCGAGGCCGGGCTCCTTCACATCGATAACGGCCGACTGTCCGTTCAAACCGTCATAAACCTCTACAATGGCTGGACGGGTCCGGAGAGCGAAAAGAGCTTAGTATTCGGCCGTATCGCCCAAAGCCTTGTAGGAATGCTGGAGCATACCTTCGGTTTGATAACTTCGGCATTTTCTTCCGCACGGATAGCCGAAGAATGGTCCGACGCCTTCACAATATGCACGGGCGAGCTTTCCTACGCAGTAAAGAACGTTAAATTCTGACCCCTCTCTCCATTATTCCTTGATGCCATTTTTTCCAGCCTTGTCATGAAAATGGCAGGAACCTAATCCCGCAAGAGGTGCTTTCTTCTCGTCATGATTTATAATAATCTCCCTCGGGACAAAGGACGCTCCCCGCGAAATCATCCGCGACCCGGTGCTCTTCGTCCCGAATTATAGCCCTGACACAGAACAGAACATAAATTCCGAATGGGAGGTTATAACCATGCCGGTTGAGAAAAATGTTTTTGGAGAGGAGCTTCAACCGTGCTCCATATCACCAATGACGGGATTCTACCGTGACGGGTGCTGCAGGACCGGCCCCGAAGACCTCGGTCTTCACGTGGTCTGCACCGAGGTGACCGAGGGTTTTCTCGAATTTTCCAAGGCCAGGGGTAACGACCTCACCACCCCGAACTCGGATTACGACTTCCCGGGCCTCAAGCCCGGAGACAGGTGGTGCATATGTGCCCTGAGGTGGAGGGAAGCCCTCGAAGACGGTTTCGCCCCGCCGGTGATACTAGCGTCTACTCACGAGTCGGTACTCGAGGTCGTTTCGCTCGAAGACCTTAAGAAATACGCCCTCGACCTTGCTTAGGGGATTCAGCATGTAACCCGCGGACGGGAGAGCCGCCCCGGGTAGGTTACTTTCACCATGACTGGAAAAACAGATTGGGAGCTCCAAGAGAGAATCGACGGCATCTTCGACAATATAGTCATGCCGGTCCTCGACGAGCTCATAGAAGAGTACGACGGCACGGGCGGCTACGGCGCGAAATACGTCACCGACAGCCCGCTGATTACAGGCCTCGGCAGATACTCCTCTATCATGATATCCCACCCCGGCGGAGTCGAGATGATCATCTGCATCTACTGGGTAAAGGGAAGCATGAGGCTCGTCGCCGAGAATATACGCATGGTCACACTTTCTAAGACGTTCGACATATTCTCCGTAACGAAAGAGCACCTCGGAAAGCAGGTCAGATTTCTGGGCGGCCTCGAAAGGTAAATGAAGCCTGCCCCCGGACCCGGTAGATTATTTCTCTTCTCCCGTGTCCGTCGCATCTATCCTCACGAGCACTCGCCTGGGCTCGATATTTTCGAGCGAGATATCCTTCGGGAATTTAAGGCTCGACTCCGATATATCGACCGTCTTAAGCCCCTTCCTCGCCTCGGGGATCTTGAGGAATATCTCGACCTCTTTTTCGTTGAAGAAATAAAAGGCCCTTCTCGGCCCGAGGAAAGTGACCTTCACCCTGTCAGGCTTTATATCCTCAACGGTGAGCTCGGCCGGGAGCGTCGTATATTTGACCGGCACGCTGTAGGTCCTGTAGACGAGCTTCGACTCGTGAACGAATACGAACCACAGCGCTATAGCCATGAAGATGGCTATAGTTTTTTCCCTGAAGTTCCTCGTGAAGAAGCTGAAGAAATGGCGCCTCTTCTTTATGGGGTTTACTTCGCTGTAAAACTTTTCGAGTATTAGTCCCAACTGCTCGGAGCCGACTTCTCTCAGCTCGCCGTTTCTCGCGACCGAGATCGTGCCCCTCTCTTCAGATACCACGAGGCAGAGCGCGTCGTTTACCTCGGAGAGCCCGAGGGCGGCGGCGTGACGCGTGCCCCTGTTCACGAGAGCCCCGAAGTTTTTCGAAAGAGGAAGATGGCATGAGAATTTAACTACCATCCCTTTATCCACGATTATCGCCCCGTCGTGCCCGATCGAGTGCGGATCGAGAAGGCTCTTCAAGAGAGGCTCGCTCAGCTTCCCGCCGAGGGCCGTCCCGCCCTCGACCGCGCTTTCTACCGACGTCTTGGCCGGGAGGATTACGAGCGCCCCGATCCTTTCTTTCGAGAGATCGGTGAGGGTTCTTACGAGTATGTCTATCTCTTCGCGGACGGACCCCTTGTATCGTTCGATGGCAAGCTGTGGGCTCAAACTCCAGAGCGCTATCTGCTCGAGGAACTGCCGTATCTCTTCCTGGAATATGATTATGAGCGCTATGAATATGACGGCGAAAAAGGTCTGTAGGACGGAGGTCGTGAGAACGAGGTTGAACTGGCGAGCGAGCAGGTACACGACGCTCATTATGATTATGCCCGTAAGGACGAACCTCGCCTTTGTCTTGTTAAAAAGAGCGAGTATGGCGTATATGAAGAGCGACATAAACGCTATGTCGAACAGTCCCGGTACGCCTATTTCTTTTAGGATGTCGCTAATGAACTGCGTGGGATTCAACTCTTTAGACCCTTTGGGTTATTATAGCAGATGGCCGGTCCGTTTACAGTAATTTATGCAATTTCCGTGTAATATCCGAGGCTTATTAATGCTTATCTATATAACCATGTGTTCCGCATAATCACCCG
>JBFWTW010000107.1:0-9954 GCA_050247635.1 Candidatus Dadabacteria bacterium | reverse complement strand
CGGTTACGTCGTGGCCGAGGGGACGCCCGAAGACGTCGCCGCGAACAGAACGTCGAGCACCGGCTCATTTCTAAGGGAAATACTCGCACCGCAAAGGATACACAGTAAGGGAATGAATTAATTTGGACCTCATACAGTCGATAATCCTTGGGGCGGTGCAGGGCATAACGGAATTCCTTCCGATAAGCAGCACTGCGCACCTGGTCCTCGTCCCGTGGTTTCTCTCGTGGCAGGATCAGGGGCTCCCGTTCAACGTCGCGCTCCACGTGGGCAGCCTGGTCGCGATAATCTTCTTCTTCTGGCGCGACTGGGTCCTGATTATCGACGAGTTCGTAAAGAGCGTATTCAAGGGCAGCTTCGAGGGCCGCCCGAATGGAAGAATCGGCGTCTATCTCATAATCGCGACGGTGCCCGGGGCGCTGGCCGGGCTCATATTCGAGGAGCAGGCGGCGGGCATACTCCGAAACCCGCTCTCGATAGCTTTCTTCCTTTCCTTTTTCGCGATCCTTCTTTATCTCTCCGACAGGTTTTCTAAAAAGAGAAAATCCGTTACTGACATGAACATCGCCGACTGCCTGATCATAGGCCTTTCGCAGGCGCTCGCGATAATACCGGGCGTATCCCGCTCGGGCGTCACGATTACCGGCGCGATGATGAGGGGATTCAGGCGCGACGAGGCGGCCAAGTTCTCGTTCCTTATGGCGGCGCCGCTCATAGCAGGCGCAGGGGTTTTCGAAATGAGGCACCTCGAACCCGCCTCTATAACCAGCACGCCGTTCATAGCCGGCTTTCTGGCCTCGGCCGTGTTCGCGTTCCTGGCGATAAAGTTCCTCCTCGGATTCGTAAGGCGCGCCAGCTACACCGTCTTCGTCATCTACAGGCTGGTCCTCGCCGTGCTCATAGCCTTTCTCTATCTCTATAAAGGTTAGGTTGCCGGGCCCGCTTTACATAGCTGCGCCCGAGAGTAATCTTTAACACTTATGAATTCACGACTCGCCCCACTTGGTTTAACGCCGCTGATAATCGTTCTCGCAGTTTTCAGTTTTTTCGCTCAGGCTTCGGCCTTGCCGTCTCCGTCGAAAGAGGACACAAAAAGGAGCGACGCCCTGGTGCTCGACGCCATGAGCGACGAGCTCACACGCTCGATGGGGAAGCTCAGGCTCGAAGGCTACGAGGATCCCTACTTCATCAGCTACCAGATTAAGGACAACAACTTTTACGAGATAGAGGCCAAGTACGGCGCCGTCGTATCGTCGACCAAAAACAGGATACGCCGCCTGTTCGTGGACGTCCGCGTCGGGGACTACGAGTTCGATAATTCCATAAAGGGGCGCTCTGGCGGCGGGCTGCCGTTCAGCGGCTCGTCCTCGGTGCCGATAGACGACGACCCCGACGCCATCAGGACCGTGCTCTGGCAGGTTACGGATTACGCATACAAGGACGCCCTCACTCAGTACCTCAACAAAAAGGCGGGTCACGTGCAGGAAGTAACGGACGAAGAGATCGGCAGCTTCACGCAGGAGCCTGCCCACGTCTTTTACGGCCCCGAGCTTACTCTCCCGTTCGACCCGGAAAAGTGGGAGAAGATAGCGAGGGACGTGTCCGCAGTTTATAAAGAGTACGAGGATATCCTCGACGCCGATATCGCAGTCACCGCACAGAAGGAGACTGTGTACTTCGTTAACACCGAGGGCACGCGCTACATTAGGGACGAGATACTCTACTCTATAGACGCGCAGGTTACGGCCAGGGCGGACGACGGCAAGATAGTGGAGAATTACAGGAACCTCTACTACGTCTCGCCCAAGGACATTCCTTCGCCGGAGGAGCTCGAAAACACGGTCAGGGAGATGGTCGAGGAAACCCTCATGATGAGGGAGGCCAAGGCCCTTCAGCCGTTGACCGTGCCCGCGCTGCTCGAGCCCGAGGCGGCCGGGGTGGTGTTCCACGAGGCCCTCGGGCACAGGCTCGAAGGCGAGCGCCAGATCGACGACGACGAGGGGCAGACCTTTAAGGAAAAGGTCGGAAAGAAGATAATCCCAGAATTCCTCACGGTCATCGACGACCCATCGATGAGCAGCTTTCAGGGCACGCATCTAATGGGTTATTATCCCTTCGACGACCAGGGCGTTCCGGGCCAGAGGGTCGTCCTCGTCGAGAACGGTGTACTCAGGAATTTTCTACTTTCGCGGACGCCTGTAAACGGGTTTAACAGCTCGAACGGCCACGGCAGGGCCTCATACGGCATTTCCCCGATGGCGCGCATGAGCAATACTATAGTCGAATCCTCGGTCGAGTACCCGCGGGAGAAGTTAAAAGAAATGCTCATCGAAGAGGTCAAAAAGCAGAATAAACCGTTCGGTCTTCTCATAAAAAGCATGAGGGGAGGGGAGACGAACACGTCTTCGTATAACTTCCAGGCCTTCCGGGGGACGCCGCTCGTTCTCTACAAGATCGATCCGAAAACCGGTGAGGAAACCCCGGTCAGGGATATCGAGATAGTCGGCACCCCGTTAGTCACCATAAACAAGATAATTGCCACTGGGGACGATTACGCCATATTCAACGGCTTCTGCGGGGCGGAGTCCGGGTATGTTCCGGTGTCCACGATTGCGCCGAGCATACTCGTCTCCGAAATGGAATTTCAGCGCGAGTCCTCGAAGAAAGAAAAGCCGCCGCTCCTCCCGCCGCCTTTTTTCGACAGGACGAACTAGGCTGGTCATAGAACGCCCTATCCCGCATAATTCCCCCCGGGCAGCTTCCGGGCTTTGGCCCTACAGGCAATTAATATTATAATTTGCCGATGGCAGATATTCCGAAAATGCCCGCGCCGATCGAGAACGGGATGCTCGTTCCGACCCTCGACGGCCAGGGCTGGATATGGCTTTACAGGGACGAGATTACAAAGGCCTACATCGACCACGCCGCCCGAACGAAGGGGCTTGTGCTCGAAATCGGCGCCGGCTACGGAGACATTGTCCTCGAAGTCCTTAAAAGGGGCGCTCGCGTGATCGCCGACGAAATATCCGGGCCCCAGCTCGAAATAATAAAAGCGAGGGTTTCCGAAATCGGCCTTACGGGTCTCGAAGCTGTAAAGGCGGAGTTTCCGGAAGAGCTTGATATTCGGCCTGGCGCCATCGACGGAATTCTCATCTCGCGCGTCTTTCACTTCTTCCCTGGCGAAAGGATACGCGAAAGCCTCCGGAAGGTCGCCGAGTGGCTCACGCCCGGCGGCAAGGTTTTCATAGTCACCGATTCAGTATACAGGAGCATATTCAGGGACCTCATACCCGTCTACGAAAAGAATGTCTCAAGCGGCCTCGAATGGCCGGGCTGGACGGAAGACGTCCGAAAATTCATACCACAGGGGAGACTCGACCCCGAAACCCAGCCGCTGGCCATGAACTTCCTCGACCCTGGCCTCGTCCGGCGCGAGCTCGAAATCGCCGGACTCGAAACTGAAACGTCCGCATTCTTCAAATACGACGCCGCACCCGACTTCGCCCGCCTCGACGGGAGGGAGATCGTAGGCGCTCTGGGCGTAAAGGGCTAGAGCCGCCCGGCGCCGTCCCGCCGTCCGTCATTAAAAGTCTTCAATTCAAACGCGACTTTTGTTAGTATTGAAATAGTCTTACCTAGGACCTTTCCCACAAAGGAGACTCAAATGGCCGATGCCGTGAAAACGATAGAAGACCTTCTCATAGAAGGACGGACATTCCCGCCCGGGAAGAAATTCAGCAAGAACGCTAACATCAACAACGCCGCCATTTACAAAAGGGCTGCGAAGAACCCCGAGAAATTCTGGGCGGGCTTCGCCAAGGAGCTCGACTGGTTCGAGAAGTGGAACAAGGTTTCGACCTGGAAGGCGCCGCATTCTAAATGGTTCCTGGGCGGCAAGCTCAACGTTTCCTACAACTGCATCGACAGGCACGTCACGACGTCCCGGAAGAACAAGGCCGCCATAATCTGGGAAGCCGAGTCAGGCGAGAGCCGGACAATCACTTACTGGGAGCTCTACAGGGAGGTCAACAGGTTCGCCAATGTCTTGAAATCCCTCGGCGTCAAAAAAGGCGACAGGGTGACGATATACCTCCCCATGATTCCCGAGCTGGCCGTGGCCATGCTTGCATGCGCAAGGATAGGCGCGCCCCACAGCATCGTTTTCGGCGGGTTCAGCTCCGAGAGCCTCCGGGACAGGATTAACGATTCTCAGGCGAAGATCCTGATAACCTCCGACGGCGGCTACAGGCGCGGGAAGGTCATCCCTCTCAAGAAAAATGCGGACGATGCGCTCAAGGATGCGCCGACTGTAGAAAAGGTAATCGTCGTGAACAGGGTCGGCACTGCCGCCGGGTCGAAGATGACTAAGGGAAGGGATCTATGGTGGCACGACCTCATGGCCAAGGCCGGGCCCTACTGCGAGCCCGAAAAAATGGACAGCGAGGACATGCTCTTTATGCTCTACACGAGCGGCACGACGGGCAAGCCCAAGGGCATAGTTCACACGACGGGCGGATATCTCGTCGGCGTCTACGCCACGACGAAGCTCGTATTCGACCTGAAGGAAGAGGACACCTACTGGTGCACGGCCGACATCGGCTGGGTCACAGGGCACTGCTATATCATTTACGGCCCGCTCGCCAACGGCGCGACAACTCTGATGTTCGAGGGCACGCCCGACTACCCAGGCGTAGACAGATTCTGGGACATCGTCGAGAAGTACGGCGTCACGATTTTCTACACGGCCCCGACGGCGATAAGGTCGTTCATGAAGTGGGGCGAAGAGCATCCCAACAAGCACGACCTCAGCTCTCTCCGCCTTCTGGGCTCCGTCGGCGAGCCGATAAACCCCGAGGCATGGATGTGGTACTACCTCCACATCGGCAACAGCAAGTGCCCGGTGGTGGATACGTGGTGGCAGACGGAAACTGGCTGTATCCTCATAACGCCTCTGCCCGGAATAACCACTCTTAAACCGGGCTCGGCCACGCTCCCGTTCCCCGGCATCGACGTAGACATCGTCGATGAAAAGGGGAAGTCCATAAAAGAAGGTGCAGGCTACCTGGTCCTAAAGAAGCCGTGGCCGGCGATGCTCCGGACGATATACGGCGACCCGAAGCGCTACGTCGATCAGTACTGGAGCAGGTTCCCGGGGATGTATTTCACCGGCGACGGCGCCAAGAGGGACAAGGACGGCTACTTCTGGCTCCTCGGCCGCGTGGACGACGTCATGAACGTCGCGGGGCACAGAATAAGCACGATGGAGGTCGAGAGCGCACTCGTCGATCATCCGTCGGTAGCCGAGGCCGCAGTCATAGGAAGGCCGGACGAGCTCAAGGGGCAGGCCATAGTCGCGTTCACAACTCTCAAGAGCAAGGTCAAGTCGAGTAAGGATCTCACGGATAAGCTAAGGGCGCATGTCGCCGGGAAGATTGGAGCGATAGCGAGGCCCGACGAGATTATATTCACGGCGGAGCTCCCGAAAACGAGGAGCGGAAAGATCATGAGGCGGCTCTTGAGGAATATCGCCGAGGGCTCGGTGATAGGGGATACGACGACGCTTGCCGACCCAGTTGTGGTGCAGGACCTCAAAACACAGTACGAGCACCTGGAAGGCTAGGGGTGAATTACAGGCCGGCGGTCATTTCGGGCGCGGGGTCTTCCGCGCCGGTGACGACTACAGCAGAGTCCGACTGCCATTTTCTGAACTTCTCTATGTCGTTCTTCACGGAGGCGAGTACGAATCCTATTACCCCGGCGTCGTCTATGAAGCCTGTCGCGGGCACTATGTCCGGAATGGCGTCCAGGGGATTTACGAAGTAAACGAGCGCTCCGGCTGTGAGAAGGAGCGTAGACCAAGGCACATCCCGGTATTCCCTTCTCATCCAGGCCCTTACCAGGTCTCTCAGGGTGCGTGCGTCGTTTCCAACGGATTTTATGCCGGCGTGCGCGGAATTAAGCTTGTCGCCGGCCGAGCCGACGAGCGTCTTGAGCTTGTTCTCATCCCTGAGCGTCGCCGCGGCGACACCCAAGGCGCCGAACAGAAGCGGACGTGCCATACGTTTTACGAAGATTGACATCTTATCTTACAATATAATCACGGCCGGCCGGATTTCCAGTAATTTTTCAGAAGGGGTTTAGCCGAGGTCCTTTATTGTAAGCCCGTTATCCCTGAGGAAAGGAAGGAGACCTTTTTTGTTTATGGTCCTTAAGGCGCGGGTAGTAATCCTGATCCTTACGCTTCTTCCGAGCTCGGGGACGAATATCCTCTTCCACTGAAGGTTCGGGTTCTGGCGGCGCTTCAGCTTGTTGTTCGCGTGGGATACGTTATTCCCGACGAGCGGCTTTTTCCCTGTAATCATGCATTTTTGCGACATAGTATTCTCCCAATTTCCTATAGAAACCGTAAAGTATCCCACAATATACGCATTTGTAAACCCCGGGGAGTGCAAATATACCGAACCGGATTGGTTATGCAGTTTCGTGGGCGGGGAGGTGTTTTCGACCCTCTTAGAGGAGCCCCCGGCGGCGTTCGGGCGCCGCCGGGATCCGGTGTTAATATTTTATTCCGTAACTACGTTAATCGTCCGCTCGGTGTCGTTGAACGCCCCCGGCACTACGTTCCCGTCCTTGTCCAGGAGCTGAAGCCTGACGCCGTACTCACCCGTCGGCAGCCCGGCTACGAATGCGGGCGTCCAGTCGGAAAGCGTTATCGTGCCGACTTCCTCGCCCGAATCCTTGTTGGTTATCGTGTACCTAGCCTTGTAGCCGTCAGGGCCGAGCTCGACGTTGTTGGTATAAAAATCGAGCAGTATCTTCTCGGCGTCCTTACCCTTGTAGTCGCCCTTCGGCCTGCTGTAGATTATGGTCGGCGCCGACTTGTCGAGGAGGAATTCCCCTTCTTCCTTTCCGACATAGAAGTTCAGTATCTCGGCGGCGTCCGGCGACTTCACGCTCTCGTGGTACGACCGGCTCGGGAAAACGACGAGCGTATGCGGCCCTTCTGTCAGGACACCGATGTCGAACGGCTCGCCGGCCTTGTAGTCGGCGAGATACGGGTCGTTGTCGAGGATTATGTGCGCGTGCTGGCCCTGGGCGGAATTGGCTATCTCCTTGGCCCTAGGGGTGTCGGTCTGCACGCCTAGCTCGTAATTCTCGACGTCAACTATCACCGAAACCTTGGCGTCATCGAGGACGCTCCCGTCCTCGAAGTTCGAAATGCGGGTCTTCGCCCCCTCAAATGGCGGCGAGTTATCCCACGCCTCTATCGTCACTCCCTCGGTGCTCGTGGCCTCCGGCCCGGGAGTCGGCGACGGCGCGGGAATAGGCTCCTCGACCGCCGGCTCGGGTGTCGTTGCCGTTTCTTCGACCACTACACTCTCCTCTTCGACGACGCCCTCGTCGCCCTGACGGCACCCCATGGCAAGCGTCAGAGCCAGTACGAAAATTCCAAAATATGCTTTTACCAGGCTGTTCTTTCTCATCTTGTGTACCCCCCTATGCAATTGGTCTTCTTAATGTATTCTAATGGATAAGGTACTCCCAACCAATAAAAATTATATCTGACGCCCGGGATTAACGGAGGGAAAAAATGCTCGACGAGGCTCTTTTGGCCGTAATTGTCTGCCCCGAAACGAAGCAGGATCTGGAGCCTGCAGGGCCGAATCTCGTCAGTAAAATCAACTCTTTGATCGAAAAGGGCGAGCTCCTAAGCAGGTCGAAGCAAAAAGTGACGGAGCCCATCGACGGCGGGCTCGTTAGAAAGGGAGACAGAAAGTATCTGTACCCCGTAAGGGACGACATCCCCGTTCTCCTCGTAGACGAATCGATACCGCTCGAAGGGATTCAATAGTCCCTGAAAACCTCCACGTCCTTTCCCTTCATTGTGTAAAGGCCGCCCACGAGATTTCCTTCGCCTATCTTCAGCTTGCCGGTTACGCGGAGTGGAATGTCGGTCATGAACTTCGTGCTCTTACCCTCGGGCATTTCGACATAGACGAACTCGTTCACCCTCGGCATTACCCCGAAGCAGCATCCCATCTGGTTGTTTAAGAGCATGAAGCTCCTTACCTCACCCGATTCGAAATCGACGGGCAGCATGTAGCCTATTACCTTTATGTCCTTCCCGTCGAGCTCCATCACCTTGGCGGGGACGACGTTTTCCTTCTCGTACTCGAATCCGCCGAGGAAATCGAAATCGACCTTAGTGACCCCGCCTTCGGTTTCGAGGGCCCCGGCCGACATATAGTCGAAATTCCTGTCGGGCCTGTAATGGATCCCGAGCGCGGGGAAGAGGAGTATGCTGGCCACGACGAGTATTTTGACAACGTGCCTCTTCCACTCGAAGCGTTTCGGGCGGTTGGGCGCGGAGGCATTGCCCGCATTTTTCATATCCGTGGAACTACTATCCGTCGTCATTCGTTACCCTCCGGGAACCTGAACCCCACCTCCTGAAACTCCCTGCCCTTTACGGTTATCGTCGTGATAACAGCGCCGAAATGCTTCACGCCTTTAAGCCTCTCCGACCGCACGGCGAACTCCGACGTGTCCCCCTCTTTCTCTCCCGTAAGTATATTGTAAACGGCGCTCAGCCTGAGCGGAAGCTCGCTTGCAGGTACATCGCCGCCGGTATCGGGAACCGTGATTGTTACCTCGATCTCTCTCTGCTCGATCCTGACCGGACTTTCGGCCTCGCCGTCGAGGACGTATCCACGGAGCGTCCCCTCTTCCGGATCGAGCACGAGCTCCAAATGTGCGAATTCGTCGCCGAGCACGATGAGCGTCCCGCCGTGGGGGGCGGTATGCTCGTGTCCGTGCCCGTCATTATGCCCATCGGAATTGGAATCCCCATGGGCCCATGCAGTCGTTGTTATTGCCGTCATAAGGATCAAACACAGTAACGTTTTCATGACATCCCTCCGTGTATTCATGCCCCCCTAGCTCTGCGGGGCGAGGTTGGACGCGACGTCCGTCGAGTACGCCTTTAGGGCCGGAATGATGCCGGCCAGAATGCCGAGCGCTATCATCGCCAGGGGCGCCGCGAGAAGTACCGGGCTTGGCCTCAGAACGTCGAGGACTACGCCCGTCTCGGCCCTGATAACCACGGAGGCCCCCAGCAGTATGAGAGCGTACACCGCATACCCGAGGGCCGCCCCGATCGCGGCGATCGATGCCGATTCCAGTATTATCGCCGCGAAGACGGTCCTCCGCCTCGCGCCGAGAGCCCTTAGTATCGCGAATTCACGCCGCCTTTCGTTCATCGTGTTGTAGATACTGGCCAGAATGGACCCCGCGGCGACCAGAACCACGAGGTACGCGACCAGCGAAAGGACTTTATTTACCCAGCCGATCTTTCCGAAGAGCTCCGCCATCACGCGCCCGATGGGCCATGCGAGCGTGGCCGCCGTCCCCTGGCGGTTTATCGTCTGGTCGAGGAGGAAGCCCGCCTGCGGATTCTTGAGCTTCAGCATAACGGCGCTCACTTCCTTGTACTTGTCGGGTATCTCTTCCCCCGCCCGGGGCTCGTACGTCCCGCCGCCGCCCCTCAGCACATGCCCCGATATCCTGTAGAACTCGTCTATAGGTATCCATATCACCCTGTCAGAAGGGGAATTGGTCGGCTCCAGAACGCCTGTAACCGTGTACTCCTCGGCGTGCTTCTGCCTCTCGTCGAAAACGAGGCCGTGGAAGGGATTGAATTTCGAGCCAACCTCGAGGCCGGTTTTGTCGGCGACGTAGCTGCCGACGACTGCCTCCCGTTTTTCGGGGTCGAAGAGCTTCCCCCCGGCGAGGGTGAACTTGTGCCCCTTCCTGTATTCGAGGTCGGCGAACAGGCTCTTTTCCGTGCCGACTATCCTGTAGCCACGGTAGTTGTCCCCGACGGCGTACGGAACAGCGAGCTCGACGTTCGGGTCGCGCTTGATCGCGTCGTACATCTCCCAGGGGATATTCCCG
>JBFWTW010000106.1:0-10016 GCA_050247635.1 Candidatus Dadabacteria bacterium | reverse complement strand
ATCCGGTAATGTAACTCGAAGAAAAATTCCCGAAATGAGGAGCCGCAAGCGGCCGGGAAAGTAACTTCTAACCCGAAACCTTAACGACCTTTGTTGCCTGGGGGCCCTTCGGCCCTTCGGTAATATCGAACTCTACGGTTTCGCCTTCGGTCAGACTCTTGTATCCCTCACCTTCGATAACGCTGTAGTGAACGAATATGTCTTTTCCGACTTCGTCCGACTGAATAAATCCGTAACCCTTAGAGCTGTTGAACCACTTAACTTTTCCCTGCATAAAACTTTTATCCTCCTGGATAATGCTTCAAAAGCTTACTATGGCACGTTTTTTTTTATTTGTCAATGGGGTATTGAAATCCCGGAATTTGCCAGTAAGGGGGCCCTCCGTTAGCTTTATCTCCCTATGACAAAAGACAGCGATAAAGACACCTGGATCGAGAAATACAGGCGGGAATTTCCCGTCACCGACTCTTATATATATCTGGACAATGCCGGCGTCGCGCCGGTGTCTCTCAGGGTGGGGGCGGCGGTCGCCGAATTCCTGAAAGAGGCGTCCTCCCTCGGGTTTGCCGGATACGCGAAGTGGATGGAGAGCGTCGAGAGGGTGAGGGGGCTTTCGGCCCGCCTCGTAGGGGCGGAAAATGACGAGATAGCCTTCGTCAAGAATACCTCGCACGGCATATCCATCGTCGCGGGCGGCCTCGACTGGAAGAGCGGGGACAACGTAATCGTATTCGAGAAGGACTTCCCGACGAATATATACCCGTGGCTCGCCCTCGAAAGGAAAGGGGTTTCGGTGCGGTACGTACAGCTCGGCGGTGACGGCAGGATCTCGATAAAAGACATAGAAAAACTCACCGATGCGCGGACGAGGCTTATTTCCATGAGCTCCGTCCAGTCGCTGAACGGCTTTATGATGGACCCGGAGGAATTAAAGGAGCTCTGCGGCGGGAGGGGCATCCTATTATTCCTCGACGCCATTCAGAGCCTCGGCGCCGTGCCGATGGACGTGGGCAGGTATGGAGCCGATTTCCTCTCCGCGGACGGGCACAAGTGGATGCTAGCGCCCGAGGGGACGGGGATCTTCTACTGCAGGAAGGAGCGCGCAAAGGAGCTTTATCCGAACCTCCTTGGATGGAAGAGCGTCGTTCACGAGGCAGAGTTCGAGAGGGTAGAACTCACACTCAAGGAAGACGCGCTCAGGTTCGAGGAGGGCTCTTATAACGTCATGGGCATAATAGCGCTCGGGGCGGCGCTGGACCTCCTGTTCGAAGCGGGCATGGACCGCGTGCATTCCCGCGTGCTCGACCTCGGGGACCTCGTAATCGCCGAGGCGGACAGAAGGGGCTTCGAGGTGAGGACACCGCGCGAGAGGGAAATGAGGGGCGGTATAGTTTCCTTTGCCGGGCCGTTCGACCCGAAGAAGGTGAAGGCGAGCCTCATGGCCCGACGCATGGTCGTGAACGAAAGGGGAGGGGCTCTCAGAATGGCTCCCCACTTCTACAACTCCGAAGACGAAATCCTCCAGGCATTCGAGGAGATAGACTCGCTCACCGGCCGCGCGTGACCCGGCTCCCCAACCGCCGCGGGCTTTGGGAGTTTCCCCCGGACGATCAGCCAAAGAATCTTATCCCGGTGAGGCCGACGACAATACCGATAAGAAGGCCATAGACGACGTGTCCGGCGAAGTGCGCGACCGCAACCTCCATCCCGGCTTTACGGAATCTCTCCATGGGGTGATGCTCGGCCACGGCTATGACGAGGACGAACCCGAAGGCCACGCCGTGGGCTACGGATATAAGAAAGCCGAGCCCTATGGCCCCGGCGACGGAGGAGTATCCGATTACGCTTATGAGGGCTACGTAGGCGAAGGCTATGATGACGCCCACGATGTAGTGGGTGACGAGTCCGACCGTGAAGGTGCTCTTCTCGGACCTGGTGAATATGGTGCCGATTGCGCGAATCATGTCGGCGTCGGCGACCCCCGAGCGCGTAATCGCCCACATAAGAATGCTCATTCCGGAAGTCGCGATCAGACCAGCGAGAACTGTGATCAGGAAAGTTGACATTGTGCTACCTCCTCATTCGAGCTGCGGCTTCCGAATCGGCCGCGGTTCAAATCCCCTTCTAACTTTGATGATAGCCTTCATGTCGGCCGTGTTTCAAGTTATTTTTGAAACCGGGACCCATCCGAAATTGACAGGAAAAGCTAATACATTGATAATTATTCAATTGTGATGACAGCTTAGACAGGAGGTAATCCGTGAGTAAGAAATCCAATCCGGAGGGCAGCCCGAAGGGGCTTCGGAAGTTCTCGTCGCTCGTCGTCGAGGGGGCAGACAGGGCGCCCAACCGGTCGATGTTGAGGGCAGTAGGATTCAAAGACAAGGACTTCAAAAAGCCTGTTATCGGCATAGCCTCGACGTGGAGCATGGTGACGCCGTGCAATATGCACATAGACAAGCTCGCGATTGAGGCAGGCAAGGGAGCCGACGCCGCAGGGGCGAAGTCCATAATTTTCGGCACCATTACCGTGTCGGACGGCATATCCATGGGAACACCGGGTATGAGGTATTCCCTCGTTTCGAGGGAAGTTATCGCAGACTCCATTGAAACTGTGGCAGGGGCCGAGGGCTTTGACGGAGTAGTGGCGCTCGGGGGCTGCGACAAGAACATGCCGGGGTGCCTCATTGCGATGGCGCGCCTTAACAGGCCGGCCGTTTTCGTTTACGGCGGCACTATCATGCCGGGCAGTTACAACGGAAAGCCGGTGGACATCGTGTCCGTTTTCGAGGCCGTAGGCGCTCACGCGAATAAAGACATTTCAGATAATCAGCTAAAGAAAATCGAATCGACGGCGATACCGGGGCCGGGCTCGTGCGGCGGTATGTACACGGCCAACACGATGGCCTCGGCTATAGAGGCGCTCGGGATGAGCCTCCCGAACAGCTCGGCGCAGGCCGCTATCTCGCCGGAAAAGATGAAGGACTGCCGCGACGCCGGGGCCGCTGTCTATAACCTTATAAAGAGCGGCATTCGTCCGTCGGACATCATGACGAAGAAGGCTTTCGAAAATGCGATAGTAACCACGATCGCACTGGGCGGTTCTACAAACGCGGTGCTTCATCTGCTCGCGATCGCCAGGGCGGTAAACGTAAAGCTCACTATAGACGACTTCACCAGGATAGGGAAGAAGGCTCCCGTCCTCGCGGACTTAAAACCGAGCGGGAAGTTCATGATGGCGGACTTCTGCAGGATAGGGGGGCTCCAGCCTCTCATGAAGATGCTCCTCGACGCGGGGCTGCTGCACGGGGACTGCCTCACGGTCACGGGAAAGACGATGGCCGAGAACCTGAAATCCGTCGGCCCTTATCCCAAGGGGCAGGAGATAGTAAGGCCTGTTTCCGACCCTCTCAAGAAGGACAGCCACATAGTAATCCTGAGGGGAAACATCGCCGAAGAAGGGGCGGTGGCGAAGATCTCGGGCCACGAAGGCCTCTCGTTTAAGGGTAAGGCGATAGTCTTCGATTCAGAAGAGGAGAGCCTTAAGGCCATTCTTGGCGGGAAGGTGAAGAAGGGGCACGTCATCGTCATAAGGTTTGAAGGCCCGAGGGGCGGCCCCGGAATGAGGGAGATGCTTGCCCCGACGTCGGCCGTTATGGGGAAGGGGCTCGGAAACGACGTTGCGCTTATAACCGACGGCAGGTTCTCGGGCGGGACGCACGGGTTCGTCGTCGGGCATATAACGCCCGAGGCTTACGACGGCGGCGCCATCGCCGTCATCAAGAACGGCGACACGATAACCATCGATGCGAAGACGAGGGAGATAAACCTCGATGTCCCGAAGAGCGAGCTGAAGAAGAGGCTCTCCCAGTGGAAACGGCCGAAGCCAAAGGCAGAAAAGGGCGTACTCGCAAAGTACGCGAAGCTCGTTTCCTCGGCATCCGAGGGGGCCGTGACCGACTGACAATCACATCTAGATAATGAAACTCTTCAGGCCCGGACAGCCGAAGCACGGCTGCCCGGGCCTTACATTTTCGGGCCGGATTCCATGGCCCGGCCCGTATAACTTCACATTTTCCGTTAACAGTTTCTTAAAGCCCTCCTAAAACTGCCTTAAAATCCCTAGCGCACAATATAAAGTGATGCGAACCATATACAGGCGGAGTATGAAAGGAAGGAGGTGTGAATGACTACTCTAATCGTATCCGACGTGCATCTGGGCTCGGGCTACAACAGGGCCGGCGAGCTTGCGTCGCTTCTCGCGAGGAGGAGCTTCGGGCGGCTCATTATTCTCGGCGACCTGTTCGACAGGCCGCGCACCATGATGCTGAATGAGAGCGAATGGGACCTTATGGACGCGATAAGGAGCCTTGCGCTCCGAAAAGAGATTATCTGGGTCGAGGGAAACCACGACGAGGGATTCGGCGACGTCATTTCCTCCACCCTCGGCATTAGGGCCGAGAAGGAGTACGAGTGGACGGAGCGGGGAACAAGATTCCTCGCGCTCCACGGTCACCAGTTCGACTCGTATACCACGAGCGGGAGCTATGCGGCTTCCTTTGCGGGATTCACGTACGGGATGCTGAGGAGAATCGACAATCTTACAGGCACGGACCTCTTCCACAGACTGTGCTTCGAGAACGGCTCCTGGAAGCACTCGTCGAGGATGGTGAAGGAATCGGCCCTCGGGTACGCGCGCGAAAGAGGGGCGGACGTTATGTTCTGCGGCCATACTCACAGGGCCGAGAGGGACATGCGAAACGGTGTCGAGTACGTGAACACCGGATGCTGGAACGACCTCTACTGCCATTACGCGGTCGTGGGCGAGCATGGAGCCATGCTGAAGGAGTTCATCCCCGAAAGCGGCATACCGGGGAGCCGCGTGAGATTCGCGGTCGACAGGGCGAACGTCACCTGACGCGTTTTTCGAGGTATTCCCTGAGCGCGGCAGCGCTGTTGTACGTCTCTTCCTTCGAGCCGTAGACGAAGGTGACGTCCTTTCCCCTGACGGCGTCCCGTAGCTCGTCGACGGCGGCCTTCTCGCCGCCCAGCTCTTCGAAGTACCGCTTTTTAAATTCCATCCATTTTTCGCGGTCGTGCCCGTACCATTTTCTGAGATCATTCGAGGGGGCGACGTCTTTCAGCCAGAGATCGAGCTTCGCGTCCTTTTTCGATATACCCCTCGGCCAGAGTCTCTCGACGAGTATTCTGAGACCGTCTTCCGGCCCGGGCTTTTCGTAGGCGCGCTTCAGCTTGATATTCATGATATGGGTAAATTTAACATAGATAGCGGCGGACCCGGCAAGTGAGTCGCAAGAGGCGGATTGCGGCGGGATGCCTGCCGCACTGAGCGGGAAGCGTCAGTCCTCAATCAGGACGTAGAGGTCTTCGCCTTCTATCTTAATGGGGTAGGTTTCGACGGGGTCCGTAGCGGGGAGGCATAGGGCCTCGCCGGTTTCGACGTTGAATTCGGCGCCGTGGTAGATGCAGGTTATCTTCTTCCCTTCGAGTATGCCGTCGGAAAGGGGATACGCCTGGTGCGTGCACTCGTCCCTGAAGGCGAAGAACCGGCCGTCAACGTTGCAGACAGCGACCATTTCGCTGCCCAGGGGAAAGGACCTTATCTCCCCCGGCGGTATCTCGGACGTCTTCGCTATCTTTTCGAATTCGGACACTTTATCAGGCTCCGTTGGTGAATGTGGTCAGCCGATTCCGACTCAGCCTTTTTCGGCGAGCTTTCTCTGTGTGAACCAGTCGGCGAGGAGATTCTCGCAGTAATCTCTTATTTCCCTTACGTGCATGCTCTCGATGGTGCCGTTCGTAAACGCGCTCAGTATGACGTCGCGCGCGGTTTCGTGCGGTATGCCCCTCGAGCGGAGGTAGAAGATCGCGTTCTCGTCCATCTGGCCTATCGTTGCTCCGTGGGTGCACTTTACGTCGTCGGCGTAGATCTCGAGCTGGGGCTTCGTGTCGATCTGTGCGCTGTCCGAAAGGAGAAGGTTCCTGTTCGTCTGCTTGGCGTCCGTCTTCTGCGCGTCCTTGTGCACAATAATCCTGCCGTGGAATACCCCCCTCGACCTTCCGTCGAGAACGCCGTTATAGAACTGCCTGCTGTCGCAGTGGGGGCTCTTGTGCTCGACCTTCATGTAGTTGTCGATGTGCTGGCGGCCGGTGGACATATAGAGGCCGTTAATAAGCGAGTCGCACCCTTCACCGCCGAGGACGGGATGGACGTTGTTCCTTACGAGTGCGCCGCCGAGCAGGACGGAGTGCGACCTTATATTGGAGCTTCTCTTCTGCTCGGCCCTTAGCGTCGAGATGTTAAACGCCTTCTTGCTCTCCCTTTCGATGAGGTAGTGTCCGACAGAGCTGTTCTCGCCGGCGAAGAGCTCGGTTACGACGTTCGAGAAGTAGACGCTCTCGTCGAGGGAGACGTACTGCTCGACGACCTCGGCGCTGCCGTTGTCTTCGACCACTATCAGGTTCCTCGGGTTTTCTATCGTCGCCTTGTCCCGCTTCGTAGTGACGAAGAGTATATGTACGGGCTTTTCGAGCCTTACGCCCTTGGGCACGTAAACGAAGCCGCCGTCTTCCATGAAGGCGGCGTTAAGCGCCGTGAAAGCCTCGTCGGTAAAGTCGGCGTAGACGGAGAGGTGCTTTTTTACGAGATCTTCGTCCGTTTCGAGGGCTCGCGCCAGGTTCTCGACCCTTACGCCTTCGGGCAGCGCGCCTATCTTCGAGAGCTCCTCGGAATATGTGCCGTCGACGAAGACGAGGTCTATCGTTTCGAGTCCGGGGAATTCGTAGGGCTTGAGCGCGCGGGGCGAAAGCTTTTCGTGCCCGTTACGGATAACGCTGAACGGCGTCCTGGCTATGGGCGCTACGTTCGTGAAGCGCCAGTCTTCGTTTGCGGGCGTCGGGAAGCCGAGCTCGGAGAAACGGGCGATTCCCTGCTCGCGAATGGCTTCTAGCCACGCGAGGCCCTTGCCTGGCGCGTCTTTTTTGAATTCCTCGTACCCTTCCCGGTAGCCGCCGCCGTTTGTGCTTAAAGTGATGTCCATAAAAGTGCCTTCTCCCTAGTTATTGACGGCCTGCCGGGCTTCTTCCTCGACCCAGCTGTAGCCCCTGTCTTCGAGCTCGAGGGCGAGCTCCTTTCCGCCCGATTTAACTATGCGGCCGCCCACGAGGACGTGGACAAAGTCGGGCACTATGTAGTTAAGGAGCCTCTGGTAGTGCGTTATGACGAGGAACGATCTTTCGGGGCTTCTGAGCGCGTTGACGCCGTCGGAGACGATCTTAAGCGCGTCGATGTCGAGCCCGGAATCCGTCTCGTCGAGTATTGCGAGCCTGGGTTCGAGAATCTGCATCTGGAATATTTCGTTTCTCTTCTTTTCGCCGCCGGAGAATCCTTCGTTCACCGAGCGCTTGAGAAGGCTGTCGGGCATGCCCATCTCCTCCATCTTTTCCTTGGCGAGCTTCCCGAACTCTATGTGCTTGAGCGGCTCTTCGCCCCTATATTTACGGACGGAGTTGAGCGCTTCGCGAAGCAGGTACGTGTTGGCTACGCCCGGAATTTCGACGGGGTACTGGAACGCGAGGAATATCCCCTCGCCGGCCCTTTCCTCGGGGGCGAGCTCCAAGAGGTCCTTGCCCTCGAACAGTATCTCGCCTTCGGTGACTTCGTACGACTCCCGCCCCGCCAGTACCTGCGCGAGGGTGCTCTTCCCGGAGCCGTTCGGGCCCATTATGGAATGCACTTCGCCGGCGTTTATAGTGAGGTCGAGACCCTTTAGTATTTCCTGGTCTCCTACTTTCACATGCAGATTCTTTATTTCCAGCATGTCTTTCTCCTTAGCTGTTCTTTACGAATGTATTTTAAAAAGAGGAAGCGATCTTTATCCGACGCTGCCCTCGAGGCTTATGCTTAAAAGCTTTTCGGCCTCCACTGCGAACTCGAACGGGAGCTCGCGGAAGACCTCTTTGCAGAAGCCGTTTACGATCAGCGATACCGCGTCCTCCGCCGAGAGACCCCGCTGCTGGCAGTAGAAGATCTGGTCCTCGCCTATCTTGGACGTCGAGGCTTCGTGCTCCATCTGCGCCGTTGAATTCTTCACTTCTATATATGGGAAGGTGTGCGCGCCGCACTTATCCCCTATGAGCATCGAGTCGCACTGCGTGTAGTTGCGTGCGCCCGAGGCGCCCTTGCCGATCTCCACGAGCCCCCTGTAGGTGTTCTGGCCGTGACCGGCGGATATTCCCTTGGATACGATTGTGCTCTTTGTATTTTTGCCGAGGTGCACCATTTTGGTGCCGGTGTCTGCCTGCTGGCGCTTGTTCGTAAGCGCGACGGAGTAGAACTCGCCGACGGAGTTATCGCCCTCGAGTATGCAGCTCGGGTACTTCCACGTTATCGCGGAGCCGGTTTCGACCTGGGTCCATGAAATGTGCGACCCGCGCCCGACGCATCTGCCTCTTTTTGTGACGAAGTTGTAAATTCCGCCTTCGCCCTCGGCGTTGCCCGGGTACCAGTTCTGTATGGTGGAGTATTTTATTGTCGCGTCTTCGTGCGCTATGAGCTCAACCACGGCGGCGTGGAGCTGGTTCTCGTCCCTCTTGGGGGCAGTGCATCCTTCGAGGTAGCTGACGTAGCTCCCGGCCTCTGCGATGATGAGAGTCCTTTCGAACTGCCCCGTGTTCTCGGCGTTGATCCTGAAGTACGTCGAGAGCTCCATCGGGCAGCGGACGCCCTTGGGCACGTAGACGAACGAGCCGTCCGTGAATACCGCAGAATTAAGCGCGGCGTAGAAGTTGTCGCTCCTCGGAACGACGAAGCCGAGGTATTTCTTTACGAGCTCGGGGTGCTCCCTTACCGCTTCGGAAATGGAGCAGAATATGACGCCCGCCTCGGCAAGCTTTTCCTTAAATGTCGTTATGACGGATACGCTGTCGAAAACGGCGTCCACAGCCACACCGGCGAGCATCTTCTGCTCGTCGAGCGGGATACCGAGCTTGTCATAGGCCTCCTTGATCTCGGGGTCTATCTCGTCGAGACTCTTGGGCCCCTCCTTTTTCTTCGGAGCGGCGTAGTAGCTGATGTTCTGATAGTCGATGGGCGAGAATTTAACGTTGGCCCAGCGCGGTTCCTTCATGGTGAGCCAGTGCTTATAGGCCTCGAGCCTCCATTCCAAAAGCCATTCGGGTTCTTCCTTTTTATGCGAAATCAGGCGGATCGTGTCTTCGTTGAGCCCCTTGGGCGCAATTTCCTGCTCGACGTTCGTGAAGAATCCGTACTTATATTCCTGTTCCGCAAGCTTTTCGAGGTCAATGCTCATAAATCACTCCCCTAGTTAATTTTTGCTGTCCCTTCGCCCTTGAGGATATCTTCGAGTGTCGTTTCCTCAAGCAGCTTTATCATCGATATCTGGACCCTGTCCCAGACCGGGAGTTGCGGGCACGATTCGTGGAGGCGGCATATAGAATCCTTATCCATGCAGTCGACCATTCTTATTTCGCCCTCGATCGCCTCGTAGATATCCCTGAGGCTGATTTCGCTCGGGGACTTACGGAGGGTATAACCGCCGTCAGGGCCGACGCTCGATCTTACGAGCCCTTTCTTCACCAGCCTCCGCATGATCTTGGCGAGGTAATTAAGAGGTATGTACTGCTGCTCCGAAATCTCGCGCATGCTGTGCTTTGTCACCGGTGCGTGTCCCATGAAGGTCAAAGACCTGACTGCATAATCGAGGCTTTTTGTAACCTGCATTTTTCCTATCTTGTAATATGGATATCTTGTATCCGGGATATGCTGATTATTACATGGTAAAAACTACCAGCTGGCAGTTTATGTGTCAATTAACCCCGGCCCATATACCCTTCGTTTAATATAACGGAAGCTACGTTTTATTAAAGGCGGGAGGGGCCCCGGGCCGTAAAAAACGTTGACCTGGCCGTAATTTATGGTAAGATAAATAAGTTTAATATACGCTCTAAATTCGAATTTATGAGACCGAATTTTT
>JBFWTW010000105.1:0-10213 GCA_050247635.1 Candidatus Dadabacteria bacterium | reverse complement strand
AGAGGGCCCCGTGGCCTTACGGCGGACGCCTCGGCCGGGCCCGATGGGACGATTGACAATTACGCGCCATCCGCTAGCCTCTTCCCTATGGCATTACTGAAAATACTCAAATATCCGGACCCTTTTCTGAGAAAGAAATGCGCCCCCGTCGAGGAAATCGACGACGAGCTGCTTTCACTCCTCGACAACATGACGGAGACGATGTACGCCGCCAGGGGCGTCGGGCTCGCCGCGCCGCAGGTGGGCGCGGACAAGAGGGTTGTAGTCATCGACGCCAGCCCGTGGTTCAGGGACGGCGGCGAAGAAGAGGGCGAGGAAGGCGAGTCCGGCGTAGAGGCGGATTCCAGAGGGACGGCGGACGCGGAAGAGGCGCACGAGGAGTGCTCTCATTCCGGCGAATGCTCTCATTCGCACGACGAAGAGGAGTACGACGGGCCGGGGCTGATGGAGCTTATAAATCCCGTTATCGTTTATTCCGAGGGGTCGGCCCTTGGCGAGGAGGCTTGCCTCAGCATTCCGGGTTTTTCGAGCGAGGTAAAGCGGAAGTTCAAGGTGGTCGTCGAGGCGTATAACCGCGACGGCGATCTTATAGAGATAGAGGCCGAGGACCTGCTCGCGAGGGTGTTTCAGCACGAGATCGATCATTTGGACGGCGTGCTCTTCATCGACCGGCTGAGCCGTCTCAAGAGAGAGCTTCTCGTGAGGAAGATCGAGAAGGTCCTGGGGAAGGAAGGCCGGAAGACGGCGGCGGTCTGATTATAACCCCTTCATTTCTTATCTTCGTTTAATTCCGAACAGCTTATAATCCGCAATAAGTCCCCAATATAGCCGGGGCTCTCCGGCGCTTCCCGCTATTTCTTTATTCGAACTTTCGATATTGCACTAAATCTCTAACGGCCGTATTTTTAGGCAGGCCGGGGCTGATTCCGTCCGCGAGGAAGGATAAAGGAGATATATATGAAATATTCCATATTGCTAAGGACGTTTGCCGTTTACGCACTATTTGCCATGCTCGGGCTCGGAATCATCGGGGGCTGCGAGTCGCCTTCGGACAGCGATACAGGCAAGGGGGGAGGCGACGGCGACACGGAGCTGAGGACGTGCGACCTCACGGGCGCGGACAGCGCGTGTAACATATGCGCCGAGCTGGGCGACGCCGCGTGCTGCACGCTGACCTCGCCCGCGGGCTGCGGCTCGGTCACCCAGATACTCGACTTTACGACATGCTCGACGGACCAGTCGGCCGCCTGCGCGATAGGCGCTTCGCCTACACCCGCACCGACGACCGCTCCGACGGCCGCACCAACGCCGGAGCCGACCGCAGAGCCGACTCCAATTCCTGAACCCACGGGCGTGCCGACCCCGGCCCCAACGCAGGTTCCTACGCCGGCCCCAACGCCGCGGCATACTCCCGCCCCGAGCGCTTCACCCACGCCTACACCGTCCCCTTCACCGGGACACATACTCACGATCGTTAACAACTGCTCGGAATCGGTATGGATAGGGATGCAGAGCATTAATTTCACGCCGCTTCTTTGCGCGGCGAATACGAGCGGCTCGCCGGCCGTGGGGAACTGCGGACCACAAGGCGGGCAGTCGGGCGGGACGATACCGAACAATACGGCCTGGGTAGGGGCTCCGCCATGGGCGGAGGACGGCAGCGCGACGTGGGAGATACCGACCAAGGACGCCGACCCGGCGAACCTCGGAGGCATACGGCAGCTTAATATCCCCGACTGCTGGGACTCGGGGATCATGGTCGCGCGCACCGGATGCACAGCCGGGGCAAGCGGCGTGCTCACCTGCCAGTCGGGGAACTGCGGCGGGACGACGGGGGTCGAAAACTGCGGCGGCATAAACGGGCCTAAGCCCGCCTCGCTCGCGGAGCTGACCTTCGACGGCGGCATACCGAAGAACTGCACCGGAGAGGACAATTACGACGTTTCGTTCGTTGCGGGCTTTAACGTGATGGTGGAGATAGCCCCGGACGATCAGCCGGGATGCGGCTCGGCAGGGTCCGGGTGCTCGGAGCTGCCGTTATGCCCGTGGGATACGTACGTGTTCGAGCCCGGGGCGAACGGGAACATCGGCGGGTACGTCAAGAGCACGGCGGACGAGATAGGCACCTGCCTGTCGCCGTTCAACATGGCCTCGATAGGGCTCCCGCCGCTCGACGCGATGAGCACTGCGGACGCGAACAGGCTCGGATGCGTGTCGTCGAGCTTCGACGAGACGCCCTGGACGAACAACGACGTGTGGGGAGTGTGCATGACGAGCTTCGGCGACAATGCCGATAGCTGCGCGTTCGACGCGACGGCGGCGTGCGCGACGAATACGAATGTGCCGCCGACGGGGAATTCGACGCCGCCATGCTGCCAGTTCCCGCAGAACATGTGCGACCCGTACGGGCAGTGCGACACGAACCTCAGCAGGACGGCGGCGTGGCCTACGTATGTCGAAGATACGGTGACGAAAAAGACGACGGCATACATCGAGAACGTGCACACGGCGTGCGGCGACAACACCGGCGGGCAGCAGGCCGGGGCGTATGCGTGGTCTTTCGACGACGGGAACCAGGTGGAAGGGCTGGCGAATGCGCTGTTCACGTGTCAGGGGAGCAACATTAATTATACGGTGACGCTCTGCGGGAGCGGGACGCCTGAGCCTCTGGCGGAGTGACATCGTAAGCCATTTGATACCCCCATCCTCACCTTCCCCCTAACAGGGGGAAGGAAAATATAATAAGGGTTCCTTCTCTAGAGTATGGAGACCGTAATCTCCGCCATTGTCAGTGGTGCGCCATCCGGAATCTAGACAACCCTCCGCTTTACAAATAGACTAAACCGCCATGCAGTCGAAACTCTCGAAAGACATTGCGCCGTTTTACGTTCTGGAGGTTCTCGAAAGGGCGCGCGAGATAGAGGCGACGGGCGCGGAGGTAATACATTTCGAGGTCGGCGAGACGGACTTCGGGAGCCCCGCGGCCGCGTGCGAGGAGGCGATAGCCGCCATTAACGAGGGCGACACGCGCTACACGCACAGCCTCGGGATACGCGAGCTCCGGAACGCCATCGCGGACGACTACAGGGAATCGTACGGCGTGGACGTATCGCCGGACAGGATAATCGTTACGATGGGGAGCTCGCCGGCGCTGTTCATGTCGATGCTGGCTCTCGTCGACCCGGGCGACGAGATCATAATCACCGACCCGCACTACGCATGCTATCCTCAGCTCATAAAGATAGCGGGCGGGGTGCCGAAGAAGGTGCGCATATACGAGGAAGAGGGGTTTCAGCCGGACGTCTCGCGCATCGAAGAGGCGATAACGCCCCGGACGAAGGCGATCCTTATAAATTCCCCCGCGAACCCGACGGGGGTCGTGATCGACCCGGATGTTCTCGGCGGGATAGCCGGGCTCGGAGTGCCCGTCATATCGGACGAGATTTATCACGGGCTCGTGTATTCGGGCGAAGCGCGGACGATGCTCGAATTTACGGGCAACGCCATAACCGTAAACGGCTTTTCGAAGCTATACGCCATGACCGGCTGGCGTCTCGGATACGTCATAGTGCCGGGGCCTCTCGTAAGGCCGGTGCAGAAGCTCCAGCAGAACCTGTTCATCTCGCCGAGCCCTATATCGCAGCGCGCGGGCGTGGCAGCGCTCAGAAAGGGGAAGGGCGACGCAGAAAGTATGGTGAAGGAGTTCGGCGAGAGAAGGAAGAGGATGATAGAAGGGCTCAAGCGCCTCGGGCTCACGACCGAGGTCGAGCCCACGGGGGCATTTTATGTGTTCGCGAACGTGTCGAAGCTTTCGAACGATTCGCTGGCGCTCGCCTTCGACATACTGGAAAAGGCGCACGTGGCGGTAACCCCAGGGGCCGATTTCGGCGAGGGAGGGGAGGGGTATCTAAGGTTCTCCTACGCCGCGGCGCCTGAAAAAATAGACGAGGGCCTAAGGAGACTCGCAGCTTACTTGGAAAAAAACACGAAATAACCGTATGAAAATACCATCCATTGCAGAAATAGATATCAAGGAAAAGAAGATCTTTATAAGGGCCGATCTGGATGTGCCGGTGGATAAGTCCGGCGTTGCGGGAGAGGTGTGGAAGATAGAGCGCATCCTGCCGACCGTGAGATACGCCCTTCAGCAAAAGGCGAAGGTTATCCTGGCCGCGCACAGGGGGAAGCCCGGCGGGAAGGTCGTCAGGCGCTATTCGCTCGAGGCCGTCGGGGCAGAGCTGTCGCAGGCGCTCGGGTGCGAGATATATTTCCCCGAGGATTCCGTGGGCGACGCCGTGAAGAAGGTGTCCGTCGATATGCCCGCGGGGAGCGTCATGCTCCTCGAAAACCTTGACTTCCACAAGAAGGAACTCGAAGACAATATCGATTACGCGAAGAGGCTCGCCGAGATCGCGGACATTTACGTGAACGAGGCGTTTACTGTATCGAATCAAAAGCGCGCCTCGCTCTCCGCCATAACGGGCTTCTTCAATACCGTGTGCGTCGGGCTTTCGTTCATGAACGAGATCGAGAACCTCGGGAAGCTCGCAAAACCCGACCGGCCGTTTACCGCCGTCATCGGCGGGAGGTGCACGCCTCTCAGACTCGCGCTCATGGAAAAACTCATGGACAGCGTGGATTCTTTTCTCCTCGGAGGGGCTGTAGGGAATCTCTTTTTGAAGACGCTCGGCAAGGAGACGGGGAGGTCGGAGGTCGACCAGTCGATGATCTACAACGCGAAAAAGCTCATCTCGTCGTCCGCGACCAGGGGCATAAGATTTATAGTGCCCGTGGATCTCGTAACCGTCCGCGGGGATTTGAAGAATGATTCTCCTTCCTATATAATTTCGGACAATAATATCCCGACAGGTTCGACCACGGTCGATATAGGGCCCGAAACGAGGGCGCAATTCGCTAATAATATATCGGGAGCGAGGACGGTTTTCTGGAACGGGCCGCTCGGCATTTGCGAGGAGCCGGGGTTCTTCGAGGGTTCGAAGGCCGTGGCGGAAGCGATTGCGGAGTCGGACGCGTGGGGGACGGTTACAGGCCGCGACACGGCGCAGATCGTCCACGACATGGCCGTAGAGGGGCGGGTAGGTTACGTGTCCCGGAGCGGCGAAGCGGCGGTTGAATACATCATCAACGGCACATTGCCGGCGATAACCGCCCTAGAAGAAAGGATTAAATGAGAAAAAAGTTTGTTGCAGGCAACTGGAAGATGAACATGCTGGGGAAGGAGGCGGGGCAGCTCGCGAGAGGGGTCGCGGGCGGAGTTACCGGCATTACGGATGAGGTAGATGTTGTGCTGGCGCCGCCGTTTACGGCGCTTCGCATAGTGGCCGAGGCGATAGAGGGCACGGGGATCGGGCTCGGTGCGCAGGACGTTTTTTGGGAGGAAAAGGGGCCCTATACGGGCGAAATATCCCCGGCGATGCTCGTGGATGCCGGGTGCGAGTGGGTAATAATAGGCCACTCGGAACGGAGGAACATCCTCCACGAGACGGACGAAATGGTGCGGAAGAAGATAAACGCCGCGCTGGCCGAGGGGCTTAAGGTCATCGTCTGCGTTGGTGAGACGCTCGAGGAGAAGGAAGGCGGTAAGACCGTGACCGTCGTAGACGGGCAGGTCGAGAGCGCGCTTTCGGGGCTCGAAATCATGGACCCTTCGCGGTTCGTGATAGCGTACGAGCCCATTTGGGCCATCGGGACTGGCCAAAACGCCACCCCGGACGAGGCCGAATTCGTCCATGCTACAATTCGTGAAATAGCAGGTAAAATATTGGGCGGCATTGCGGACCGCATGAGGATCGTATACGGCGGAAGCGTAACCGAAGATAATATTACGGAGCTTATGGCCGAGCCCGACATAGACGGGGCGCTCGTCGGAGGGGCGAGTCTGCGGGCGGACGCAATGACGAGCATAGTGCTAAAAGCGGGAGAATAGAAAGTGGAAATAGTAATATTGGCTGTAAAGGTGTTGCATATAATAGTGAGCATTCTGCTCATCCTGGTGGTTTTGCTCCAGCCGGGAAAGAGCGGCGACCTCGGCTCGATATTCGGCGGAGGGACGAGCGAATCCATATTCGGCTCGAGCGGCGCGGTGCCGTTTTTGGTTAAGGTGACGAGGGGGCTTGCAGTGCTGTTTTTCCTGACTTCGTTATCGCTCGGGTATTTCGCGATTGGCGGCGGAAACAAGTCGGTCATATCCGACATACCGGCGCCGATTACGGAGACAGCGCCGATGGATAGCGGAGACGGCGGAATGAGCACCGAAGGCGGGGCCGCCACGGAAGGCGCACCCACGGAGGGCGGCACGCTGAGCGCGCCCGCGGATTCCGGGGCCGAAAGCGCTCCTTCGGGCGAAGCGCCGGCCGGCGACGGCGGGGCCGCACCCGACACCGAAAGCGCGCCGGACACCGGACAGAATCCCTGACGGCTTAAATAACAGATAGAAAAGAGCTGAGCCGGGCGATTCCGGGGCTTTTGAGGCCCGGCGGGAACCGGTTCCTTGAACGCTCTTTATGCATTAAGTATATTAAACTTTAGACAACTTCCGGAGGTATTAGAGAATGGCATATGTTATTGCAGAACCGTGCATAGACGTCAAGGATAAGGCCTGCGTCGAGGCGTGCCCGGTTGATTGTATATATGAAGGCGACGAGCAGCTTTTCATACATCCGGAGGAATGTATAGACTGTGGCGCGTGTGTGGATCCGTGCCCGGTGGACGCAATTTTTCACGAAGACGAATTACCCGAAAAGTGGAACGAGTACACCGCCAAGAACAAGGATTTCTTCGAGGGCAAGGAAGGCCTCGAGCCGGCGAAGAAGGACTGAAGGCGGGAGGATTCCCCCGACTTAATCTGAAAACCAGAGGGGATGTGCCCGGGCATATCCCCTTTTTTTTGCCCGTTTGACTGAGGTGAGGCAGTTGAACAAGACAAAAGCGAAGAAATCCACCGAGAGCGCCGCGGCCAGGAAGAAGCGCGCGCTCGAAATACTTTCCATCCTGGAAACCGAATACCCGAACGCAAGATGCCATCTGAATTACACGAGCGCCCTGGAGCTCCTGATAGGCTGCATACTGTCCGCGCAGTGCACCGACAAGCGCGTGAACGAGGTTACGCCGGGGCTCTTCGAGAAATATCCGACGGCGGCGGATTTCGCCCGCGCCGACAGGGACGAGCTAGAAGACGAGATACACTCGTGCGGGTTTTTCAGGGCCAAGGCTAAGTCCATCGTGAACTGCGCGAAGGCGCTCGCGGACGAGCACGGGGGGAATGTGCCGGCGACGATGGAGGAGCTTACGAAGCTCGCCGGGGTAGGGCGGAAGACGGCGAATGTAGTCCTCGGGAATTTCTACAAGATACCGGGGATAATCGTCGATACGCACATAATGCGGTTATCCAAGAGGCTCAAACTGACGGAGAACTCGGACCCGGAAAAGATCGAGTTTGACCTCCGCGCGCTCATCCCCGAGCCGAAGTGGACGTTCTTTTCGAACTCGCTCGGCGACCACGGGAGGACCGTGTGCTTCGCACGGAAGCCACGCTGCGGGGAGTGCGCGATAAGCCACCTGTGCCCGTCGGCGGGGAAGGTGTGAGGGGGCGGACCACGTCCGCGGGAATCCGCCGTAGCGAGCGCCGCGCTGTCATCATCTTCGGTGCGAAGGGTGAAATGACAAAGACGCTTGATCCATTGCTGGTGGAAGTGGATTCCCGATACAGGTCTTGATACTAAAGAAGGTAGGTTGCGAGCAGTACTGGATGAAGGTTTGCGCATTGAAGTTGCAGCGACCGATTCCTCGCTCGCTCGAAATCGTTGGGAATGACACACGTATGTGTGTTTTTCGACGTAGCACATTCGGAGTTTTATGCACCCGTATGCACGGCTAGTGGTTATGGCAAGACGCTGCTACTTCGATTTCCTGCGCACGTGGTGCGCGAGATTGCCGCGGTCGCGAAAGGCACTCCCTCGCAATGACGGAAGTGTGGGGATTCCTAGCGCACTCGAAATCGCAGTTCGGAATGAGGGAGAGATATAACTCCTATTACGATTATCTCAAGGAGCGGCTCGCCCGAGGATACGGGCGCGCTCGGCCTGCAACTCTCGCATAAAAAAGAGAGAGGAGGTCATGTATGCTTCCAGTCTACAAGACCTCCTCTCCCTGTTTCTAATGCAGGATTATAAGCCAATCATCTTCGGATAGATGTGTTAATTGACGAGCCATGCTTCGGTGTGTTTGCTTATTCCGTATGTTTTGCCGTCCCTAACGTTCACAACTATTATGTCGCCTTCCTCAATCGTCTCGACTTCGAGCTCTTGCATGTTCTGGAATCCGGTTATGTCCGCCGTGTGAACGACGCCGTTATCGTCCTTGATCTTGATCGTGTCGCCGTCTACGTCGGTTACCCTGCCCTTGATGGTTTCGGTCTCGGCCACATCAGGGATGTCCACGTCCGGCAGCCACGCTTCTTCAACCTTGGATATCGCGTACGGCTTTCCGTTCCTGGTAAGCACCTTCACTTCGTCGCCGGTCTCGAGCGTCTCGGCCTGGAGCTGCCTCAGGTCCTGAAAGCCCGTTATCTTAACGGTATGCTCTATTCCGCTGTCGTCCTTAATGGTCACCGTATCGGCGTTAATCGACGTAACCTCGCCCTGATAATCGTGGAGCCCCATGGCCTGGTCCATCTTCTTGGTGCTCTGGGCCTCCTGGTTCGTGCTCTGAACATCCTTCGTGGATTCGTTTTGCGGCTTGTCGTTATCTCCCGCGTAGAGGTTAGACCCCGTAAGCAGGAATGCCGCGGCTATTAAACTCGGTAGAATTAATCTACTCATAAAAACACCTCCGTTATGTTATTTGTCTATCTTTAGGTGCAATACGCGTGCCAGGCTGCCGGGAGATTAATTTGTGCAGTGTGCAGAGGCGGTTGCGCGGTTCGGGGAAACGAACGGGGCCGATTAATTCGGGGATTGAAAATTAATCACCGTTGAAATTGTTGATTATCCTGCAGCAGGAGTTCAGGCTGAAAAAGCGCTCATCGCAGCTTTGCTCATCTGCCGGGTGTGTTTCAGAAACTGATTTCCGGTTCGGGCCGGCTTCTCTCACACCTTTCTCAAAACCTGTATAATATCTCCCGGAATGAGGGCGAGATATAACTCCTATCACGATTATCTTAAGGAGCGGTTCGGGTGCCGGGTGAACAAGGTCTCGGTGGACATGGGGTTTACGTGTCCGAACAGGGACGGGTCGCTCGCTCGCGGGGGCTGCGTTTACTGCAATAACGACAGCTTCGTTCCGCCCTATGCCCGCGCGCGGTTCACGATGCACGACCAGCTTACGCGGGGGATGGAATACCTTACGGGCAGGTTCAAGGCTAAGAAGTTCATCGTTTACTTCCAGGCGTATACGAACACGTACGGCGGCGTGGACGAGCTCGAAAGCATGTACCGTGAGGCGCTCAAGTACGACGGCGTCGTCGGCATTGCGGTCGGGACGCGGTCGGACTGCATAGACGAGGAGAAGCTCGACATGTTCGAGCGGCTCGCGAAGGAGTGCTACGTTTCGGTCGAGTACGGGATAGAGTCGATATACGACAAGACGCTCGAATTCATGAACCGGGGGCACGATTACAAGTCGGTCCTAGACGCGCTCGAAATCTCGCGCGGGAGGGGGTTCGAAATAGGGGCGCACGTGATAATGGGGATGCCGACCGAGACGCGGGACGAGATGATGGCGACGGCGGCGGAGGTGTCGGGCCTCGGCATCGATTGCTTCAAGGTGCATAACCTCCACATCGTAAAGAACACTCCGCTCGAAAGGATGTACAGGGAGAACCCGTTCCCGCTGTTCGGCTTCGGGGAATACATCGATTTCATCGTGGAGTTCCTGGAGCGGCTCTCGCCGGGGATGGTCGTCGAGCGGATGTTCACGGACACGCCGCAGCAGCTCCTCGTCGCGCCCGACTGGGGGAAATCGCACATACAGGTGATGCAGGCGATAGAGGCGGAGCTCGAAAAGAGGGATACGTTCCAGGGGAGGCTGTACGTCCCCGGGGACGGGGCAGCCGCCGCTTCGGCACTCTAATTACGCCTGATCCGGGCCGGATTTGCCCACTCTAAAATACTGCTATTTCCCTTTCCCGAAGCCGTCGGCCTTCTGTGAGATTTCACGAACAGGCGATATACTTTTTTATATCTTGGGTTAATAT
>JBFWTW010000104.1:0-10233 GCA_050247635.1 Candidatus Dadabacteria bacterium | reverse complement strand
GCGGCGGAGCGCCCGGCATGGGGGGCATGGGCCACCCGGGCATGGGCATGATGTAATCAATCAAACACGAACAAACAGAGTAGAAACACAGAGGCGGGCTCCCCAAAAAGGATGCCCGCCTTTTTTTATTCCACGTTCAATCTCTTCTATTCCTCTTTTTAAACCTTTTAAAATTTTTACGTTTGAGGTTACAATTTAGCTTTCGCCGATCATGTCTAACGAGCCGCATTATCTGCATCACAGACAAAGACTGAGGGACCGCTTCGAAAAGTCGGGCGCGGAGGGGATGCACGACTACGAGCTTCTGGAGCTCCTACTCACATACGCCATCCCACGTATGGACGTAAAGCCGCTCGCGAAAAGGCTCATCGGCGTTTTCGGCAGCCTTTCGGGCGTCCTCGACGCGGACATGAACAAGCTACAGAGGGTACGCGGGGTGGGGCCGATGACGGCGACGCTGATACGGCTCGTGAACCAGCTCTATTCCACTTATCTTGCCGAGAACATGAAGAAGGGGGATGTGCTTTCTTCCCCCGAGGCCGTCCTCAAGTTCGCGAGGGTGCGGCTTTCGGGCCTGAAGCACGAGGCGTTCATGGTCATATTCATGAACACCAAGAACGAGGTCATAGACTACGCCATGCTGCAGGAGGGGACTGTGGACAACGTCGCGGTCTACCCCCGGAGGATCATCGAGAGGGCGCTTGCGCGCCATGCCTCGGGGCTGATACTCGTTCACAACCATCCGAGCGGAAATCCGTCGCCGTCGAAAGAAGACCAGATGCTCACTCGCGACATAGCCGCCGCCGCACATACGCTCGACATACGCGTCCTCGACCACATTATCGTCGGGAAGGACGGATACTTCAGCTTCGTCGAGAGCGGTATGATGCCCGGGGCGGAAAAATAGTTGTGCTATCCTGATTAAATAAATCTTCGGATATCAGCGGTCAATTGTGTGATGAAGCATTCGATTTCAGAAAATCCTTCCGATTCCGGCGGCTTGCGAAGCCTGCATAAAAAGGCTCTTTATATCTCCATATTCACCGTAGCGTATAACTTCCTCGAAGGGATCGTGTCCATTGCCGCAGGCGCGGCCGCGGGCAGCATAGCCCTTATCGGGTTCGGCCTCGACAGTTTTGTCGAATCGCTCTCGGGCGGAGTTATGATCTGGCGCTTCGGGGGACGCGGTGAACTCTCCAAAGAAGAAGAGGAAAGAAGAGAAGCCCGTGCGCTGAAGCTCGTAGGGTATACCTTCTTCGTGCTGGGGGCTTATGTCGCGTACGAGTGCCTGAAGAAGCTCATATTCCGCGAGCCCTCCGAGCCCAGCCTCATCGGGATAATCATCGCGGCTGTGTCCCTCGTCGTGATGCCCGCCCTTTTCTACATGAAATACAGGCTCGGAAAATCTGTCGGGAGCAGAGGCCTCGTCGCCGATTCGAAACAGACGCTCGCATGCTGCTACCTTTCCCTTTCTCTTCTGGCGGGGCTCGGGCTCAACTACCTGTACGGTATATGGTGGGCCGACCCGGCCGCCGGGCTCGTGATCGTCGCGTTTCTCTTCAAGGAAGGGCTCGATGCGGTGCGCGGCGAGCATGATGGGTGCTGCTGAACACGGTTTGCCGCCCCTCCGTTCGCTTTGAAAAAACCGGGCCCCGGATGTATATTTGAGTCCTGTATTTACAAAGTCTGAAGCTGTCCTCGGCCCTCACACTCAACCAGTCAACGGAGCCTCATGACGGAAGAAGCGAAAGATCCAAAAGGAAAACCCGGGCCTGCCCCGGTCAGCGTTTTAAGGTTCGTCATAACTTACGTCGTCCTTATGGGGCTGTTCTTTCTCCTCATAGGGCTGAAGCCCGTCCAGGACGTGTTCGACATAAACGACGGGTACTCGCAGGTAATCGTTTTCCTGACCGCGAAAATACTGGGCGTAATCGGTATCCCCGTTTCGACCCAGGGCTCGCTCATGCATCTCCCGTCGATATCGCTCGACGTCGAGTTCGGGTGTAACGGCCTCGAAGCCGTAATGATCTACACAGTTGCAGTCCTCACGTTCCCCGCAACCTGGAGGCAGAGGCTCATCGGAATAATCGGCGGCTTTGCCGTGATCCAGGTGCTGAATCTAATAAGAATCGTCGGGCTCGCATACGCCGGCGTATACCACAGGGAGCTCTTCGACGTTATACACCTGTACGTAGCACAGGGCGTTATGATAGCGGTCGCGCTCGGCACGTTCGTCCTGTACCTGACGTATATAAACCGGAAGCAGGAGAAACAGGAAGAGGCCATTGAATAGGTCCGTCATTTTAAAGTCGGCTCTTATATTTATCGCCGCCTACCTCGTCTCGCTCGGGCTCTGGCTCGGAATAAAGAACTACTACGGCATGGCAGTGACGACTGTCGCTTCCTATGCGGCGGCGATCGTCAAGAACGTGAAGATAGTCGAGATGAAGAGGGAAAAGGACATTGTCACCGTCGGCTTCATCCCGAAAAAATACGGGGTGACGATTCTTCAGACGAGCATTAACGTGCCGATATCGAATTACACATTTAACGCCCCGCTCACGTTCGCGATAATGGCGGCGTTCTATCCGTTTCTGAAAAGGCGGCGCGTCTACGCCGAGGCGCTTTTGATAATGGTGGTCGTGCATTTCCTTTTCGTCTTCTCATACGAGGCGCACGGGCTTACGTCGGAGCTGGAAAAGCAGGGCTACGAGAAGTCGAGCGAGGCGGTGCATGTATTCTGGGAATTCCTCTGGGGATTCATAAACAACATGGTAGTAAGGTTCGAGCCCTTTCTGATAGGCGCGTACCTGTACTTCTTCAGGGATTCCGCCCGGAAGCCCGCCGCTGCAGACGGCCCCAAGGAAAAGACGCACACAGAAGCCCAGCCCAAACGGGCGAAGAAGGGAAGGTGGAAAAAGAAGTGAGTGTCGTCAGGACGCGGGGCCCTTTTTCCTCCCGATGCCAAGCACGTTACTCCAGAGGACCCCGAGAAGATAGGTCGCGTATATAAATACGACTCCGAGCACGAACGAAGAGACCACACCCAGAACATCCGCCGTAGTGTAAGGCTTTCCGGAAAAGAAGAGCTCTTCTCCGAGCTTAAAGACGTCGTCGCTCCTCCACGCCGCCGAATCCGGCGCGGCTGATATTGCCCCCGCTATACTGGACACGACTATAGAGCCCATCTCGTAATAATCCCCGCTGAAAGATATGAACGGCGCGAATGCGATTGGGAGCGCTACCCCGAGCTTTACGGACGCCGCGATGGGCGCCGAGCCCGCGGCGGACCTCAAAAGGGGCACGCCCAGGAATATGGTAAGAAGGAAGGGCAGGAAGACCGTGAGCATATAGGTCACGTCGCTCCCCTTTGTATCGAACCCGGTTAGCTGCCCCGCGTAATCGGAGCCGGAATAGACGAACGGGAATATTCTCTCGAGGATGCCTCCCCCGTATAGGGGGCTTATTTCGAGCCTGCTTACGGTGCCTCCGCCGATAATGCACCCGAGCGCGTGCGCGAGCTCGTGGATCGGCACGTACACCCACCATGTGAGCACGAAGAGGACGAAGATAACGCCTATGTTTACAGCGGATACTGTCGCCAGGGCCGAGTCGAGGCCCGAAAAGAAGTCTTCGAATGGGAGAATTATTATCTTTTTCAGCATGTCGGGGGCCTTCTCATCATAAATAAGAACGCCCCGCGTGTAAATATGCGATTTTCTTCGTATAGTTTATTAAGTTTAATAGTTTAATGCATTAACGATGCACCATAAGCTCCAAATGTTATTGACAAATAAAAATCGAGGCTTTAGAATGAGAACAAGGCCTGAGAATTGATTTTCGGAGGAAAAAGGCCTTTTTAATCGCGCCGGGGATTGCGTGAGGGTCTGGAAAATCTGTTTCACCTCCCCGCGGCGACTAACCGAAGAGATGGAGGATGGGTCTTGGATGTTTCCGCTCTTCAGTTCGTATCGATGCGCGGCCGGATTTCGTTTTGCCGGCTGAGCAGCACAGGTGCGTCCTTATGAAAAGAGGAACGCAAAAAATAATCGGGCGTCGTTTTCTCGCCCTGCTTGGGGCCCTGCCGTTCTTACTCGGCTCGTTTCCCGGCGACAGCTCCGCCGATACTTCTTTTTATAAAAAAGAGGTAAACGGCGTGGTCCACTACACGAATATAAATCCAAAGAGTAAGGATTTTAAACGTATCGCAAGCCCGTGGGGCACATTCCGCGGCACCCCGAAGAGCCAGAGAGGCTATCTCAACAACCACAAGTATTCCGACAAATTCGACAAGCACATAAATCAGACGGCCAGGGAGAACGGCCTCGACCCCTTGCTCGTGAAGGCGATGATAAAGGTAGAGTCCAACTTTAACCCCGATGCCGTCTCGCCGGCGGGGGCCATGGGCGTGATGCAGCTTATGCCGGGGACGGCGGAGCGCGTCGGCGTTGCGGACGCATTCGACCCGGAGGAGAACATAAACGGCGGCATAAAGTACCTGGCCATGCTGATGAAGCTCTTTAACAACAACACGACTCTCGCCATTGCAGGTTACAACGCAGGCGAAAACGCCGTCATAAAATACGGATACAAGATACCCCCTTACGAAGAAACGATAGAATATGTGGACAGGGTTTACGCACATTACGATCACCTGAGGAATTATCACGTCAACAGAAACACCAAGAGCATGGTTGCGACCGGTAAGGACAAGGTCTCGTCCCCAGGCAAAGCCGGATCCTCGAAATCCTCGAAGTCATTCATGTACGTCGAGACCGCGAACTCGGCAAAGGTCTACAAGAACGGAAAACAGGTCGCATCCTCCAGCGTGGAGCCGGCCCCAGGAACGAGGGGAAGGACGCTCCTCGGCGCAGGCGCCGGGACTAAAACTGCTGCAGTTCTGAAAGCCGAATCCGCCGTCAGCGGCTCGGAGGGAAGGTATACGGTGCAGGTCGCTTCTTTCCCGGACAAAGCGTCGGCCGAGGAAATGGAGATGCGGTTCAAGGCCAAGCGCTACCCCGCGTATACCGAAGAAGTAAAGATTCCCGGAAAGGGCACGTGGTACAGGGTGAAGATCGGTAAGTTCACCACCCAAGGCGAGGCCAACAGGTACGGAAACGACATGAAATCGGCCGAGCCGGGCGTAGACTCTATACTCGTCACGATGAACTGACGAGCTTCCGAAAGCCGCTACCAAGGCACGGATGTGCCTAAATCTGAAAAACAGTTAAAATAGCTTTCGGGTGTCGCCCGAAGCGCCCGGCGCTCGCCGGATGCGCGCCAAGCCGCGGCGGAAATATATATAGAACATATATACGTCATAGCTTGCGGGCACAGGGAGAATAAGTAGATTTTTGCCGGGTCATCTTCAAAATAGCTAATAACGGCAAGGCGAAAAGCGGTTTCGAGCTTGACTTGCATAGCGCTATTTCTTAAGATACTACTTGTCAAGTTTCGGGGTTACTACGCCCACCGGCCCAAGGAGACGATAATATATGAAGCCAATAATAATGGCAGTCCTTATAATAGCCGCCTTCGGCTTTTTCGCATACAACATTTACAACCTGATCAAGCTCCTTCGTGTGGGGAAGTATGAGCAGCGTTTCGACAACATTAAGGAAAGAATAAAACTCGTACTTATATACGTTTTCGGCCAGAAGAGGCTCGTCAAGAACTACACCTTCGCCGGCGTCGAGCACTTCATGATCTTCTGGGGCTTCGTAATAATCACGATAGGGACGATAGAAATGCTTATCGGCGGCGTCATACCCGGGTTCAAGCTCATCCCCGGAAAGGCGCACGTCGCGTATGAGTTCATTCTGGACATAGTTCAGCTACTGGTTATCGTCGCGCTGGTCATGGGCGTCATAAACAGGACGACGATAGCCAAGAGGCGCGAGGTGAACGGGTTAGACGCGGTCGTCATACTCGGGCTTATCTTCGGCCTTATGGTCACGGCGCTTACGGCCATGGGCACGAAGGTCGCCCTAGGCGAGGCCGACCCGACGTGGCTCCCCGTATCGAGCACGATAGCCAGCGTATTCTTCAGCGGCATGAGCGAGAGCGGCGTCAGGTTCTCACACGAATTCTTCTGGTGGTTCCACATACTTATTGTTCTCGGCTTTTTGAATTACCTTCCATACTCGAAACACAGCCACGTATTCACGGCTATACCGAACGTCTTTTTCCAGAACCTAAAGCCGAGAGGGGCGCTGAAGCCGATAGATTTCGAGAACGTTCCGGACGACATCGACCACTTCGGCGCGGGGAAGCTCGAAGACTTTACGTGGAAGGACATACTCGACGCCTACACGTGCACGGAGTGCGGAAGGTGCACCGACAACTGCCCTGCATGGCACACCGAGAAGCCGCTTTCTCCGAGAGAAATCGTAGTAAAATTAAGGCATTACGCGTCCAGCGAGGGCAAAGTCCTCATGAACGCCAACGGCAACGCGGCAGCCGTCGCCGAGGAGCTCGACACGATTCCGGGACCGGAGTGGGTCACGGAGGAAGAGCTCTGGGCCTGTACGAGCTGTAACGCGTGCGTAGAGCAGTGCCCGCTCTTTATCGACCAGATGGGCAAGATCATGGATATGAGGCGCTTCCTTACGCTAGAGGGAAGGCTCACGGGCTCTGCGGTGAAAACCCTCCAGAAGCTCCAGACGCAGGGTAACCCCTGGGGATTCAGCGGAAGCGACCGCGCCGCGTGGGTTGCAGGCTACGAGGGCGTTAACGTCATAGGGGACGAGGGCAACGAGGACGCGAGCGGATTCGATTACATATACTGGATGGGATGCTACGGCGGATACGACCCGCGCGGCCAGAAGATAGCGCAGTCGGTCGTAAGCCTCCTTACGCAGGCGGGCGTTAACTTCGCGGTGCTCGGGCCGCTGGAAAGCTGCACGGGCGACCCGGCGAGAAGGCTCGGCGAAGAGGCCCTTTATCAGATGCTCGCGACGCAGAACATCGAGACGATGAACGATCTTAAGGTGAAGAAGGTCATCGCGAACTGCCCGCACTGTTTTAACACGATCAAAAACGAGTACCCGCAGTTCGGCGGAAATTTCGAGGTGATAAACCACACCCAGCTCCTCAACGACCTCGTCAAGGAAGGGCGCCTGCGTCCGACGAAGGAGATAAAGGAGGACATCGCGTATCACGATCCATGCTACCTCGGGCGTTATAACCGGATATTCGACGCACCGAGAGAGCTCCTCGATTCGATACCGGGCGTGAACCTGGTGGAGCTCGACAGGAAGCGCGAGCGCAGCTTCTGCTGCGGCGCTGGGGGCGGAAAGATATGGATGGAGGAAGAGGCCCCGCGCGTAAACTGGAACCGATTCGAGGAGGTCGAGGCGAAGAACCCGGACACACTCGCCGTTGCGTGCTACTTCTGCGATACGATGTTCGAGGACGCGGCCAAGCATGCCGGGAACGATAAGATGCAGATCAAGGACATCTCTATGATTCTCCGGGAATCCGTCGAGCCCGATAAGAAATCCTGACAAGAAAGACTGAAGCGCTCCGGATAGCCCGGAGCGCTTCCCAACTTACTCCGTAGTTACTCCCCAACCTTTGCAGTATTGTAAATCCCTCCTATGGGGTTAGGATTTACTGATGCGTTATATCAATGAATCCTGGATAAATACATGAATAGCCGGACCGAATATTCTGCCGCATTCCTCGATTCTGGAAACGGATGGCTCGGAGAGCCCGGCCGGCAGGGTTCAATCATTTTCGGAGAGCCTAGAATTAAAATTATTGCGGATAATGAATTAATAACAATTAATAATGATAAACGTATACTAACAATGAGGCGTAATCCGCTTCAGGTCCTCGAAAGCTATATAGGTGAAGGGTACATAGCAGTGGGTTATATAGGCTATGAGTATGGGGCGGTTACCGAGGACGGCTTTTCGAGGAAACGAGAGAAGACGGGGAAGAAGCTCCCGGACCTCGCTTTTCTCCTTTACAGACCCGAGGATATGACGATAACCGGCAACGATGAGCCGGCCGCACGCCGGCAGCCGCTTCAGGGCGCGGCCTTGCGGGTTACATCTAACATGGATAGCCCGGAGTATGTTCGCATGGTGGAGCGCGCCAAGCGATATATAGAATCCGGGGATATATACCAGGTAAATCTATCGCGGAGGTTCGAGGTCGAAGGCCGCCTAGATGCGGAAGCATTATTCCGGAGATTGTTTCACGTGCAACATGTGCCGTACGGTGCGTATATCGATTTCGGCGATTTTAAGCTTGTAAGCGGCTCGATGGAGCTCTTTCTCCGGAAGAAGGGACGAACGCTCACGACCTGCCCGATCAAGGGGACAAGGAGCCGGGGGCATTCGCGCGAAGAGGACACGATAAAGAAGGCCGAACTCCTACGGAGTGACAAGGAGAGGGCAGAAAACCTAATGATCGTGGACCTCATGCGGAACGACCTATCCAGGGTGTGCGGGAAGGGCTCGGTCAAGGTCGGCAGACTGTTCGACGTGGAGACGTACGCGACGCTGCATCAGCTAGTTTCGGAGGTCGAGGGAGAAGCGAGGGAAGGGGAGGGCGTATCAAGTATACTCGGAAAGGTTTTTCCGCCGGGGTCTGTTACGGGAGCGCCAAAGAAGAGGGCGCTCGAAATAATCGACGAGCTCGAGCCGCACTACCGTGGGCCCTATTGCGGCGCGCTCGGCATCTTCTATCCGGACGGTGATTTTACGCTCAGCGTCGGGATAAGGACGGCGGTGGTCGAGCCGGAAAGGACCACGTTCTGGACAGGCGGCGGGATAGTGTGGGATTCTGACCCCGAGGCGGAATTCGCAGAAACGACCCTGAAGTCGAAGGCCATGACAAAGGCCCTCGGGCTTTCGGAGGGATAATACCAAATGGCAGAGCATATATTTATCGAGGATAAGCCCGTAAACGATGCGCTACCTGTAAGAACGCTTTTTTACGGCGAGGGGCTTTTCGAGACTTTCAGGTATAAATCGCGGATCCCGGCGCTGTTCGAGAGCCATTACGAAAGGATGAGAAAAGGCGCGGAATACCTCGGAATACCGATGTATTCGATCTCGTATATCGAAGGGCTGGTTGAAAATGCAGTAAGGGCAGCAGGGATCGAGGATGCCTACGTTAAGGTATGCCTCCTTTCGGACGGGAGCACGCTGTTTTACGACCTTCCGTCGAAAAGCGCCGTTTTAACGGTCGTCAGGGAGTATAATCCGCCTTCGGAGCCGCTCAGGCTTTACATAGGCTCCACGAGGAGAAATTCGACCTCGCCCCTGTCGCACTTAAAGTCCCTCAACTATCTTGAAAACGTGCTCGCCCGGAGGGAGGCCGTTTCGGCCGGATTCAGCGAGTGCCTATTCCTGAACGACAAGGGGCACGTGGCCGAGTGCTCGGCGGCCAATATATACTGGATCAGGGACAATATGCTTTATACCCCGTCCCTCGAATGCGGGGTTCTTCCTGGAACCACCCGCGAAGCCCTTCTGCAGGTTGCCGGCGATGCGGGGCTGGATGTTTGGGAGGGGCATTATATACCGGACGATCTGTATGAATGCGAGCTTGCGTTAGCTACGAACGCCCTCATCGGAGTTATGCCTGTTTCGGTCATAGGCCACGTTTCGCTGGATACCGATACCGCACATTTCGATAGCGTGAAGAAAGGCCTTTATGATTGCCTGGGGTGGTAAACCGTTCGTGAAAAAGTGTGGAAAAAAGTGGAAGGATTGTGGATGAATATTTCAACAAAACCTTGAACCGTGTTCTAACCATCTGTTATTAAAGAATAATGTTGTTTAACATGGCCTTAACAAATGTGAAATTGTTTATCCACAATTATCATTGTTTCACGTGAAACATGGCGTATCTCGTATTTATTTGCCCACGCAGAACTTGCTGAATATGCGGCCGAGCACATCCTCTGTCGTAACCTCGCCGGTAATCTCCCCAAGGGAGTCGAGGGCTACTCTCAGGTCGAGCGCGAGGAATTCGGGCGATTCCCCGGTGTCCAGCAGATTCAGAAACGACGACAGGCTTTCCGCCGCCTTTTCGATGGCGATTTTGTGCCTGAGCTCGGTCAAAACGATCTCGCCCGCTTCTTTGCGTCCCTCTTTTCCGCGGAGGAGCCCGTTGATGGCCTCTTTCAGGTCCTCGATGCCGGTTCCCGCTTTTGCAGACGTATGAACCGTCCTCTCTGATGCGCAGAACTGCCGCAGCTCGCCATCGCTGACGTTA
>JBFWTW010000103.1:0-10253 GCA_050247635.1 Candidatus Dadabacteria bacterium | reverse complement strand
TGGACATCCCGCCCGTCGAGAAAGAGCTCGAGCCTCTTGGCCCGGGCAGGCTCTCCGGATGGCCCCTCGACCTCCCCAGGAAAAGGCTCGAGGATTTCGACTTCGCGGCCTACACCGAGACGCGCGATCATCCGTGGATGGACGGCACGTCAAAGCTATCGCCTTATCTCAGGTTCGGCATCGTATCCATAAGGCGCGTTTACGAGGCGGCGTCCGGCGGGAGCCCGGCCACGTCGTCCTACATTTCGGAGCTCGCCTGGAGAGAGTTCTGGTACCACATCATGCATCACTTCCCCGAGACGCGCGGCTTCGAATTCCAGGAGAAGCGCCGGAACATAAGATGGATAAACGACGAGGTGTGGTACGACGCGTGGCGCGAGGGCCGGACGGGGTATCCGATCGTGGACGCCGGGATGAAGCAGCTGGAAGAGGAAGGCTGGATGCACAACCGCGTGAGGATGATCGTAGCATCGTTCCTTACGAAAGACCTGATAACCGACTGGCGCTGGGGCGACAGGCACTTCTTCGATCACCTCATCGATTACGACGAGACAGTGGACATTGGCAACTGGCAGTGGTCGGCGTCGTGCGGGGCCGACCCGAAGCCGTTCCGGATTTTCAACCCGCTGCTCCAGTCGCAGAACTTCGACCCGGATTGCGTATACATTAAACGCTACATCCCCGAGCTTACGGATGTCGAGCCCGAGAAGATCCACAACCCGCTCACGTACAAGCTCCCGTACCAAAAGCCCATAGTCAACCATTATGAGATGCGTAACCTCGCGCACGAGGTGTATTCCGGGAGCCGCGTGGACGACGAATACGTCTCGCAGCTTAAGAAGGATACGGGGCTGCCCTAGCCCCTGGCTGGATGCGGCCGGCTAGGGGTTTTTCGCAATTTTTGCTAAACTTACCCCTGGAGGCCGGAACATATGGCTATAAGCGTACTCATGGTTTACGAGCCCCTCAGGGCAGTCGAGGATCAGGACTACTGGAAGAGCTATATCAAATTTTACGAGCAGTTCAGGGACGGCCCGGCCACGCCGCAGTCGGCGTGGTACGGGAGGGAATACGACACCTTCAGGGAATCGTTTTCCGCGGAGACGGGGATCGAGAAGGACGCGATCCGGGACTGCTTTTTCTTTAAAGACGAGGACGGGGAATACTACCTTACGCCCGTCGGCTCGAAGACGAACGTCAACCTGTTCACCGCCGAGGATTTCATCCCGCTCGAATGGTTCTTGATGTACCGGGGCGAGGAAAAGAGGTACTTCTACACGCACACCGGGTGGGGAGCGGTGAGCCAGGACGCGATCTATTACAGGACCAGGCTCAAGGACGCGGCGGCCCGCCTCGAAGAGGCCGGGCGTGACATCGAGGCATGGACGGCTTCTGGGCTCGGGCCCGTATCGGCTATCGTCGAGGACCTCGCCGCAGGGGCCAGGAACCTCCGGCACTGGCTGTCTTCCTTCGACGAGAGCAGCTTCGTGCTGCTTAACTACGGCGAGATAAGCACCCGCATCGCGCCGGGCTCGCTCAAGAACGAGGATTCCGTTTCGGAGCTCAAGAACGCGCTCCTTCTCGCAAGGGAAAGCGACCCCGGGCGCGCCGGGACGGCGCTTATGGCGCTCGTCGCTAAATGGGACTCCATAAACAGCGCGCTAACCGGCAAGACGGAGAAGAAGTCGTCAACCCTCCAGTAGCGCCCCGTCAGGAACGCCGCTATGAAACAATTCCCCAGGCCAAGGATAATCGCGAGCAGGTGCTTCGAGTTCGACGCTTGCAGATACAACGGCCAAAAGATCCCCAATAACTTCGTCGCCGCCCTCGCGCCCTACGTTGACTTCGTGCCCGTATGCCCCGAGCTCGAAATAGGGCTTGGCGTACCACGCGACCCGATAAGGGTGGTGGGCGGGCCCGGCGGGCGGAGGCTCATCCAGCCGACAACCGGGAGGGATCTGACGGACGCGATGAACGGCTTCGCAGACGGGTTCCTCGGCAGCCTCAACGACGCCGACGGCTTCATACTCAAGAGCCGCTCGCCCTCGTGCGGCATAAAAGACGCCAGGGAATTCCCCGACGCAGATAATGAAATTGCCTCGGGCAAGGGCGCGGGGCTTTTCGCAGAGAAGGTGCTCGAAAAATTTCCCCATCTCCCGGCCGAGGACGAAGGAAGGCTCCTTAATTTCAGGGTGAGGGAGAACTTCCTCACCAGGGTCTACGCGCTTGCGCGGTTCAGGGAGGTGAGGAAGGCGGGCACGATGCGCGGGCTCGTAAGGTTCCAGGCAGAGAACAAGCTCCTTCTCATGACACACAACCAGAACGAGATGCGCGCGCTCGGGAGAATCGTCGCCAACGCGCGCGGCCGGCCGCCGGAGAGCGTCATAGACGAATACGGCGAAAGGCTGGCGAAGACGCTGGCGCCGCTCCCCAGGAGGGCGTCGAACGTAAACGTCCTTATGCACGCGATGGGGTATTTCCGGAACGAGCTCACCGGAAAGGAAAAGGCCTACTTCCTTTCGCTCCTCGAAGACTTCAAGCGGGAGCGCATACCCCTTTCGGCCGTCATAACCGTAATGGGCTCCTGGATAGTGAAATACGGCGAGGAATACCTGGAGGCCCAGACATACTTCCGCCCCTACCCTCCGGAGCTCATGGAGCTCGGAGATTCGGGCAAGGGACGCGATATATAACCCCTCCCCGGCTGCCCCGGAAGGCCCATGAAACGTATATTCATATGGGGGCGCTTCGAGACCGGGCCTGAAGCTGCGGGCGGGCCCGGCGAGAGGTGAAAAAATTATAAGAAATGTCGGAATTATATGTTAAAGTTTAGTGGGGGGATATGTTAAAAGATGAGAAAGATACTGTTACTTCTACCTTTTCTGCTGGCTGCCGGGTGCAGCCGACCAAGCGTTTACATTCCCGAATCGTACAGGACGAAGAGGCCCTCCGAAGCTGAAACGAACTCGCAAGAGACCGAATCGGCCATAGTCACTTCGGGAAAAAGCGAAGAGTACACCAACTTCAAAGCGCCTTATGACAGGGTTTGGACGGCGGCTCTCGAAAGCGTTGAGATACTCAAATGGCCTATCGCTTTCATCGACCCGACGGAGGGCGTGATAAGGCTGAAAGAGGCGTACGTTTACAGGAAGAACGGACGGCTCCTCCGCTCGTACACATATCCCTCGAAGTCAGACATCCAGTCGTCGTCGATAAACGACTACCTCGAAAAGGTCGCGAAGTATACTCCGGGGACGGCCAACACCGTCTACACGCAGGAGAATCTCAAGGTTTCGCTGAAAAAGATTTCGGAAGAAGTCACCGAAGTGAAGATAGATTATTCCATCAGGCCCTACACCTACCAGGGGACTATCGGATACGAGGTGCTTTCGAACGGGTACATCGATTCGATGATCATCGACAAGATGAAGGAAGAGCTCACCCCCCAGCCGGTAGCGCGCAACTGAGATGAACACCCTTCTCCTGGCCGCCGGGATTGTCGTGTGCTTCGCCGCGCTCTTTTTGCTCGAACGGTATTACAGCGGCGGGAAAAAGAACGGGGACAAAGAGGAAGAGTGACGCACGCAAGGTCATTCCGTCTAATAACTTGTCATTCCCAACGATTTCGAGCGAGGAATCGCTCCACTTCTGTCATTCCCGAATGCTTGAATCGGGAATCCACTTCCGCCAAAAATCCATCAAGAGTTTTTGTCATCTCGAACAACGGTTCCGAGCGAGCGAGGAATCGGATGCCCTGAGCCGATTGCAAGAAAGCATATCCGGTACTGCCCGGAAATACCTCAAATTAAAACAGTGAGAGATCTATCTTTTAAAAACGAGATACTGAATCAAGTTTCTGTCTTCGCTGAAAGCTTCGCCGGACAGGCAGGATGACGAAAGTGGGGGTCGCGGCTGCGAGCCGCGACATCGGATTCATGCACGCGTGGCGTGCTGGATTCCCGATACAAGCATTCGGGAATGACAACAAAAATATGCCGCTTCGATTTCCGGCAGGCGCTGCAGTCGTACCGCTCAGGGCTTGAAGAGGCCCATCTTCGAAATTATCTCGTCCATGTTCCGCTGCGCTACTTCGCGGGCGCGGAGCGTGCCTTCGTGGAGAATGCTGCGGACGTCGTCGGGCCTGTCCTCATAGAACTTCCTCTTCTCGCGTATCGGCTCCAGCAGCTCGTTTATGGCGCGGGACAGCTTCTTCTTCACCTCGACGTCGCCGACCTTCCCCGCGCGGTAGCGGGTCTTCAGGTCCTCGACCTCTTCGAGGTCCGTGTTGAACGCGTCGTGGTATATGAATACGGGGTTCCCTTCGACCGTCCCGGGTATGTCGGCACGGATGCGGTTCGGGTCGGTGTACATTATGCGTACGCGCGCCTCGACCTCCTTCGCGTCGTCCGAAAGGTAGATGCAGTTGTCGAGGCTCTTCGACATCTTGCGGTTGCCGTCCGTCCCGACGAGCCGCGACGTCTCGCTAATGACGGGCTCGGGCTCCGTGAAGTACTCGCCGTAGAGGAAGTTGAACCGCCTGGCGAGCTCGCGCGTGAGCTCTATGTGGCTGAGCTGATCCTCGCCCACGGGGACCTTCGTCGCCTTGAACATCAGTATGTCGGCGGCCATGAGGACCGGGTAGCCGAGGAGGCCGACCGAGTAATTTTCGCCGACGCCCATGTCCTGAATTTTTTCTTTGAGCGTCGGGATTCGCTCGGCGCGCGGGACGCCGCAGAACATCGCTAGCATGGCGTAGAGCTCTGTGATGTAGGGGATCTGCGACTGGACGTAGAACGTGGACTTTTCGGGGTCCATGCCGACGGCGAGCCAGTCCATGACCATCTCCAGCGTGTTGCGCTCGACCTCGCCGACCTTGTCGTAATGGGTCGTCAGCATGTGGAGGTCCGCAACCAGGAAGAAGCAGTCGTAGTCGTCCTGGAATTTTATACGGTTGACGAGCGAGCCCACGAGGTGCCCCAGATGAAGCCGCCCAGTCGGCCTGTCTCCCGTGACGAGGATTGGTTTATTTGCCGTCATGTGTCGGTTACTCCCTTCAATTATCGTATGTTTAAGGGGATTAATATACACGGAGGCGAAGAAAATGTCGCGTCGGAATCCTGTGGATTGTGCCCGGCAACGAAACGGTCCAATTCTCTCTTTAATTACGCCAGGTGACCATATAATCTATTGCTTATCAAACCCGTTTTCAGGAGGCCTTTCATGCGATTCATGTTCAAAGTAAATATTTCTGTCGAAGCCGGAAACGAGGCCGCCAGGAGGGGCGAGCTGGGCCCAAAGATACAGGCCATAATCGAAGAGCAGAAGCCGGAGTCGATATACTTCATCGCCGACAACGGAGAGAGGACGGCCATATTCGTCGTCGAGATGAACGACGCCTCGGACATACCGAGAATAGGCGAGCCGTGGTTCCTCGCGTTCGACGCCGCGCTCGAGGTCCAGCCCGTCATGACGCCCGCCGACCTTGCCAAGGCCGCGCCGCACATAGACGCCGCCGTAAAGAAGCACGGCTGACGAAACAGCCGGCTGTTTAATATGCGCCGAAACAGGCGAGGCGCGGAACCTTCCCGCGCTTCGCTTTGTATAACTCCGCCGCCGATATATCCTGATACATTATGGTTTCGCTTTACGTCCTGGTTATCGCAACCGCCGCGTTCAGAATCGCCGGGTTTTTCGGAGCCGGGAAATTCCGGAGCTTCGCCGACTGCCTCAGGTTCGGGTTCGCCGTGATGTTCATCTTCACCGGGATCTCGCACTTCACGTCGCTCAAAGACGATTTCGTGCGGATGATACCGTTCGAGTTTTTGAGGAACGACGCTACTGTTTACGCCACCGGGGCCATCGAGATCGCGGGCGCGCTCTGGCTTGCGTCGGGAAGACGCGTCGGGACGATCTCTGTCCTCTTTATCATATTCCTCGCCGCCGTCCTGCCGGCAAACATCTACGCATCGATCAATAACATCACGCTCGGCGGGCGGCCGCCCACGGAGCTTCACCTTAGGGTAATGGCGCAGGTGCTGTACATAGTGCTTCTGGCGTTCGTCGGATTCGCGGGCATGCACCGCAGCCGCGGCGACAGGGCGGGCGGATAATCCATGCCCGCATCACACTCGAAGACGATCCACTCCATCGGCCATTCGAACAGGAGCATCGGCGATTTCATCGCCGCGCTCGAAGCGCACGGCATTGAAACGCTCGCCGACGTGAGGAGCTACCCTGTGTCGCGCCGCTATCCGCACTTTTCTGGGGAAGAGCTGTCGGACGCGCTTGCAGCACACGGGATAAGGTACATCTGGATGCCCCGCCTCGGCGGGAAACGCGAGGGCGGATACGAGGCGTATATGAAATCAGCGGAGTTTGCTGACGCACTGGGGGCGCTCGAAGAGGTCGCGGAACGAAGCACGGCCGCGTTCATGTGCTCTGAGCTCAAGTGGAGGGAATGCCACAGGTCGTTCATCTCGGACGCGCTCTGCAGGAACGGCTGGGAGGTCGTCCACATCTACGGCGGGGACGAAACGGAAGTCCATTCCGCCCTGCCTCTACTTTAGCCGGGAGATTACTTCGAGGGCGGCGGGGCCGAGCCACCGCTCGAGGCCGGCGGCGTGTATCCGCAGACGAAGTTGGCAATGTACTCGCTGACCGTGCCGCCGGGGATCGGGCTCCTCGGCGTTTCGATGCTCTCGTGGTAAACCATCCTGCCGAGGGCGTCGTAGAATTTCGAGGCGCTGTACATGTAGGTCCTCTTGTCGCAGTTAATGGCCGAGGCGATCCTGACCTCCCTGTACGTGAGGCCGTCCGAATCCTTCTGGTCATCCGGGAACACGAGCTTGCTCCACGACATCACTTCGTCGTCTACCGTTTGAATAGTGGACGTATCGACGTATACGGTGTAGTGCCGTGTGTCGCCGTTAACCTCCGTCACGAGAAACCAGGACTCGTCGGAAGAAACGGACACCGCCCCTTCCTGCCCGGAGGGCCCTGCGGACGACGACCCGTCGGCGTCGGAGGCCCCGGCGCTCGCGGAAGCGCCCGTGGAGCGGCTCTCGAGGTCAGGCGCGGAGCTTGCGTATCCGCTGCCTGTGCAGGACAGCAGCATAATATTAAGTATTGCAAAGGCGGCCGCAGCGGCGAGCATAACTATCCCGCGCGCAGCCGGAGAAGATGCGTTTGTTTTCGGATGGAGCATTGCCGTCAGGCTGTTTTTTTTCATTGGCGATTCCTTCCGGAAAGGATTTGTACCGGGCGGGGAGGACACTGCCGGCCGCCCGGGAATGATTGCGGGTACCCTGGAAACACAAGGCTATTCGCCCGTGCTCTTGCCTTTGTCGGATGCGCCGGCCGAGCCGGTCTCGGCCTTTTCGGCTTCCGAAGCGTTCTTCTTGACGGCTTCGACGTCGAGCTCGTTGGCCCTCTTTATTTCTCCGCGCTGTCTCGTCTGTACGAGGTCGCTCGAAAACGCAAAGCGCGGGTCCGTCACCTTTGCGTAATTTTCTTCGCCGATTATATCACGGAGCGAAGCGAGCGCTGTGACGTAGCTGTCGGCGAGGCCGCCCTCGAGGTCCTGGAGCTTTTTAAACTGCTTCTTCACGGCGGCGGGGTCGAAAGAGGGTTTGCCGACTGCGTCGAATGCGGCCTTTTCCAGATCCCTGGCCTCGTTCTCGTCGCGGGCCATTTTAACCACGTATTCCTTACGAAGCGCCTGCACCTTGTCTTTCTGCTCGGGTGTGAGCTCGAGCCTTCCGGTCGCACTTATCGTCCTGTTGAGCTGGGTGCTGTACCTTCCGAGGCTGCCCACCTTCTGGGACGAGATATTGCTTACGCGTTTTATCTTGTTCGGCATAGGCTTATTGGGCATCGGTTTGTCCGTCGCTCCTTCGGCAATGTAAACCGAGGATAACAATATGATTATTGCAGCGACCGCTAATTTCATAAAAACTGACCTCCGGCTTCTTTAGCTGAAAATAGTTTAACCAATTTCTCGGGCGATTTCGCCATGCTTTCGACGCGGGGGGGTACGTGCGCACACGCAGTGTGATTTTCGACGTAGCTACGAAGTTGCCGGGAACCACCGGAAGCGCGACGGGTGGTGATAGCGATAAGCTGCTACTTCGATTTGCAGCGGGCGTGGCCCGCACACGTAGTGTGATTTTCGACGAAGTTGCCGGGAACCATCGGAAGCGCGGCTGGTGGTTTTAGCAATGCGCTGCTACTTCGATTGCCGGCGGCTGCGAGCCGCCTAGAGGAAGGTGGCGAGGAGTCGCGTTATAGGCTCGAGCCTGCCCTCGCCCACGATGTATCTGGAGAGATAATATTCCGTCGGGGAAACGGCGCGCCCTCCCCTACGCCGATTGGCGACGGAGCAGTAAACCTCGCGCCCGTCGCAGCTTATGCCGTACACCGTGCTCACCCATGCCTTGACCTCGTCCGGGTCGTCGGCGATGGCGTCGGGGCACATTATCAGCTCGCCCGCGCCTGTTGAAAGATCGATACGGCGGACGGAATCCCACGCGTAGCCGTCGTAATCGCCGTTACGCTCCTCGACACGGATAACGTTCGTGTAAAGGTGCGGCGAGACGGGCGAAAGGACAGGGTCTTCGAAGCTGAGCGAAGGATCGTCGGGCGTAAGCTTACGGTATTTCTCGTCCGCGACGCCCCTCCCCCATACGCTCTTTATCCCGTATCCGTTGCCGATGCTCTTGTAGCAGTGCGCGAGGAGGGTCCCGGAATGAGCTTCGAAAAACAGCTGCAAAAAGTTGCTCTCCCCCGAGATTCCCACGAGTTCCCAATCGATTTTCATAGCGTTCCTTTGCGGATGTAGTCTGGCTTGTTGTACGGGCTGACGAGCGCTGTACAGTGCCTTTCGGGCAACCTCGAAAATTCTATTATGGGGATTCGGGCGGGGATTGTAAAGTCTTAAATAAGTACGAGATTTGTAATATCTGGATAAGACTATAATCAGACCTTTCAAGCGAAATACTCATAAACACAGGGTGAAAAGAGGTAGTGAAAAACGGAAGTGTATATCCGGACCGGCGGAAATCAGTCGTATGCCGAGAGCCATCTCCGTATGACGGAGACGACGTAATCCCTTTCCCCGGGCGTGAGCTCGTGGCCCTCGCGGGGGATGCCGTGCCATTTCTGGAGACACTTCCGGCAGCAGGTCGCTGTCGCGTGCTGGGCGATGAACGCCGGATGGTTCCGGATCGGGGTCTGCCTGCCGTCGTTCGGTATGTCGGCCGGGGCCAGGCGCTCGTCTATGAACGCGCGGGCGTGGTCGAGGACGGTTTCCAGCCCCTTACCGCGGAGGTATTCAAGCTCCTTAGGGCGGAGACGAAATCGCGAGCGGAACGCGGACCTCGCGAGCCGCTCGAAGAGACTGTCGAGATTCTGCACCGACATATTATAAACCACGCGCGTGTTTACGCGGCCGGCTTACGGCGTGATGACGACCTTTATCGCGTTCTCGGCCTTACTGTCCATGAGCTCGTAACCGCGCGGCGTGTCGGCCAGCGGAAGGTCGTGCGTTATAACGGCAGTCGGGTCGATCTTCCCGCTTTCGATGAGCGGAAGGAGCTTAAGGATGTAATTCTTCGCCGGGCAGACGCCGCCCCTGAACGTCAGGTCTTTAAGGTAGAAGTCGAGCATCGGTATCGGCAGCTCCTGGACCATGAAGCCGATGAACGAAATCGTGCCGCCGGGGCGGGCGACCTTCATCGCTTCGAGCACTGCCTGGTTAGAGCCGATGCATTCGAGCGCGACGTCCACGCCCTCGCCGTTCGTAAGGCCCATTATCTGCTCTACCGGATCGCCGTTCTTCGAGTTTATGACGTAGTCGGCGCCGAGCTTCTTCGCGAGGTCGAGCCTGAAGTCGTGGTGGCCGACGGTTATTATCTTCGAGGGGCCGAAGAGCTTCGCCGAGGCCGTGGCCAAAAGCCCGAGCGGCCCGTCGCCGAATACGACGACAGTGTTGCCCGGCTTTATGTTCCCCCACTCTGCGCAGAAGAACGCCGTCGAGAAGATATCGCCGAGGAAGATTACGCTGTCGTCCGCCATTTCGGACGGTACCTTTTCGAGTGTGGTGTCGGCGAAGGGTATGCGTACGTACTCTGCCTGGCCGCCCCAGAACCCGCCGAGGGCCTCGCCGAATCCGAAGCATCCGCCCCCGCCCGTGCATGCCGTCGGGTATCCCTTACGGCAGTTCGGGCAAATGCCGCAGCCCACCCAGAACGGGGCAA
>JBFWTW010000102.1:0-10256 GCA_050247635.1 Candidatus Dadabacteria bacterium | reverse complement strand
GACCCCGAGGAATTCCCCGGCGGCGTCTGCCTCTACAGGGGCTGCATTCCGTCCAAGGCGCTCCTCCACGCGGCCAGGGTGGTAACCGAAGCCGCGCAGGCGTCCGACTGGGGTATCACGTACCCGAAACCCGAGATCGACGCCGGGAAGCTCCGTGCGTGGAAGGACGGCGTCGTCGAGAAATTCGTGAGCGGCCTCGGCCAGCTCTCGAAGATGCGGAAGGTGAAGTACATACGCGGCCTGGCGTCGTTCACCGATTCCCGCACGCTCGAAATAATAAAGACCAACGGAGACACACAGAAGCTCTCCTTCGAATACGCCGTAATCTCGACCGGCTCGCGCCCGGCGGGAATACCCGGGATAAATATTACGTCCCCCCACATACTCGACTCCACCTCGGCGCTCGACTTGCCGTCAGTCCCGAATTCGATGCTGATCGTCGGCGGGGGGTACATAGGGCTCGAGCTCGGCACGGTGTATGCCGCGCTCGGGACGGAGATCACCGTAGCCGAAATGGCCCCCGGGCTGATGCCCGGCGCCGACAGGGACCTGGTAAGGATCCTTCAAAAAAGGATCGAGGGTATATACAAGTCCGTTATGCTCGAAACCAAGGTCACGAGCCTCAAGCAAATAGACAACGGCATACTTGCCACGGTCGAGCAAAAGGACGACAAGCCCGTCGAGATAGCTTTCGACAAAGTGCTCGTTTCCGTCGGCAGAAAGCCCAACAGCGAGGGCATAGGTCTCGAGAACACCTCCGTCGAGAAGGATGCGAAGGGCTTCATAAAGGTAGACGAATACCGCCGCACGAAAGAGCCCCACATCTTTGCCATAGGGGACGTCGCGGGCGAGCCGATGCTTGCCCACAAGGCGACCCACGAGGGTAGGGTGGTCGCAGAGGTGCTCGCCGGCAAGAAATCCGCCTTCGAGCCCAACGCCATCCCGGCCGTCGTCTTCACCGACCCCGAGATCGCCTGGTGCGGGCTCACCGAAACCGAGGCGCGCGAAAAGAAAATCCCTTTCACCATCGCGAGATTCCCCTGGGCCGCGTCGGGGAGGGCGTCTACGCTCGACCGCCCCGACGGCGTGACGAAGCTCGTCCTCGAGCCCGGAACGGGCCGCGTGCTCGGCGTCGGGATCGCGGGGGTAGGGGCGGGTGAGCTCATATCCGAGGGCGTCCTCGCCGTCGAAATGGGGGCGCTCGCCGAGGACATAGCGCTGTCGATACATCCGCATCCCACCCTTTCCGAAACCTTCATGGAGGCCGCCGAGTCCTTCGTCAGCTCCAGCACCCACTTCTACAAAACGAAAAAATCCTGATTCAAGAAAGAGAAAATACATGAGCGAAAAAGAGATCGCCGAAGTTACAGACGAGCCCGAAAGACAAATCGCACACATACGCATAACGCCCGAGAAGAGCCACATAAAAGCTCTGATCGATATGGTTACGGGCATCGCCGTTTCAAACGGCATGCAGACATCCGCCGCCGAAAGATTGGACAAGGTGCTTGCCGACATCCTGGAAAACATAGTTACACACGGCTTCGAGGGCGACACCCGGAAGACCGTCGAGGTAATCATCTACAGGCGCCTTCACTCGCTCGTGATAGCTGTCGAAGACAAGGGCCTTCCTTTCGATTACGACAAGCTCGAAATGGGCGAGGAGAAGAGGTTCAAGTCCTACATGTCGCGCCACTACGCCGACGAGGTCAGGTTCAAAAGCCTCGGCAAGGGCGGCAACAGGACAGAGATCGTGAAGAACCTCCCGTACGTGGACGTGAGGGAGGTTATGGACATCGCGGATCATCACGAGCACGTCAAACTCCCCGAGGCCCCCCGCGATGAAAAAGTGGGCGTCGCCATGCTCGACACAAAAGGCGTTCACGAGCTCGTGAGGCTCGTGTTCAAGTGCTACGGCTACACGTACGCGAACGACTTCATGTACGTGCCGGAGCAGATAGAGTCCCTCCTAAAAAGCGGCCTGATGCTGTCCTCCGGGGCCTACAACAGCAGGAACGAGCTCATAGGACACGTTGGATTCATATTCAGCGCGCCGGGCGCCAGGGTGGCCGAATCGGGAGAGGCGGTAGTCGATCCCAGGTACAGGGGGCGCGGCCTGTTCCAGATGATGAAGAATTACTTAAAGGACTTCGTCACGCAGCAAAACGTGGTCGGCATATACGGCGAGGCCGTGACGGTGCACCCATTCAGCCAAAAGGGCAGCATAGAGCTCGGGGGCAGGGAGACGGGATTCCTACTGGGCTACAGCCCCGGGACAGTGAAGTTCGAGAGCATATCCGAGGACGAGAGGACGAGGCGGCAGTCCGTCGCGTTTATGTTCACGCCCCTCCTCGCGAGCGGGCCCGAGACGATATACGTCCCCGAGGCGTACGAAAAAATCCTGGCCGAGATATATGACCGGCTCGAATACAAGAGGAACATAATCGCCGAGAACGGCGGCACTGGCATAAAGGGCAGGCACCCCGGCGCGGCGTCGGTTTCGATACGGCACGACCACAACCAGGCGCGAATCATCATCGAGAGAATCGGCCGGAAAACGATAGACGAGATACGTTTTCATCTCAAGCACCTGACACTCGAAAGATTTGACTGCATATACGTCGATATACCTCTAAAGCAAAAGGGAGCGGGATACATCGGCTCGGTCCTCCGGGACATGGGGTTTTTCTTCGGTTGCGTGATACCCGAGTACGGCGACGGCGACGTCTTCAGGCTCCAGTACCTTAACAACGTGGAGATATCCCGGGACGACATTAAAACGGCGTCCGACTTCGGTCAAAAACTCCTGGATACGATACTGGAGGATATGGAAAGGGCGGGTTCGGGATTTTCCCCGAAATAAATCCGAAGGACTTTCTAAGACTTTCCGAACACGGGTACGAATGCCCCGCTCACGGACCTTGCTTCTTCCGAAGATAGAAACGCCACCACCTTGGCAACGTCGGACGTCGGGACCCATTTCGAATAATCGGCATCCGGCATGCCGGCCCTGTTGCCGGGGGTGTCCATGGTTCCCGGGATGACGGCGTTTACGGTTATGCCGTGCTCACGTAGCTCCTCGGCCATCGACTGCGTAAGGTTCAAGACCCCTGCCTTCGACGCCCCGTACGCGCTCATGCGCGAAGAGCCCTTCAGGGCAGGGCGTGCGCCGACGTTTATTATCCTCCCCCATTCGTTCATTATCATGACGGGTATGACGGCCTTCGAGCACAGGAAGGCGGACTTCAGGTTCATGTCCATCATGGCGTCCCAGTCGTCCTCGCCCGTGGCCCCTATCGGCCCCATGGTGAATCCGCCGACGACGTTTACCAGTATGTCGATGCGCGAGAAGGTCTCCTCCGTTTTGGATACGAGCTTGGCGACGTGCGGCTGCCGCGCAACGTCGGCCTTCCCGAAGACGACCCTGTCTCCGAAGGACTGCCTCAAGGCGAACGAGGCGTCGAGCTCCTCGTCCTTGAGATACGTGCACATGACGTTCGCGCCGCGCGTCAGCAGCTCGAACGTAACGGCCCTTCCGAGCGCGCCAGTGCCGCCTGTGACTATCGCAGTCCTTCCCATTAGCTGATTCATCTGGCCTCCGTGGATATAGCTGTAATTATTAGGTCCGTCCGCGGCCAAAATCAATACCGTTTCATCCCTCTTGACTTCCCGTCTCGTCTAGCCATACAATAAATCCTGGCCCGGATATCCGGGCCGAGCTCACGAGATACCGTATGGAATTATTCATATCCATGAAAGCCGAAAATCTGAACAAGGGCATCTACTTCAAGGAAAGTAATATCATGCAGATGCCCACGGCGCAGTCGGCCGGATTTTTCATTGCGGAGTATAGAGAGGGCGACCCTGAAAAGCTCCTTCTCCTGCGCAGATATTCCGGCATGCTGAAGTCTAGGCTCACCGGCGACCAGGAACATTTCCTCGAGGAAACCCCCATAGGCTTTAAGCTCTACAAGAAAGTTGACGAGGGCAAGGAGTACATGGCGGAGTGGGAAGACTGGGTCATATTCTCGCGCCAGCTCTTAAGAGAGCTTAAGGAGCTGGTCGAGAAAGACTAGCCCCGATTCTTGCATTTCGCCCTATCTGAGCTACAATTTTCCTTCATCTCGAACGACGAAGCATTTCTCTATCTCACCCAAGCCATTGAATATTATAGGAATAGACGAGGCTTTCGGGGCTTAAGGAGCAAAAGCGCCAAATGTCAGAGGCCAAGAAGATAAATTATAAGGACACGCTTAACCTTCCGCGTACGGACTTCCCGATGAAGGCCAACCTCGCACAGAAGGAGCCTGAATTCCAGAAGCGCTGGAAGAAGATCGATCTCTACGGCAGGGTCAGGGAAAAATCCAAGGGCAGGGAGAAGTTCGTCTTCCACGACGGCCCGCCCTACGCCAACGGCCCCATACACCTGGGGCACCTCCTGAACAAGGTACTTAAGGATATCGTCGTAAGGTCGCGCACGATGCTCGGGTTCGACGTCGATTTCGTCCCCGGCTGGGACTGCCACGGCCTCCCCATCGAGCACAAGGTGCTAAAGGAGCTCGGCGAGGAGGCGAAGGACCTCTCGCGCCTCAAGATAAGATACAAGTGCCAGTCGTACGCCGAGAAGTATGTAAAGCTCCAGGCCGGGCAGATGCAGAGCCTCGGGACAACGGGAGATTATGAAAATCCCTACCTCACGATGGTTCCCGCATACGAAGCGGGCGTGCTCGAAGTCTTCGCCGAGCTTTTAAAGCGCGGCATCATATACAGGGATTTGAAGCCCGTCCACTGGTCGATAGAGAACAGAACTGCGCTTGCCGATGCCGAGCTCGAATACTATGAAAGGGTAGACAAGAGCGTCTACGTTTTATTCGAGGTAGATAATGTCAGCGCGCTGCCTCCGGGGCTGAACGTTCCGGCGGCCGGAAAGCCTTCGCTCCTCATCTGGACGACTACCCCATGGACGCTCCCGGCGAACCTCGCCGTGGCCATATCGCCCGACGGCGTCTACGGCCTTTATAAAGCCGCGAAAAACGGAAAAGAAACTCTGGTCATACTGGTCGATAACCTGGCCGAGACGGTTTTCAAGAAGGCGGGCGTCGAGGATTATACAAAGCTCGGCGACGCAAAGGGCAGGGACATCGCTGCCTCGGGCGTAATGTACACGCACCCCTTCGCCGGGCGTACGAGCCGCGTGGTAACGGCGGATTACGTCCTCTTCGACGAGGGCACGGGGCTCGTCCACACTGCCCCCGGCCACGGCGTCGAAGACTACCAAACCGGGCTCAGGGAAGGACTCGACATATACTGCCCCGTCCTCGGCGACGGCACGTTCGACGACACAGTCCCCGAATGGCTCCGCGGAATGGGGGTATGGAAGGCGAACGGCGTAATCGCCGGGCGTCTCGCCGAATCCGGGCACCTCTTCCACGAAGAGGAATACCCGCACAGCTATCCCCACGACTGGCGGAGCAAATCGCCGACGATATTCCGCGCGACCGAGCAGTGGTTCGTCGCGGTGGACAAGAAGGTGGACGAGTTCGGAGGATCGCTCCGTGACCTCGCCCTCAAATACTGCGAATCGGGGATAGACTTCTACCCCGAGTGGGGCCGGAACAGGCTCAGGGGAATGCTCGAATCACGGCCCGACTGGTGCATAAGCCGCCAGCGCGCGTGGGGGCTTCCGATACCGGCGTTCCTTAACGACAAAGGTGAAAGCCTTCTCACGCCTGCCTCCGTAAAGGTCATAATCGAAAAAATAAGACAGAAAGGCTCGAACGTCTGGTTCCAGGGAACCGACGAAGAAATACTGGAAGGATACGACCCGCTCTCCGACCCCGACGCCCCCGAATGGGCCAGGGAAGGGGGCGCTCTCTCGAAGCTCACGCGCGGCATGGACATATTCGACGTATGGTTCGAGTCGGGCTCGTCGTGGCATGCGGTCCTCGAGCAAAGGGGCATAGGCTTCCCGGCCGACCTCTACCTCGAAGGCTCGGACCAGCACAGGGGCTGGTTCCAGCTCTCGCTCCTCCCGGCGCTCGGAGCCCGGGGGATACCGCCGTTCAAGGCGCTCCTCACGCACGGCTTCATGGTTGACGCACAGGGCAGGAAAATGAGCAAGTCAGGCGGCAATGCGCTCGAGGTCGAAGAGCTCCTCAAGCAGCACGGCGCCGACATATGCCGGTGGTGGGTAAGCTCGCTCAAGTACACGAACGATATAAAGGTAGACTGGGAATTCTTCCGCGTCGCAGGGGACGAATACAGGAAGGTCAGGAACACGATAAGGTTCCTACTCGGTAACATCAGCGACTTCGACCCCGAGACGGATGCCATTGAGTTCGGCGAAGAGGACAGGCATTCCCTCGACGCCTGGGCCATGGCGGAGCTCGCGAAATTCACACGCGAGGCGGTCGAGGCCTACACAGGGTTCCAGTACAAGCTGGCCAACGAAATAATATTCAAATTCTGCTACGACACACTCAGCGCCGTCTACCTCGCGGCGACGAAGGACAGGCTCTACTGCGAAAGGGCCGACAGCCGCAAGAGGCGGAGGTCCCAGACGGCGATGTACCACATCACGGACGCGCTCGTAAGGCTCCTCGCCCCCATACTCGTCCACACCGCGGACGAGGCGTATCTGTCCCTCAAAAAGCTCCCGAAAGAGTCCGAAGAGAGCGTTCATCTGGCCGGGCTTCCCAAGGCCGTGGACGTTCCGTCCGACCCGGCATGGCGGGACGCGTTAGAGCTCAGGGCCAGGGTGCTTAAGGCGCTCGAAGACGCCAAGGAAGCCCAGGGCATATCCAACCCGCTCGACGCGGGCGTCACGGTCACGGTGGACGAAAAGCTTTATAAGAAGCTGAAACCGTTCGAGCCTGAGCTGCCCGACCTCGCAGGCGTGAGCAGGTTCGAGATTCTCGAAGGGAAAGAGGCGGGCATCAAAATCACCGATCTTTCCGGCGAGCCCCGGTGCGAGCGCTCGTGGAAACGCGACGGCACGGTAAAAGAACGCCAGGACGGCGGCCTCCTTTCCGACAGGGACGCAAAAGCGCTGGGCATGGATTAACCTCGCTGCCGAGGCGGCAGGTCGCACGAAAGCCGGAACTCTTCTATATGCGTAATCCTGCACCTCCGGATTACGTGGAGAACTCTAAGCTGCGCGAATTATTGAATCGGCTTTCGAGCGAACGGGACTGCGTTATCCCGGGGGCCACGTCATCTGGCGGCCGCCGAGTATGTGAAGGTGAAGGTGGCTCACTTCCTGCCCGCCTTCCTTGTTCGTGTTGACGACTATCCGGTATCCCGAATCCGAAATGCCCTGTTCCTTCGCTATCTCGGACGCCTTCAAGAGAAGATGCCCCAGTAACGGCGCGTCCTCTTCGGCAACGTCGGCCAGGGATTTTATTTCCTTCTTCGGAACGATAAGTATGTGCTGCGGGGCCTTCGGATCGATGTCGCGGAAAGATATGCAGTGGTCATCCTCGTAGACAATGACTGCCGGGATCTCCTTGTTTATTATCTTCGTAAAAATCGAGCTCATATTACACTCCCTTGATCGGTTTCTGGTCTCGCAGGTATCCAAGCATAACACGACGAACTGGAGCGGGCTAGAATTTTATGCCCGGCCAGGCTTCTATCGGCTCCGTCGAGCGGACTATGTGCATGCCCGCGGCCGCGAATTCTCCAAACGCCCTGTCGGCCTCGTCCGTGTAATCGATCACGCCCGGGACGACTACCGGCGACGTGCAGTCTTCCAGGAGATAGATCTTCCGGACGTGGCTCGCGTCCCCCTCGTGCGCACGCTTCAAGAGGTCCGCAATGGTCCACGCGACGCAGTGGCTTTTTGCCTGCCCGGCGATCACGACAGCGTCGAAGTCCAGGAGCTTCCCGTAAATCGCAGCAGAGGCCATAGGCTTCTGGAAGAGCGATTCCCGTCTCTGCTTGAGCGGCTTCCCGTCGGGCCCGGTCGTGACCTCGGGCGCGAGGACGGAGTAGTGCTCTGTCAGCGGATTATCTCCCTTCACGTGTATGTCGGGCTGGCTGTGCCGCGCTATCGAATGGAAGAAGACGGCCTCTTCGACGGACGCCGCGAGCGCGTGCCCGATGCCGCCCAGCATAGCGTGATAAGGCCATACTGTAAGCTCGTACTTCCCCGACTTCCGAAGCTCCTTTACGTAATGGAGGATATGCCTCTCGACATACTCGTCCGGGTAGGCGAGGTTACGGCTCAGCATCCTGTTGAACTTCCACTTGCCGCTCTCTATATCCTCGACCGAAATGCTCGTGTAGGGCGCGGGGTGCTCGCCCTCGTCGTTTACGAAAAATATGCCGTGGAATATCTGCATGGCCTGGTGGGTGTCCATCGTCGGCGCGATTTCGGTTATCGTCCCGAGGTTTCTGTATATGAACTCGCATAGCCTCCGGTTGTCGTCCACCGCTCCCGTGCCCGAGCGGCCCCCTACAAAAAGCTCGAACCCCGGTATACAGAATGTATTCTGCGCATCGACGATTACGAGCGCGACGCGGTGCTTGTCCCCCGAGGCAGGGCCGAGCCCGTGCACGTCGGCCCATTCCCTCGCCGACCTCGCTATCTTTTCGTACTCGACGCGCCATACCTCGCCGGTCCTTTCGGGCCTGAAGTGAGAGGGCAGCGGCAGCTCTCGTTTATGCATTGAAAATCTCCGTTCCATTAATGCAATCTCCCCGCGTCCCCGACTATAAATCTAACAGACAGGGCCGGGTTCGCCTAACCCCGGGTTTGAAAAAAATTTGGCGATAGACGATAATGGAATAGTCCGCTGTCGGCGGACGCGAGTGTGATGAGAGCTAATCTATTTATCACCTGCCTCGTGGATACGTTTTTCCCGCAGGTAGGGGAGAGCATGGTCAGGGTGCTGGAAAGACTCGGCGTTGACGTACTTTTCCCCGAGGAGCAGACGTGCTGCGGCCAGCCCGCGTTTAACAGCGGCTACAGGGCCGACGCGAAGGCCATCGCGGAGAGGTTCGTTTCGGTCTTCGGCGAGGCGCTTTCAGGGGGCGAAGACGAGGAATCGTACGTTGTCTGCCCCTCCGGATCGTGCACGACCATGGTTAAAGTATTTTATGAGGAACTATTCCATAACGAGCCTATAATGATTGATAAACTTCGCCGGATTACGGACAGGACATACGAATTTTCGGAATTCCTGGTAAAGGTCGTCGGAAAGACCGACGTCGGGGCCAGGTACGACGGCGTAGTCACGTATCACGACTCCTGCCATCTCCTCCGCGAGCTCGGCGTAAAGGACGCCCCGCGCGAGCTCATATCGTCCGTAAAGGGGCTCGAGTTCAGGGAGATGTCGCTTCATGATTCCTGCTGCGGGTTCGGAGGGACGTTCTCCATCAAATTCCCGAAGGTGTCCGTGTCGATGCTGGACGAGAAGCTCGACTCCATAACCGGGACGGGGGCCGACACTGTCGTATCGTCCGACATGGGATGCCTCATGAACATAAGCGGGGCGCTCGGCAGACGAGGGATTCCCGTGAAGGTGATGCATCTCGCGGAGCTTCTGGCAAACACCGGGAAAGGGTAGGTACAGAAAATCAGCCACGATAGAGTGAACTTCGAAAGGGACTCGGCGCGGGCCGTAGGGGACAAAAATCTACAGCGCGCTCTCATAAACGTTACCGACCGCTTCAGGGCTGCGAGGAAGCGTGCCAGCGACGAGACCCCCGGATGGGACGACCTAAGAGGCCGCGCCCGCGAGATAAAAAAGCACACGATAGCCCACCTAGACGAATATCTTCTCGAGCTCGAGAGCAACGTCCGGAAGACCGGCGGCCACGTCCACTGGGCGAGGGACGCCGAAGAAGCCCGCACGATCATAATCGGCATCGCGCAGCGTAACGGCGTCACATCCGTCGTCAAAAGCAAGTCCATGGCTACGGAGGAGATCGAGCTCAACGACGGCCTCGAGGCAGCTGGCATAAGGGCTGTCGAGACGGACCTCGGCGAGTATATAATTCAGCTCGCCGGCGAGCACCCCTCGCACATAATCGCCCCGGCTATACATAAAACCCGCCACGACATATCCGAGCTCTTCGCCGAAAAACTCGGCGTGCAGTATTTGAGCGAGCCCGAGGAGCTTACGAAAGTCGCGCGGGAGAGGCTCCGCGACGAATTCCTGGGCGCGGGCATGGGCGTCTCGGGGGCCAACTTCGGCGTCGCCGAGACGGGTACGATAGTCATCGTCGAAAACGAAGGCAACGCGCGCCTGACG
>JBFWTW010000101.1:5037-10262 GCA_050247635.1 Candidatus Dadabacteria bacterium | reverse complement strand
CACGAGCACGATTCGGCGCGGGGGCCGGTTAAATACACGCTCGAAAAGGCGAAGGTCCGCGGCAAAACATATCCTCAGTAGGTGTAATTTCACTCTTTTTTTGTATCGGGGGCTACGAGAGCCCGTACACCAGCCCTCGAAAAGGGCCAAAAAGCCAACTATTTTCACTCTTACGAAAATTTTTTTGTAAAATAATTATCCTGTAATTAGAGATATTTATCTCCCAAAAATACATAACTACCCTGAGTCGAATACAGCTTTTCCCCAATTGAAATAAGTTCAGGTTTTTTAGATAATCATCTACGAGTGCCGATTATTGCACGGAATTAGAGAAGGGGAGGCGCTCACGCGGAACGGCCGGCTCGAAGCCGCCCGCTGATGAGCGCCGACTCAAGGCGCAGGAGGGAGGCCAAACCAAAGGCCCTCCCGCGCGCCGATTCCCAGTCTCGCGGCACGGCAAGAGCGAACCCCGCATCGGGCGGGGGAGCGGCCGTAAACCCCGGAGGAGAAGAGCACGTGATGGAACTTGCTAAATTTGTGACGGTTGACGAGGCCGACGGGAACGGGCGTCTCGACGACGGTTACATCTTCATCTATAACAGGGGCGCCGCGATGGAGAAGCTCATTATGGACGGGGCGTGCGTCGTGATAGACGTGAGGGCCAGGGAAGTGATCTCCGGCGGCGTGTACGCGATCTCGGTGCCGGGCGAGGGGGTTATCATACGCGAGTGTCACGCCGGGCCGGGCGGGCTTTTGCTGACGCCCTACAACAAGAACTACCCCGAGCATCTCCTCCCGTGGGACGATTTCGAGCCGGAGGCGATTGTCGGGAAGGTATTCTGCAGCGTGCTTAACGTGTTCGGATGAGATGTGGGGATGGGCGTACGTGCCAGACCGAAAATATTCGATAGATCGGGGTGACTAACGCGGCTATGCTTTTATAATGTATATACAACCATTGGCGCACGGGCACCGGGCGGTGTTTAGAGGATGAGCCGCCGGGCCCCTGCCGGAGACCGGAAATGAAGCGCAGTAACGAATCGAAGTGAAAACGGTTAGAGAAGACGGATATTCAGAAGGAGGAAGCATTATGAGACCAAAAACCGCGTCGGCCGGGGTGATGACCCCGGAATACGATTTCAGGAGCTCGAGCTGGGGAATGTCCAAGCGGGACGTCAGGTACTCGGAGGATATATCTCCGCAGAGCGAGGGGGACGGATACATAACCTACAGGAAGGAGGTTATGGGGCTCGATACGATAGTGGGGTTTCATTTCCTCGAAGGCTCGCTCGTGGAGGCGGGATACGCATTCAGGGAGTCGTTCCAGACGGAGCACATGTACAGGAGCGAGTACGAGAGGGTGAAGGATATTATGACGGGTAAGTACGGCGAGCCGAGCGTCGAGGGGGATCTTGCGGAAATGTGCTGCGACAGCCCGGACTGCGAGGGGGCGGAGTGTGACGATTCGTTCGCATATCTTTCCGAGTGGCTTACGTCGCGGTCGATAATAAGGCTGGTGCTTATTGGCGGAGACGAGGGGTTCGAGTTCGGCGTGCTGCACAGGTCGCGCGAGCACGCGCAAATTATTACAAAGAACCAGACCGGGCTGAATTAGCATGCGCCGGGTGCGCGGCTTTTTCGGCGAGGCCGGTGGCTCGATCGGCCGTCCGTGCGCCGGGTGCGTGGGCGCCCGGCGTGCAGAAAGGGGTTTGCCGGGGAGTGAGCCGGGTTCAGAGTCGGGATTACGGATTAAAAGAAGATTGCCGCGGTCGCGCGGAAGGCGCTCCCTCGCAAAGACGAAGAATTCTTGATGTATTGCGTGTGGGGAACTGAATGGATTCCTGTCTGCACAGGAATGACAGAATAGAAAGGATAAAAGCAACAGAGAGATTTCTCGACGTATCACAGAAGCTGCTAAAACCAAGCGCGTCATGCGGTAGTAAGCCATACTCTGCTACTTCGATTGTCCGCACACACAGTCTATTTCTCGACGTAGCGCCGAAGCTGCCAGAACCACCGGAAGCGCGGCGGATGGCGATAGCAATGCCCCGCTACTTCGAATTCCAGCGGGCGTGGCCCGCTTTGAATTTGGGGGGCTTTATTCTATAGTTGTTATATAGAACTAAAGGACAAGCCCCGGCAGGGCGGGGGAGGAGGTAGCGTGCGGAAAGTAATCGCGTTCATAATGGTTATAACTTTCGTGCTTGCGGCGCACTATTCGACGGCGTCGACGGCCGGGAAGCCGCTTGACGTTTCAGGGTGGGAATCCCTTAAGTGGGGCATGACGGGGGATGAAGTCAAGGCTGCGTTCGGCAAGGATATCAAGGTTCATAAACCCCGCGAGGATTCCCAGGAGAATGCCTACAGCGACATCGAGCTTTCGGACCTCGAAATCGGAGGCGTCCCGCTCAGGGCGAGCTTGTGGATGGACTCTGGGACGAAGACTCTCCGGAAGATAGTGTTCGTCCCGAAGAATACCGCGGAGGGGTACGGATGGGCGGAGACGTTCATAAAGCTCGAAGAGAGCCTCGCCTCGAAGTACGGCCCGCCGGACGTCGAGAATACCTCGAACGATCCGGGGACCTCGGCCGACAGAAAGTGGCACTTCCCGTCTACGGATATAGAGCTCTCGTACCTGAGGCTCGACGGGACGGAGATGCTGCTACTGATATTCTCTGGTAAAGACGAAGACGCGGGCTGAGCTTACGCCTTCGCTTGTAGCCCGTCTATTTGCTGATGTGGTTAAGCGCGTCGACAATCGGCGCGTCCGGCATCCGCAAATATCCCATGAAAGGCGTGTTCAGCTCCATGATCAGAAACAGAGCGAGCGCTACGGACAGAGCGGCCACCGCCAGCGTCGTTACGACGGTTGCGTTAGTCGGAGCGAATAGCCCGAAGCTGAAGAATATCGCGACGAACCAGAACACGATTACGCCGATCACGAACAGAAACGCGCCAGGGGCTACTTTATTCTGTGCCATTACAAGGGCGGCGCGGCCCTCGGCGAGATCGTAAGAAAGCGACAAGGCCTCGTCACGAAGGGCGCTGCGCGCGTCGGTGTCGGGTTTGAGCGACAGTATGCTGTAGTAGAGGGTTTCCGATTTCTCTTCGTCGGATTCCATCTCGGCGCCTGTCGAGCCGTCCGTAGGCCAGAGCTGCTCCAGAGTGCGTTTGACGCCCCACCTTAGCACCGACCGTGTGCCGTCGGCCTCGGGCCCGTAATCTTTCAGAATCTTGTCGATGAGGACTATCTTTGCCCCCATTCCAATTAAATCGCTCCGCTGGTCGCGGAAATTCTCCTGCGCCCCCTGGACGAACATCCCGGTGGCGATGGCGGCCATGGTCGCGACTATGCCCATGCCGATGGTGATCATGTTCTTGGAGTCTTCCGTGAGGTGACGGGCGGGCAGAACTGCGCGAAGGATGATGCCGAGGATTGAACTCAGGCAGATGATTACAAAAATGACAAAGCATACGACCAAGGCGTCCACGAATTACCTCCCGGCTTTTCCCGCCGTGTGGAGCGTCGGAGCGCGCCGGGCGATGCCCGTGGCAGGCTTCCGTTCCGCCATATCTGCCCAAGTTATAAATCAATACGAGTGAAAATTCAATAAGCCGCGATAGCCGCCGGGAAAATTCTTTCGAGCGGCGTCAACGCCGCATTTCAGGCTGTCTTCAGCGCCGCGTGCGGACCGGTTTGACATTCCCCCGACGGCGATTACATTTTAACCTCGCCCGTTTTGAACGACTGTATATTCGGGCGTTTTCGTTATATGACCCCGGATAACAGGCACAAATGGATGACGCTCATCGCGATGACCGGATCGTTGTCGATGATATTCGTCGATCAGACGGTCGTGAGCGTCGCGCTGCCCCGCATACAGGGCGACCTCGCAGTTTCCCAGACAGGCCTTCAGTGGATTGTTAACGCGTACGTGCTGTCGCTCGCGGCGACCGTCGCGCTCGGCGGGAAGATAGGCGATATATTCGGCCGCGTGCATGCGTTCGTCGCGGGCGTCGTGCTCTTCGCCCTCGCATCCGCCGCATGCGGGCTTGCGCCGAACGAGGGGACGATAGTTTGGGCGCGCGCCGTACAGGGCCTAGGGGCTGCGCTTATGCTGCCGTCGTCCGCCGCGATAGTCATAGATTCGTTCGACCTCCGCGAGAGGGGGAAGGCGATGGCTATATACGTCGGCGTCGCACAGGCGTTCCTCGCGCTGGCCCCGCTGCTCGGCGGGTTTCTTACGGAGTACCTGTCGTGGCGCTGGGTGTTCTGGATAAACCTTCCGGTCGCGGTGCTAGCGCTCGTAATGACCTACGTCTCGAAGCCGCCCGAGGGCAGGCAGCCCGGGAGGAAGATAAATCCCGCTTACGCCGGGCTCCTTATCGCGGGCATGTTCGCATTCGTCTACGGCCTCCAGCAGGGGCACGACTGGGGATTCGCCTCGCCGATAACGTACAGCCTGGTTGGGGGCGGGCTATTGTTGATGGCCGTGTTCTCGTATTTTCAGCTCAGGGCGGACGACCCGCTGATAGAGCTCAGGCTGTTCCGGATAAGGGCGTTCACGGCCGACGCCATACTGATATTCTGCATACAGTTCGCGATGATCATCATAATCGTGTTCGGCGCGATATACCTTCAGAACATAATCGGGTTCACGCCTCTCGAAACGGGGCTCGCCTTCATGCCGATAATATTGGCGGTGGTCGTAATGTCGCAGATGGCGGGGAGGATTTTCGACAGGGTAGGGGTCAAGGCCCCGGCGCTCACGGGGTCGTTCCTTATAGCCGTGGGATTTTTCTCGCAGGCGCCGTTTTTGGCGGGCTCTGATTTCTGGGTGCTTTTGCCGGGGATGGTCGTGCTCGGGTGCGGCATAGGGCTCGTTATGGTGCCGACGAATACGGACGCGCTCAACCGTGCGCCGAGCGATCTTCGCGGGCAGACGTCGGGCGTCATGCAGACCATGCGTCAGGTGGGCGCGACCGTGGGGCTCGCGTCGATAGGCGGCGTCGTGGCCGGGCTCGAATCCTTGGGCGCTTCTCGCGTGGCGATGAAGTATGGCGGCGGGTCGGCAGAGTTCGGCACGCTCGTGACGGGCGCTCTCCAGGGGCAGTCGGACGCCGTGGCGAAGCTCGCCGCGAGCTCGCCCGAGGCGCTGGAAGCGCTCAAGAATACGATGTCGGGTAGCATCGCCGTCGGATATTATCTCGCGGGCGGCATAACC
>JBFWTW010000101.1:0-4937 GCA_050247635.1 Candidatus Dadabacteria bacterium | reverse complement strand
GCGCTTCTGGTAATTCTGGCAGCTTCGGTGCTATGTCGAAAAACACACATACGCGGACCGTGTCCGCAGACAATCGAAGTAGCTGTGCCTTGCCATTATCACCAGCCGCGCTTCTGGTGATTCTGGCAGCTTCGGTGCTACGTCGAGAAACACACTACGTGTGCCACGTGCGCGGGAAACCGAAGTAGCGGCTCCTAAGCTTTCTCATCTTTATCTCTTACCATTCCGGGCATATACAGAAATGGCCGCAACACGCTCAAATCGCGGGATTTTATTTTCTTAAGATATGGCGGCGCTACCGTTCGGGCCAAGGGCCGGGGCGGGGCTTGAGAATTTTTCAAAACCCGTAAAATTATCGTGTATAGTTTCTCATACAGGAGACAGACATATGGTTAAAAAATTCAATTTAAGTTTTAAGACGTTCTTTTCCCTGGCGGCTGTAATCACGCTCGCGGGGGCTTTCATGCTTGCGTCCTGCTCGTCGGACAAGAAGGAAGAGGTGGAGGAGACGGTCGAGACCGAGGAAGTCATCGAGCCCGCAACCCCTGCGCCAGCGCCCGAGACCGGGTCGAGCATGGAAGACACTTCTTCCGGCAGCGGCTATGGCGGCACCATGGAGGCACAGCCCACGACCGGGCCGAGGGTAAGGGTAGAGGGCCAGGTCCCGCCCGAGCTCGCGGAGCCATGCATGGCGAAGAATTCGGGAGACGGCTGCACGGTTATTATCACCGGCGGCAGGCAGATAGACGGTCAGTGCATGGAGACGAAGAAGGGGCAGCTCGCATGCATGCCGAAGCCGAAGCCGGGCAAGGGCTCGCAGCCGCAGTAGGATTTCCCGGCTTTGTAAAATAGATTTTCGGCAACCGGAAAGAGCCGGTTGATGATTGCAATTCTTTGACGGGTCCCGAGTACGGCATAGTGCGCGGGACCCGTTTTTTTGTTTCTTCCCCTCTATTCTACTTTTCGGTCTGTCCTTCCGAGCCGGATTCAGGGGCCTTATTTTTCAAAGCAAAAAGAAGGACAACGGATTAGATCTCTCACATACTTTCGAGATGGCAAGACTTCTTGATTTATTGCTGGTGGAAAAATGAATGGATTCCTGCCTGCGCAGGAATGACAAAAATAAGGTAGATTCCTCGCTCGTTCAGTTACCTCTCCGGCTTTACCTCGTCTGGATTCCCAATTAATGCATTTTGGGAATGACACACACGTGCGTGTGATTTTCGACGTACCAGTGTTGTTGCTAAAAGCACCGGAAACGCGTCATGCGGTAGTAAGCTATAAGCTGCCACTTCGATTTCCTGCACGCGTGGCGTGCTCGAATGTCCGCGGACACGGTCCGCTCCGCTTGATACGATTTTGCGATAGTGATAAAATCGGATTAAGAGAAGCTATGATATCGATTATAATTGCATCTGACGGTTTGTGTTGACCGTCCGGTTGCGAGCGGCGGGGCGATTATTTTGAGAAGAGAAGCCAAAATAAAAGCCCTCCGCAAGTACAGCTTTCTTTAGACAATCGAATTCCGTTCCAAGGGGGAACGCAGCGATGAAGATACTTATCGCGGACGATCATCCCATCTTCCGGCACGGGCTCGGGGAGATACTGTCCAGGGACCTGGACGTAACCCTGATCGGGGAAGCTGCGTCCACGGCAGAGGTGCTCGAGAGCCTGGCGTCCGAGGATTGGGACCTGCTCCTTCTGGATATATCCATGCCCGACAGGAGCGGATTCGACATATTGGAAGAGCTAAAAGAGATGCGCCCGAATCTACCCGTCCTGATAGTGAGCGGGCATCCCGAGGAGCTTTACGCGGAGAGGGCTTTGAAGGCGGGAGCCGCAGGTTATATTCCTAAAGTGTGCATAGGCGACGAGCTAGTGCGTGCGGTGAAGAAGGTAATCGAGCGAGGGGTATACATCAGCCCGTATCTCGCCGACAAGGCCGTCCGCGATCTGAGCGGCGAGCACAAAAAGGAGCCGCACGAGACCCTTTCGCGCCGCGAATATCAGGTGGCTTGCATGATAGCGTCGGGCAAAAACCTTAAGCTCATAGCGAACGAGCTCAGCCTGAGCGTGAAGACCATAAGGGCGCACCGCGCGGCGATATTCGAAAAGATGGAGATTCGCTCGAACACCGAGCTTATAAGATACGCCCTCGAAAACCGGCTGATCTACTGAGCGCCTCCTACGCTTTGTCGTGTCTTTCATTACTCCGTGTAGCCGGAAACGTCTCAAAAAATATGTTCCCGATCCGACAATTTGATTCCTCTCTGCACTATAGGCCCGCCCGGCCTTTTGCCAATGGTTTTCGCCAAGCCCGCCGCTTAGACTCGTTTTAAGAGACTAAACCAAAGGAGGTATGATGTCATGCGCAGATCATTAAGCGTGTTCGCAGTGTTGTGTTTGATGGCCGCATTTATTTTTGCGGCAGGCTTCAATCCATTCAGCGCCGTCGGGGCCCCGCCGGCCAACGATTCTATAAGGGGTAAAGTTCACGTTCAGCATGGGAGCGCCGCGGGCGTTTACGTAGTCGCGGAATCCACCGGGCTCGACCCGGCGGTCCGCAAAGCCGTGGTCGCCGACAACGGCGGAAAGTTCGAGATAACCGGCCTCCCGGACGACGATTATAACGTGTGGGTTAGGGGGAACTGCTTTGAAGATTCCGATCCCATAACGGCAAGGCCGTCCAAGAAGAGCCAGCAGATTCACCTCCAGAACGGCGACGCCGAGTGGACCGTCCCGAACAAGGACGACTGGAACCACCGCTGGGCGTGCTCGGATATCACGTCTTCGAACGTAAGCGGGCTCGAAGTCGCCTGGACGCGCGACATCGCCGCCACGACTGCGTACGGGGCATTCGCTTCGATGCCGATAATCGCCGACGGAAAGATGTACATACAGGACCTGAATTCGAATATCGCCGCGCTCGACCTCGAAACCGGCGAAGAGCTGTGGACGATAGATTACGACGAAGCGGTTATAGGGCCGAACGGGCTCAATCTCCAGGACGGCGTGCTTTACGGCGTCACGAGGACGACCGTCTTCGCGCTGGATTCGGCGGACGGCTCGGAGCTATGGCGCGAGGATGTGCTCACCGGCGGCAGGCATTTCTCCATAGCCCCGGCGGTGCATGACGGGCGTGTTTACGCGGGCTCGATCACGCGCGCAAACGGCGGCATAATCTTCGCCCTGGACGCTTCCTCCGGCAGCACTGTCTGGACGTTCAACACGCTACTCGATCCGACAGTGATACCGCCGAACAACCCGGCGGGCGGAGTGTGGTACACACCGCCGGTGGACCTCAACGGGGACGTTTATTACGGCACCGGTAACGCATACACCACGCCGAGGCACAACCTCGAAAATCCCGATCCTATCCTCTACACGAACAGCCTGCTCAAGCTGGGCGGCGCTTCGGGCAACCTCGAATGGTATTTCCAGGGCGTTCCGAATGACTTTTACGACTGGGACATGCAGACGGCTCCGGTGTACATAGCCGAGGACGAGCCGATCATTCTCGGGGCCGGGAAGATGGGCTATATCTACGCCTTCGATCCCGACGACGGGACGCTGATGTGGAAGACTTCCGTCGGGCTGCACAACGGGCACGACGACGATTCGCTGAACGCGCTCGAGAATCCGGGGAGCGTCGTTATAGAGCCCCCGCTGGAAATCGCGCCAGGGGTTTACGGCGGCGTCGAGACCCCGATGGCGTACAAGGACGGCGTCGTATACGCGGCGATCGCCAACCTGGCGACGACCCTGAGCGACCTCGACATCAACTACGGCGGCGCTACGGGGACCTTCGACTTCGAAGGCAACACGGGCGAGATGGTGGCGCTCGACACTTCGAACGGCAACATCCTGTGGACGACCGACCTTCCGGGGATGGCCTTCGGAGCGGCCACGATCTCGAACGACCTCGTTTTCACGACGTCGTTCGACGGGAAGGTCTTCGCGCTTTCGCGGTCCGACGGATCTATCGTCTGGCAGGATGAGCTGCCGGCGGTGACGAACGCGCCGATTGTAATAGCCGGGGACTACCTCGTCACGGCGGCGAGCTTCCCACAGGACGAGACGGGGCAGGCCCAGCTCATCGTATACAAACTAGGAAACTGACGGGTGGCGGGGGCTGCCGCAAAAAAAACCGGGCTCAAGGCGGCCCCCGCACTTATCCCCTCCCTTCTGGGGGAGGGGAAATAAAATGTACTCCGCTAATCCCTTCTCGCTGCCTTTCCTCCTAATGTGGCGGGGAGGGATTTTTTGTGATTTTACTATTTACTGCTCTGAGATTGATTCAGGAGCTCGCTTTTAAAAGCATAAAAATAGACAAAGGATTTACTGAATGGATTCCTGCTATTTTGATTTGAGTTACTTTCGAGCTGTACCGTAGATCATTTCGTGCAATCGCTCAATGGCGTCCGATTCCTCGCTCGCTCGGAATCGTTGCAGGAATGACAGAAGTGTGTGATTCCTCGCTCGTTCGGAATCGTTGCAGCAATGACAGATTGGTGACATCGTTCAGGGGTGGTAAGTACTCCGACCAGACGATGTCGTAATCCTGCGCTCGTGTTAGCTGGCGGGGCTGGATGGCGGCTCTGACGGGGGCGGGGCCTGCTGCGCCGGGGGCTGGTGTATGTCTTTCCCGCAGTGGGGGCAGATCGTTGTTTCTATTTCTGTTCTTCTCTTCATCTCCTCGACGAAGCCCGATGCTATGATGCCGGCGGGTATCGCGAAGATGGCGATCCCGAGCATGGATACGCACGAGGCTATCACCTTGCCCGCGGGCGTGTGCGGCAGTATGTCGCCGTAGCCGACCGTGCTCAAAGTCACGACTGCCCACCACATCGCGTCGGGGATGTTGCTGAACGCGTGGGGCTGCGTTTTGTGCTCGGCGAAGTACATAAGCGTCGAGGACAGGACGAGGAGCAGAATGA
>JBFWTW010000100.1:0-10319 GCA_050247635.1 Candidatus Dadabacteria bacterium | reverse complement strand
CAAAAGTCGTCCTTTCCCCCCGCAACACCGACATGCTCTATAACGGCAACGAGAACAAGTACCTTCTCGAAAGGCTCGACGGCTATCCGATAACGGTAGGCGACAGGATACGGGTGAAGCTCCCGACGACGGGGCTCGAGGACTTTCAGGTCCTGGGGGTCATCCCTTCCGACTCGGTCGTCATAAGGGGCTCCACGCGCCTCGACATCCGCAAGAAACCCAAAGCCAAGTTCGACAGCTCGCGCGTCAGCTTCCAGGACGTGGGCGGCCTGAGGGAGCAGATAGCCAAGGTGAGGGAGATAGTCGAGCTTCCGCTCAAGTACCCGCAGCTATTCGAGAAACTCGGCATAGACCCGCCTAGGGGCGTGCTTCTGGTAGGCCCTCCCGGGAGCGGCAAGACCCTCCTCGCAAAGGCCGTCGCCCACGAGACGAACGCGAACTTCCAGGTCATTAACGGCCCCGAAATAATGCATAAATTCTACGGCGAGAGCGAAGCGCGTCTCCGTGACATATTCGAGATCGCCTCCCGAAACCAGCCGTCTATCATCTTCCTCGACGAGCTCGACGCCATCGCCCCCAAAAGGGACAAGGTCTCGGGCGACGTCGAAAAGCGCATCGTGGCCCAGCTCCTGTCCCTCATGGACGGGCTCAAGCACAGGGGCAACGTCGTCGTCATAGGCGCGACGAACCTCCCCTCCGCGCTCGACCCCGCGCTCAGAAGGCCGGGCCGCTTCGACAGGGAGGTCAGCCTCGACGTCCCCGACCGTAACGGCCGCGCGCAGATACTCGACATTCACACTCGCGGGATGCCGCTCGACGACGATATCGAGCTCGAGCGCCTCGCCGACATGACGCACGGATTCGTAGGCGCCGACATAGAAAACCTCTGCCGCGAGGCGGCGATGAAGTCGCTCCGGAAGTCCCTGTCCGAATTCGAGGACGCCGACGACGGCTATCTCCTCCAGAACGGCGAGATTACGCCCGTCAAGGTCGGCATGGGCGACTTCATGGATGCGCTCAAGGAAGTCGAGCCCTCCGCGATAAGGGAGATATTCGTAGAGATATCCAAGATCACGTGGGACGACATAGGCGGACTCAAGGACATAAAAGAAAAGCTCGTCGAGGCCGTGATATGGCCTTTCATACACAAAGACCTCTTCGAGATAACGGACACGAAAGCCCCCAAGGGCATACTCCTCTGCGGGCCTCCCGGCACGGGCAAGACGCTCCTCGCAAAGGCCCTCGCCAACCAGAGCGGGGCCAACTTCATATCCGTAAAGGGCGCGGAGCTGCTCTCGAAATACGTCGGAGAGTCAGAGCGCGCCGTGAGGGAAGTGTTCAAGAAGGCAAAGCAGGTTGCGCCCTGCATCGTGTTCTTCGACGAGATAGACGCCCTCGCCCCCCCGCGTAAGGAATCCGACGGGACCCGCGTCTCAGAACGCGTCGTAAGCCAGATGCTGACGGAAATGGACGGCGTCGAGGATCTCCGCGAGGTCCTCATCCTCGGCGCGACGAACCGCGTGGACATGGTCGATCCGGCGATACTCAGGTCCGGAAGGTTCGATCTCATATTGAACATCCCATACCCTAGCGAAGAAGAGCTCTACGAAATACTCAAGATACACACGCGCGGAAAACCGATTTCCAAGGACTCCGGCCTCAAAGAGCTCGCGTCCAGGGCTGCCGGGCTCTCCGGCGCTGATATAGAGCTCCTCTGCCAGCGCGCCTCTATCATAGCCATAAGAGAACACCTCAAGAACCGTAAGAAAAAGCTCAGGATAACCGAGAAACATTTCGCCGAAGCCCTCGACGAAATAAAGAGCAAGATAATCGCCAACGTCGAATCCAAGAGCGAGCCGCCGGAAAGATTAAGTGTCTGAGAACTCCGCCCTGCTGTACGTCTTCGCTTTCATATTCGGCTCCGTCGTCGGCAGCTTTCTGAACGTCTGCATCTACAGGCTCCCGCGTGAAGAATCCATCGCCTTCCCGCCTTCGCACTGCCCCTCCTGCGGCAAAGCCATTAGGTTCTACCACAATATCCCCATATTCGGATACCTTTCCCTCAGGGGCAAATGCGCCGACTGCGGCTCCCGCATATCGCCCGTCTACCCGCTCGTCGAGGCGCTGGCCGGCGTCATGGCCGTCGCCGTGCTCTGGAAATTCGGGCTTACGATCAATGCCGCCTTCTACCTCGGTCTTATTTACGCACTCATAGTTATTACGTTCATAGACCTCGAACACATGATAATCCCGAACGTCATCACGATCCCCGGCATACTCGTCGGGCTCGTCTTCGGCGCTCTCGCGACCGACTGGGGCGCGAGCCGTGCGCTCATGGAAAGGGTCGGCTACGACCTCGGCGGCTTCCTTATTCTCCTTAACGAAGTGCCGTTCCTCGATTCCGTCTTCGGGCTTCTGATCGGCGGCGGCGTGCTGTATATAATCGCGTTTCTCTACGTCGCCCTCAGGAAGAGAGAAGGCATGGGCATGGGGGACGTCAAGCTCCTGGCGATGCTGGGCGCTTTCCTCGGCTGGGAAGGCGTCGTCTTCATCATGCTCGTAAGCTCCATCCTCGGCACGGCCGCCGGGCTCACGGTCATATTCCGTAAGAAAGGCGACCTCAAATACGCCCTCCCCTTCGGGCCGTTTCTCTCCATAGCCGCTGTGATATACATATTCACCGGCGGTTTCCGCGCTTTAACATAACTGGCAATCCCGCGCGAACAGACCTAAACTTATGAAAATTCATTCCCGGGCGCGCCGTCTCCCCTGCGCGCTGCGGGCAAGGTCGAAAAACCGTGCGACAAACTGGCCTCAGAGCCGAGATACTCGTAAACATAATCCTCATAACGGCGGTCGCCATGTTCCTCATCGGGGTCATAGCGTTCAAGCTCACGGAGCGCTCCGCCGTCGAGGGCAACGTAAACGGCGTAAAGGCTACGATCGCCGCGCTCGAAGGCTCGTATCTGAAAAACGGCGACCTGGCCGGCGGTGCGGCATTCCTGAAGCGCGCCCTTAACCCCGGGGCATGGGGAATAATAGAGCTCGGCGGAAAGAGGGTGTACTTCGATACGCGTCGGGATGGCGAAGCGGAGCCGAAGACCGACCCGCTCCTCCTTCAGGCCGTGACCACCGGCGACACGGTAATCGGCTTCGAAGGCGTCAATTTTCCCCCGTTCACCACATTCGACGGTCTCAAGGTCGCGGTCCCCGTAAGGGCCGCCGGCGGCCCTTCGGGCGCAGTGTTCGTATACCAGCCGCTGGAGCCCCTCCAGGAGAACCTCCTTCTGAACCGGCGCCTCATCGCGCTCTGGATAATCCTCTTCCTCGTCATAATCACGCTCTTCGGGTTCTACATTCTCTCGCGAAGAATAGTCCGCCCGGTCCACGAGCTCATAAAGACGACCGAAAAGATCGGCGCGGGGAAGTTTTACGAATCGGCTGAAATAGGCGGCGTGAAGGAGATAAACCAGCTCTACGAGGCCCTTAGGAAAATGTACGTCGAGATCGAGAGCGGCAGGAAAAAGCTCGGCGACAAGATAGCCGAGCTCGAAGAAGCCAACGCCGAGCTCAGGCTCGTCCAGCGTGAGCTTGTTGCCGCCGAAAAGCTCGCCTCGCTCGGCAGGCTCTCGGCGGGCGTAGCCCACGAGATAGGGAACCCCCTCTCGGCCATAAAGGGCTATGCCGAGGTGATGATGCGCGCCCCCGATATGGACGACAAGAGGCGGGCCGCCTTTCTTCAAAACCTCCTCGACGAGGTGGGACGCATAGACCGCATCATAAGAACCCTACTCGACTACTCACGCCCAAAGAGCGTTTCGTTAAGGCCGCTCGACGTAAACGAGGCTGCTTCAAAAACTGCGGACCTCGTAAACAGCCAGGGTGTTTTGAAGAACGTCGGGCTCAGGCTCGACCTCGCACCCGGCGTACCCGCAATCGCGGCCGATCCCGGGCAGCTCTCCCAGGTCATAATTAACCTTATACTTAACGCGAGAGACTCCCTAGGCGGCGAAGGAGAAATAACCATATCTACCTCGGACGGCAGCGGTGAAGTGACGGTAACGGTGAGAGACAACGGGCCGGGCATCGTCCCCGAAATCCGGGATAAGATATTCGACCCCTTCTTTACGACGAAGGACCCCGGGCATGGAACGGGTCTCGGGCTGTCCGTTTCGGCGCGCATTGTCGAGGCATTCGGCGGCCGGATTGACGTAATAAGCGAGCCGGGAAAGGGGGCCGCATTCAGCCTCGTATTCCCCGCGGCAGGTGATAATGAAAGCACAGAAAGTTCTGGTAATTGACGACGAAAAAGGAATACGGGAGACGCTCTCCCTCATTCTCGGCATGGAAAATTTCGAGGTCGAGGCCGTGGAAAATGCGTTCGAAGGCCTCTCGCGACTCGACGCCGGGGAGGCGTTCGACTTCATCATATGCGACATCAGGCTCCCCGGAATGGGCGGCATCGAATTCTTAAAAGAAGCGCGGGGGAGAGACATCGAGCCGGTGATAATAATGATCTCCGCCTACGGCACGATTGAGAATTCGATAGAGGCCATTCAAGCCGGGGCGGCGGACTACATCAACAAACCCATAAACTCCGAAGAGCTCATGCTGAGAATGCGCATGGCCGAGGAGCGGCAGAAATTAAAGGCCCGTAACGACTACCTCGAGCGCGAGCTCGGAATGGCCGGGGATACAGGCGAGCTAATCTACAAGAGCGCCAGAATGGCCGAGGTGATGGAGCTTTCCCGGAAGGCGTCCCAGTTCAGGACGACCGTCCTCATCACCGGCGAGAGCGGCACCGGTAAAGAGCTCGTCGCCAAGGCCATACACGCGGGCGGCCCGCGTAAGGACGCCCCGTTCATCGCCGTCAACTGCGCCGCGATACCCGAAACACTGATCGAGAGCGAGCTCTTCGGATATTCGAAGGGGGCCTTCACGGGGGCCGAAAACGCCAGGCGCGGTCTTATCGAAGAGGCCAACGGCGGCACACTCTTCCTCGACGAGATAGGTGAGCTCCCAATGCTCCTTCAGCCCAAGCTCCTCCGGGTGCTCCAGGAAGGCGAGATAAGGCGGCTCGGCGACACCAAGATATTGAAGGTGGACGTCAGGGTCATAGGCGCGACGTCCTGCGACCTCGAACGGGACGTCGCCGACGGCAGATTCAGGAACGACCTTTATTACAGGCTGAACGTCTTCCCCGTGAGGGTGCCTCCGCTCAGGGAAAGAAAAGAGGATATCCCCGCGCTCGTCGCGCACTTTATCGCGAAGTACGGAAGGCACGTCAACAGGCGCGTCAGTGGAGCTGCGCCCGAGGTGATCTCCGAGCTCTCCTCCTACGACTGGCCGGGCAACGTTAGGGAGCTCGAAAACGTCGTCGAAAGGGCTATAATCCTCTCCGACTCCGAATACATAACACGGATCGACAAGCTCGCTGCCGGTTCCGGGCCGGGAGCCGCCATAAAGGACTGGATGGGCAGGCTCAGCTTCAACGAGGCCAGGCAGGAAATTGAAAGGGCGTATATCGAGCGCGCCCTCGCCGAGACGGGCGGCAACAGGACCCGCGCGGCGAAGGTGCTCGGCATAAGCAGACGCTCTCTCCTCTACAAGCTAAAGGAGCAGGAAGAATCCTGAAATCCGCACGGCCCTCCCCCGCGGCGGATTGAACCCGGGCCGCTTCATGGTTAAATAATCCTATGAGCAAACGAATCGTCGTCATCGGCGGCGGCATCACGGGGCTTGCCGCGGCCAACCGCATAAAGGAAATCGCGGCCGAGAAACATCCCGGACTCGAGGTCCTCCTTATAGAGGCCTCGGAAAGGACCGGCGGCCCGATACGCACTATTGAGAGAGAGGGCTTTTTGGTGGAAGAAGGCCCCGACGCCTTCATCACGACAAAGCCCTGGGGGCTCAACCTCTGCCGGAGGCTCGGCCTCGACGGCGAGCTCATCGAAACCAACGATAGCAAGCGCAGGACCTACATCCTCCGGGGGAGCGATCTCGTCGAGATCCCCGAGGGGTTCGTCATGCTCGCCCCCTCGCGCCTGACGCCGTTTTTGACCTCCTCCCTATTCTCGTGGCCGGGGAAGCTCCGTATGCTTCTCGACCTCGTGATCCCGCGCGGGCGCGGCGGCGACGAGAGCGTGGCCGGCTTCGTCCGGAGGCGCCTCGGCCGTGAGGCGCTCGACCGCGTCGCACAGCCGATGATAGGCGGCATCTACACCGGCGACGCAGAGCGGCTCAGCCTCCGTGCGACCATGCCGCAATACCTGGAGCTCGAAGAAGAGCACGGGAGCGTCATCGCCGGAATGTTCCGGAGCTACAGGCAAAAGAGCCGCGCACGGAAAAAGGACAGCGGCGCCCGCTACAGCATGTTCGTATCCTTCAAAAAGGGCATGAGCACGCTCACGGGCAAGCTCGTGTCCGGCCTTGGAGAATCTCTCAGGCTCGGCGAGAAAGTAAGCGAAGTAGCTGAATCCGAAGGCGGATATACCGTCACCACGGACAAAGGCGTCTACGAGGCCGACGGCGTCGTAATAACGACCCCTGCATTCGTTACGGCGAAACTCGTGGAGAAAATGGACCCGGAAACGGCGGCTCTACTCGCGGGCATAGATTATGCTTCGTCTGCAGTCGCCGTTTTGGCATACAAACTCTCGGACATAAAACGCCCGATTGAGGCGTTCGGATTCGTGGTTCCGGCGCTGGAGAAAAAAAGACTAATCGCGTGCTCCTTCAGCAGCGAAAAATTCCCCGGCCGTGCGCCCGAGGGCTACACGGTGCTGAGGGCGTTCACGGGCGGAATGCTCGACCCGGGCGTCCTGGATCTGGACGACGATGCGATAGTGGAGACACTTAAATCCGAGCTCGCGCCGGTGCTCGGCATAACCGGCGAGCCCGTGTTCGGATTCCTCAAGAGATACCCGAATTCCCTGCCGCAGTACTACGTCGGTCACCTCGATCTCGTGCGGAGAATCGCGAGCGGGGTCAAGAAGCTAAGAGGGCTCGAAATTGCGGGCAGCGCCATAGGGGGCGTGGGCATTCCGGACTGCATTAACTCAGGGGAAAGCGCGGCCGAGAAGGCCGTCGAAACCGTTTACGGACCCGACCGCTAGGGATTGAGCCGGGGATTATTCGCTTCGGCATTGAGCTTGTTCCGCCTGAAGATCCAGACGTATATCTTCCTGAAAGCGACTATTAAAATGGCGAGGACCAGTATCGCCGCCAAAACAGGTACGGCCAGCGCGAGTATGGACATTACGAGCGAGCCGCCCGCCTCCGCCGTCGAGACTACGGAGTTCCCGAGGCCTCCCGTCGTTGCAGTGGACGCGATTCGCGTGATGGCGGTGAATCCCTGCACGGTACCAGCTACTCCGCCCCCGACTATAACCGCGAGCCCCCACTTAAGGAACGGGCTCATGTCGGACACGGCCGAGGCCATGACTATCGTCCCCGCGACCGTAGCGGCCGGGACGGCCACTGTGTCGAGGAGGTTATCCAGCCACGGGACGTAATACGCTGCGATCTCGAATATTGTGGCGATGGCGAAGGCCGCAAGGGCCGGGTAAGTGCCTATCCAGGCGAACTCTGGCGAAAGCGTAAGCTGCCCTGACAGCGAAGCCACGCTCATAACTAGAAGCGGTACGAATATCCTGAATCCGCACGCCGCCGCCAGCCCTATGCCAACGAATATGGCCAGAAGAGTTTCCATTCCGCTTTCTCAATTAAATAGTATATGAAGGCGTGGCTCTGTTGCAAGCCGTATTTACAGGGCGGCGCGAAGGATCGAGCAGGCTGCCGGGCGGCTATTTCTTGGCAACATTCATGACCTTCACGTGATAGTCGAGCGTCCTTCCCGCAAGCGGATGGTTGTAGCTTATCTCGACCTCGTCGTCGAGGACACGCGTTATATGGCAGTTGCCGTTGGGAGTCTTGAAGACGAGCCCGGGCTCGGGATTCATGTCGGCATCCGCGAAGAGCTTCTTCTCTACGGTCTGAACCAGGTTCGGGTTTTCCACGCCATACGCCTTTTCCGGCGCGACCTGAAAGGTCTTCTCCTCTCCCGCGGCCATGCCGATAAGCTCCTCTTCCAGGCCCTTTATAAGCGCCCCGGTCCCTAGCTCAACCGCGAGCGGATCCTCGTCGAATGTGTGAAACGTCGAGCCGTCCTCGACCTTGCCTTCATAGTTGAAAGTTACGGTATCGCCCATTTCGATTGTGGTGCTCATTCAAATCCCTCCGGGAAATTTAACATTCATGCCTGTACGAACGCGGCACTGGAAGCGGAAATATTCATCCGCCGCCTTCCTCTCTCTGACTGTGATAATAGCATCTTGCGCCCTCGATTTCGAGCCCTTCCGAACCGGTGCGCCGGCGGCTTGATTAAAATCGCGAGTCTATTATAATCATCTTTTTAAATATCCAAAGGAGACTAAGTACATGAAGCTTGAAGACAAAGTAGCTCTCATAACAGGGGGGAGTCTCGGTCTTGGGCAGGCCACGGCCTACCTTTTCGCGAAGGAAGGGGCTAAGGTGATAATTACGGGAAGAACCGAGAAGACCCTTAAGGAAGCAGTCGAAGAAGGAAAGAAGCAGGGCGTCGATATCGAATATCTCGTTGCCGATGTATCGAAGGAAGAAGACTGCAAAAAGACAGTCGATCATGTAATCGGCAAGTACGGCAAGATAGACATACTCTTCAATAACGCCGGCGTTCTCTACACCTCCCATACTCACGAAACAACCACCGAAATATGGGACAAGACCTTCGACATCAATGTGAAGGGAACCTTTTTCATGTCGAAGTACGCTATACCTCACATGCTCGAAAAAGGATACGGAGTCATAATCAACAACTCCTCTATCCTCGGCTTAAAGGCCGTACCGGGTCTCGCCGCCTACAACGCGACCAAGGGCGCGGTAACGCAGCTTACGAGGAGCATGGCGCTCGAATACTCCGCCAAGGGCATCCGCGTAAACGCCATCTGCCCGGGAACGATCGAAACCCCGATGGTAGACGGTCTTCTTAACCAGATGCCCGACAGGGACTCCGCCGAAGAGCTTTTCAAGTCGTTCCATCCGATAGGAAGGCTCGGAAAAGCGGACGAAATCGCGCACGCCGTCCTTTTCCTCTGTGACGACAACGTGCAGTTCATGACGGGGAGCATGCTGTCCGTGGACGGCGGCTGGGTCGCGACCTAAAATCCGGCCTAGATTCCTGTTTAAGTTTGCATAAGAACTATCACGCAGCACTGGACAATTAGCCGCGTGATATGCTAAATTATTAGTGGCCTCCGGAAACAGGAGGCCACATCACCTTAGAGGAGGCCCGAATGAAATTTTTCATTTCGGCGGTAATAGCCATAGCGGTGGCGTTCGCTTTGTTTACACCTGATAGTAAGGCGTTGAGTTCGTATTACCAGCCTACCGCTTCCCAGCACCACTTCACTGCAATTATCGATCAGCTGAAAACCTTCAGGAGCGTAACCTGGGAGTCGCCCGTATCCATGTGGGTACAGATACCGGCAAGCCAGCAGGGAAGAGCTGCCGAGCTTGCGGATACAATTGAAGACAGGGCGAGGGGCGCTCTGATGCAGCCTTTCTGCGTACACATCTACGTCACGAAAGACCAGACCCTCGCAAGGTCCTGCGTGTATTAATACTAATTTCTGAATGCTTCGGGGGCGGCGTGTTGGGGATATCCGCACACGATTGCCCCCATCTTCTCATCTGCGGCCGGACAAGATACGCCGGGTCGCATCGGCAACTAGCCCTAAATCCAATAACATAGTTAGCCTCTCCGGGAACAACTCAATCCCCGGCCCATCCTTTTATATACTCTAAGATTTGGGAAATAGCAGTGTAAGTGAACAGCGCCTAACAATCGAGATCACAGCTAGACGGCCCGCCCCTCACCCTTCGGTGCAGGCCCTACGCTGAATTATCGAAGACAACTCCCGCCGTCAGTTATGTCCGCGCTGTGCGAACGGAATGGAAATCGAAAGCTCGTCCCTCTGGTTTCCCTCTTTCACGTTTATCTCTATGGCCGAAACGTTCAACTGAGGGTAATTCTTAAATACACGAATCAAATCCTTCTGGAGCTTGTCCGCGAAGTTCGGAGGAAGATCTTTTCTTTCGTAAGAAAGAACCATCCTGAGCCTTTCTTTCGCTACGTTTGCAGATTTTTTCCGTCTGAAAAATCCGAATAGAGACATTGATCATCCCCCTAAAAGTCTGCTGAAAAATCCTTTCTTGTCCTCGAGCTCGCTGAATTCGACGTCCTCCCCCATGAGTCTCCGCGCGACGTTCGTCAGGGCGGC
>JBFWTW010000099.1:0-10370 GCA_050247635.1 Candidatus Dadabacteria bacterium | reverse complement strand
CAGGACGACCAAGCCCTTCGGCGGAACACATGTAAGCTATTTCAGAAGGAGCGGTGAGGAGTGATGAAGAAGGTAGCCATATATCCCGGTTCGTTCGATCCGTTGACCAACGGGCACAGAAACGTGATAGAGCGCGGCGTGAAGGTGTTCGACACCGTCGTCGTCGCTGTGGCTCACAACACGTCGAAGAAGACGATCTTCACCCTCGAAGAGCGCGTCGAAATATTGAACGAGATATTCGGCGACCGTGAGGACGTCAAGATCGATTATTTCGAAGGTCTTCTCGTCGATTATGTAAAGAAGATGGGCACAAACGTAGTCCTCCGGGGAATGAGGACGGTATCCGATTTCGAATACGAGCTCCAGATGGCGCTTGCGAACAAGTCGCTCAGCCAGGAGCTCGAAACCGTGTTCATGGTTACGGACAGCGAGTTTTCTCACATAAGCTCGTCCGTTATAAGAGAGGTCGTCTCCCTCGGGGGCTCGGCCGAGAAGATGGTGCCCGAAATAGTAGAAAAAAAACTCAAGGAAAAGTTACTTAAACGTTAGGAGGATGAAGCCCAGATGAAGCTTTCTGCCCGTGCTAACAGGATTCAGCCGTCGGCAACGCTGGCAATAACCGCTAAGGAGAAGGCCCTTAAAGCCCAGGGCATTGACGTAGTCGGATTCGGCGCCGGAGAGCCCGATTTCGACAGCCCGGATTACGTGAAGGAGGCCGCTGTAGAGGCCATAAAGAAGGGCTATACCAAATACACTCCCGTGGGCGGCATAGACCAGCTCAAGGATGCAATAATAGAAAGGATGAAGCAAGATTACGGCTTCGGATACGAAAAGGCCGAGCTCGTTGTATCCTGCGGCGCGAAACACACGCTGTTTAACCTCACACAGGCGATAATAGAGTCGGGCGACGAGGTTATAATCCCGGCGCCATACTGGGTCTCTTATCCCGAGCAGGTCACATTCGCCGAGGGGACGCCGGTGATTCTTGAAACCCGCGAAGAGGATGGTTTCAGGATCGACCCGGACGAGCTCAAAAAGCTCATCACCCCGAAGACGAGGGCGCTTGTCCTCAACTACCCCTCGAACCCGACCGGCGTGACGTACAGCGAGGCTGAGCTAAGGGCCATTGTGGACGTCGCTATGGCTGCGGGGATAACGATAATTTCGGACGAAATATACGACAAGATAATCTACGACGGGGCGAAGCACACCCCGGTGGCGTCGCTCGGCGAGGATGTGAAGAAGGCTACGATACTCGTAAACGGCGCCTCGAAGACGTACTCCATGACCGGGTGGAGGATCGGTTTCGCCGCCGGTGACAAGGACGTCATCAAGGCGATGGCCAACATCCAGGGCCAGTCCACGTCGAACCCGACGTCGATAGCGCAGTGGGCGGCGGTGAGCGCCTATGCGAGCCCGCAGGACCTCATCACCCAAAGGACGGCCGAGTTCGAAAAGAGAAAGGACTACATAGTAGACAGGCTGAACTCGATTCCGGGGATAAAGTGCGTAAGCCCCAGGGGGGCGTTCTACGCGTTCCCGAACGTCTCTGCCTGCTACGGGAAATCCTTTAACGGCAAGGCTGTCAGCAGCTCGCTCGACTTCACAGGCTTCCTTCTGGATGAGGCCAAGGTCGCGGTCGTCCCGGGCGATTCGTTCGGCGCCGACTCCAACGTCCGCATATCCTTCGCCACCTCGATGGAGAACATCGTGAAGGGAATGGACAGGATAGAAGAGGCCGTGGCGAAGCTCGCCTGACTGTAGCCCCCACAATATAATTCGAATACAAACGGCTCCGTAAATGCATTATCCTAAATGCATATGCGGGGCCTTTTTTTTGCAGCCCCGCCGAGGCTAATTATGAAACGTATTAAGCTCGGCATATCGATTTCGCTAACGGGGGCTTACTCTGTGCAGGGCGCCCAAAGCTTCCGTGGGCTTTCGCTCTACGTCTCGGACGTAAACGAGAGGGGCGGCATCCACGTCGCCCAGCTCGAGCGCAAGATCCCGGTCGATCTCGTTCACTTCGACGACGAGAGCGACGTTGACAAGTGCCGGAAGAACGTCGAAAAGCTCCTCTCACAAGAACAGGTGGACATACTCCTCGGCCCCTATTCGAGCTCGCTCGCCCTCGCCGCGGCGGAAGAGGCCGAACCGAGGGGCGTCACACTCTGGAACCACGGGGGCTCGACGGACGAGATGGACGAGCGCAGGTTTACGTGCCTCGTCAGCACCATAACGCCGGCAAGCATGTATTCGCGCGGGATAATCGCGCTCGTAAGGAATACGGACCCCGCTGCACGCAGGATAGCGGCTTTCAGCGCCTTCGACAGCGGATTTTCGCGTAACATAGCGCGCGGCGTGGACAAATACGGCGCGGAATACGGGTTCGAGGTGAAGAGGTTCGAGTTCCGGACGGGTAGGGAGGATTTTTCGGGGCTCCTGCCCGAGGCGATGGACTGGGGGCCGGACCTCGTCGTCGGCATGGGCAGGCTGAACGACGACCTCCTTCTCGCCGGGCGGATGATAGATACGGGGGCAAAGCCGAAGGCGGCCGCGCTCGCTGCGGCTTCGATAGGGCTTTTCAGGGAGACGTTCGGCGACTACGCTGAGGGATTCATGTCCTCGACGCAGTGGGAGAGAGGGGGCGGCAGGGAGCCCGACGCCGGGCCGGCGTCCGAGGAGTTCTTCGAGAGATATAAGGCCGCTTACGGGCACGCCCCGGACTTCGTCGCCGCGCAGGGGTATAACATAGGCGTCGTGATCGAAGAGTGCATCGGGAGGGCCGGCGTGCTAGACAGACGTACTCTCAGGGACATCGCGCGGGAGATAGATTTCCGCACGTTCTACGGACGCTTCAAGACCGACGCGCGCGGCACCCAGACGGGGCACGAGATGGTTACCGTGCAGTGGCAGGGCGGCGAGAAGGTTGTCGTTTATCCCGAATCTTCCGCGCACGGGAGGCTCACATACCCGGCGCGGTTTAATTTCTGATATGTGCTGTAAACTTATTGACATGGGTGATACTGGAGACACGGAAGAGAAGGATTTATCCGAAGCAAGGGATATACTGGAGAATTCCTCGTCTATAGTGGTGCTGTCCGGGGCGGGTATCTCCGCCGAAAGCGGCGTGCCGACGTTCAGGGGGACTGACGGCCTCTGGCGCAATTTTAGGTCGGAGAATCTCGCGACGCCCGAGGCCTTCTGGGACAATCCCAGGCTCGTCTGGGAGTGGTACGACTGGCGGCGCTGCGCCATAAAGGACGCAAAGCCCAATCCGGGGCATTTCGCGCTGGCGGAGCTAGAAAGCCAGAAGAGGAAATTCACTCTCGTGACGCAGAACGTAGACGGGCTCCACCAGATGGCCGGCAGCAGGAACGTCCTCGAGATGCACGGGAACCTCTGGGAGATAAAGTGTACGCAGTGCGGGCTCGTGGCGAAGGACTACAGGGTTCCGCTCGAAGAGCTGCCGCCCTTATGCCCCTCCTGCGGCGGGATGGGGAGGCCGAACGTCGTCTGGTTCGGCGAGCTCATTCCTATGGACGTCATAGACAAGACGCTTAAAGCTATCGAGGAAAGCGATGTCATGCTAATCATCGGGACGTCCGGCGTTGTGGAGCCGGCGGCGTCGATGGGCCTCGTCGCGAAGCAGGCCGGGAAAACGGTCATCGAAATCAATCTGGAACATACGCCGAATTCGTCCCTGTTCGATATTACGATACTCGGAAAATCAGGCGAGATACTTCCCCTTCTCTACACCCCCCGCGTGGCATATAGCTGAATCGTAACCCCTGACACGGGCGGCCTGTTCAGGGCCGGGTATATTTAACTCCCTCCATAGAGCATGGAATAAATCATTCGGAACCTTTCCGTTCGGAGCTGGCGCTCTATGCCGGGCAGGATTCCGGACATTATTATCGAGGAGAAGTCATGGCTGAAATAGCGAAAGAAAGCATATGGCAGAAAAAGGAGAACGCCGAGGCTTTCCTCCGGGACGAGAGGGGGGCGGTCCCCGGGGCGGGGCTTCAGATGTCCGTTATCGAGTGCGTGATACGCGAATGGGCCCCGGCGCCGAAGCGTGTTCTCGACCTCGGATGCGGCGACGGCGTCCTCGGGCGTTATCTCCTCGGCGCTTTTCCCGGTGCGGAGTGCATCTTCGCCGATTTTTCGGAGCCCATGCTCGAAGCGGCGCGCGAGAAGCTCGGAAGGGACGGCGGACACCGGCTGCTGAAGGCGGATTTCTCTTCGCCTGCGTGGTCTGAAAATGTAAGACAGCACGCGCCGTTCGACGCCGTAGTCTCTGGCTTCGCCATTCATCACCTCCACGACGAAAGAAAGAAGGAGCTCTACTCCGAGATACACGGCCTTTTGTCCGCGGGCGGCGTTTTCCTTAACCTGGAGCACGTAAAATCCCGGACGCCAGAAGTGGAGCGGCTGTTCGAGGAGTTTTACACCGATCATCTGCACGAGTGCTTTCTGAGCGTCGATCCCGGCGCGAGCCGCGAGGCCGCCGCTGACATATACAGGAACAGGCCCGACAAGGAAGAGGACAAGCCCGCCCTTGCGGAAGATCAGTGCGGCTGGCTAAGGGAGATCGGCTACAGGGACGTAGACTGCTTCTTCAAGGTTTTCGCGATAGCGATTTTCGGCGGCCGGAAATAATTTTTCGCGCTTAAGCGCCGCGGCTCTCTTGTGCCGGGGGGGGTTACTTCGCCCGCTTGGCTATGCGGACCTGCGCCATCCTTGCGGCCACGTCGATGGCGGCCTTCATGCTGGACGGGTCGGCTATTCCCTTCCATGCTATGTCGTATGCCGTCCCGTGGTCGGGGGACGTTCTTATGATCGGCAGCCCTGCCGTCATGTTCACGCCCTTTTCGAAAGAGAGCATCTTGAACGGAATCAGGCCCTGGTCGTGATACATCGCGACGACGGCGTCCCACTTTCCCTTGTTCGCGTGATAAAAGAGCGTATCGGCGGGGTAGGGGCCCTCTACGTCTATGCCGGACTTTCTCGCTTCGAGCACCGCCGGCGCTATATGGACTATCTCTTCGTTCCCGAACGCGCCGGATTCCCCCGCGTGCGGGTTAAGTCCGCAGACGGCGATTTTCGGGGAATCTATTCCGAACAGGTTCCTGAGCGATTCGTGGGTGATATTGATCGTCGAAAGGACGCGCTCCTTCGTGATGAGCGCCGGAACGTTCGCGAGCGCCGTGTGGATCGTGACGAGCACGACGCGGAACTTCCCGCCCTCGAACATCATTACGGCGTTTTCGGCGCCGGTGAGGTCCTTCAGCATTTCTGTGTGCCCGGGGTAGGGCGAGCCCGCCAGGTGGGTCGATTCTTTACTTATCGGCGCGGTGACGACGGCGTCTATATCACCCGCCATGGCCGCCGCGACGGCCGCCTTAATATACGAGAGGCTGGCCTCACCGGCCGTCCTGTCCACCTTGCCGGGCGTGACGCCGCTCATGCCGAGCTCGAATGGCTCAACGATTTTATATTTTGGGAAAGCCCCCGCGAGCTCGGACGCGGCATATAGAACGTCGCGGCTACCGAATACCACCGCGTCATATTCGGCCCCGCCCTTGGCGAGCGCCTTTACGGCGACCTCGGGGCCTATCCCGTTCGGGTCGCCCATCGTAATTCCTATAACGGGTTTTCTATCCATGTGCAGTATGTCTCCGGAGGTATTCCGAGGGGCCGGCAGGTACCGCTTCAGCCGTCGAGCCCGAACAGCCTGGACGCGTTCTCTGACGTAAGGCGCGCGAGCTCTTCCACCCCGAGCCCCCTGACTTCGGCAACGGTTTCGGCCGTGTGCCTGACGTAGGCGGGCTCGTTCGGCTTGCCCCTGTACGGCACCGGGGCGAGGTAGGGCGAGTCCGTTTCGATGAGTATCCTGTCTGAGGGCACCCTGGCCGCCGCCGCCCTTAATTCGTCCGACCTCTTGAACGTGACGATGCCCGAAAACGATATGTAGAACCCGAGGTCGAGATACCTCTTGGCCGTCTCGTAATTCCCCGTAAAGCAGTGTATGACGCCCCTCTTCTCTGAGACGTCCTCTGATTTAAGTATACCGACGAGGTCCTCGTCCGCGTCCCTTACGTGTATGACTATCGGTAGAGAGCGCCTCCGGGCGATTGCTATCTGGCTCGTGAACGAGCTTATCTGCGTTTCCTTGTCAGAGTTCATGTAGAAATAGTCGAGCCCCGTCTCGCCGATGGCGACAACCCCGGGCGAGCCCGCGAGCTCCTCGATCGCCGAAAGCGTCTCGGGGTCGGCCGAGGCCGCCGCGTGCGGGTGTACCCCGACGGCTACGTAAATCCGGTCGTGCTTTCCGGCAAACGCGAGGGTCGTCTTCGAGGATTCGAGCCCGGAGGAGATCGAGATTATCCTTTCGACCCCGTTCGAGCGTGCCCGTTCTACCGCGCCCTCCGGGTCTTCGAGGGAGTCGAGGTGGGCGTGAGTGTCTGTAAGCATTATTTTTCTTTCTTTTCCTGTATGAGCGTGAGCGGATGGACGGCGTCTTTCGTGTCGCCGAGCCCCTTTCCGCCCTTTTCCTTGAGTAGCTCTTTGAGCTCGTTCATGAACTGGTTCACGTCTTTAAAAGATCTGTAGACGGAGGCGAATCTCACATACGCGACTTCGTCTATTTCGTAGAGCTTGCTTATCACCCTCTCGCCGATCTCGCTGCTGTCTACCTCTCTTTCGCCCCTTTCCTGGAGCTCCCTTTCGTAGCCGGAGACGAAGGATTCGATGTCTTCCATGCTGATCGGCCGTTTCTCGCAGGCCTTTATCATCCCCGCGATTATCTTGCTCCTGTCGAAGGGCTCTCTCACTCCCCCCTTCTTGACCACGAGCAGCTCGACTTCCTCGACCCTCTCATACGTCGTGAAACGGCTCTTGCAGTCGAGGCATTCCCGTCGCCTGCGTATGGACGTTTCTTCCTTTGCGAGTCGCGAGTCGACGACCTTACTTTCGAGGCTAGAGCAGTACGGGCATTTCATTTATGTCAGCCTGCGGCTGTACATCGGGAATTGCGAGCACAGCTCCTTTACGTCGTCTTTTATTCTTGAAAGCACCTTTTCGTTGCCGGGATTGTTGAATGCTTCGGTTATGAACCCGGCGATGACGTCCATTTCCTTTTCTTTCATTCCCCTCGTCGTGATCGCGGGGGTGCCGATCCTTATTCCGCTCGTCACGGCCGGCGGCAGCGGGTCGTACGGAATGGCGTTCTTGTTCACCGTGATCCCGGCCTGCTCCAAAGTCTCCTCGGCGATCTTCCCGGTGAGCTCCGTTCCCCTTAAGTCGATAAGATTGAGGTGCGTGTCCGTTCCGCCGGAAACGAGCCTGAAGCCCGATTCCATCAGCTTCCCGCCGAGGCGTTTCGAATTCGCAAGGATCTGCTTCTGGTATTCCTTGAAAGAGGGCTGGAGCGCCTCCTTGAACGCGACCGCCTTGGCCGCGATAACGTGCATGAGCGGGCCGCCCTGTACGCCTGGGAATACGCGGCTGTTGACCTTCTTCTCGTGCTCTTCTTTCATCATGGTCATGCCGCCCCTCGGCCCGCGGAGGGTCTTGTGAGTCGTCGTCGTGACGAAGTCGCAGTACGGGACGGGGTTACTGTAGAGCCCTGCGACCACGAGCCCGGCTGGGTGCGCTATGTCTGCCATTAAAAGCGCGCCGGCTTCGTCGGCTATTTCCCTGAACCTGGCGAAGTCGATGTCCCTCGGGTATGCGCTCCATCCGGCGATAATCAGCTTCGGCCTGTGTTCGAGCGCGAGTCTTTTCACTTCGTCATAATCTATGAGGTTGGTGTCTTCGGTTACGCCGTAGGCGACGATGTTATAGAGGCGCCCCGAAAAGTTCACGGGGCTTCCGTGGGTGAGGTGCCCGCCGTGCGCAAGGCTCATGCCGAGCACTGTGTCGCCCGGCTCGACGACGGAGAAGTAAACGGCCATGTTGGCCTGGGCGCCCGAATGGGGCTGGACGTTCACGGCGTCGCATCCGAAGAGCTCCTTTGCCCTGTCGCGGGCGAGGTCTTCGGCCACGTCCACGAATTCGCAGCCGCCGTAGTATCTTTTGCCCGGGAGTCCTTCGGCATATTTGTTGGTGAGCACCGAGCCGAGCGCTTCGAGAACCGCTTCGCTGACATAGTTTTCAGACGCTATGAGCTCGAGCTTATATTCCTGCCGCTCTGTTTCGGCCTTTATGGCCGCATATATTTCCGGGTCCGCTTGTTCGAGTATCGACATCTATTCGCCTCCTTGGATGCGGGAAAAGCCTATACAAATTTGCGCCCCGTGGCAAGAAAAGGTGAGGCCAACCGGAGCGCGGTACGATACGGTTATTATACCCGCCGGAGGGGCAGGCAATGCCCCGTGCATTTAATAGTATGTATACGTGCGGAGTGCCTGACGCTAGAAGGATCTTAAAGGTTACAGGGGGTTAAAGCGCAGGGCTGCGGACATGGCCGCGCGTCAGATGTTGAGATTGACCTCGAAGCTCCCGAGGTTGACCTTGGCCGCAAGGCCGTTCTTCCAGCAGATGTCCCTCGCGGCGTTCTGCTGCTCTTTCGGCACGAGGAGGGTCAGTTTGACCCCGAGCTCCGAGAGCTCCTTCCACTTGGGAACCCTCCCGGGCTCTATGGTCTCCGCCGTTTCGACCTCTACAATCTGGACGACCTGGCCGTAATTGACCAGTATCGCGTCCGGGTACTTGCCCTTGTACTCGTGGGTCTTTTCGTCGCCGGGGTTCGTCTGGACCTCGCTATAGAGGCGGCCGTACTTTTCCTTTACCTTCCTGATCACCCAGTCGTGAAGGAACTGCTCATCCGTTGACCTTGCCATATCTCTCCCCCCACATGAGTTTGGTTTTGAGTATGGTGAAGAAATCCCTGTAAGGGGATTTTATCAATTTCACGCTCGTATTCGATTGTATCGCCTCGACCACGTCGCCGGTATTTAGCTGTATCCCTATCTGGCCGTCGAGCGTTAGGTACGTGTCGGGCTCCTGCGTCGTTATCGCTATCTCGACCTTCATGCTGCTCGATACCACGAGCGGCCTGTTGGTCAGCGTGTGCGGGCAGATGGGCGTGAGTATCGTAACGGGCAGGGTAGGGTGGACAATTGGGCCGCCTGCGGAAAGCGAATAGGCCGTCGAGCCGGTCGGCGTCGAGAGTATGAGCCCGTCGGCCTTGTAAGTCGTCACGTGCGAGCCGTCAATGTATATGGCGAGGTCTATTATCCGTGCGACGGCCTGCTTGTTTATGACGACGTCGTTTAGGACCTCGTGCTTGCCGATCTTCTTCCGGCCCCTGCGTATGGTCGTAAGGAGCATGTGGCGGTCCTCGACCTCGTAATCGCCAGCGAGTATACGCTCCATCATGGGGTGTATTTCGTCCACGGTTATTTCGGTCAGAAAGCCGAGCCCGCCGAGGTTTATGCCGAGTATGGGTGTTCCGTGCTTGGATGCGAGGCGCGCGACGCCGAGGAATGTGCCGTCGCCGCCGAAAACGAGGATGATGTCTACGAGGGCGGGGATCTTTTCGGCCGCGGCCGCTTTCCCGGCCGGGGAGCGCTTGGCGAGGGGCTTGTCGAGGTAGACTTCGACGCCCCGGTCCACGAGCCATTTGCTGAGTGCGGAAACGAGCTCGAAGGTCTTTTCTATATTCGTTTTACCGATTATTCCGATCTTCAAATATGCTCCCCTCCGGAGAGGCTTGACGCCCCGGATTCGGCGAGTCTTACGGAAGCCGTTTCCGGGCATAAATATACCACCCTTGATGAGTAATCAAAGGGCCTTTGCCGGGCGGGGCGGCGCATGTTTCCTAGGACGCTTTCTGCCCCGAGCTCATGAGTAGATAGTTCTTTATGAACTCGCCCAGGTCGCCGTCGAGGACCGGGTCCACGTTGCCCGTTTCGAAGTTCGTCCTGTGGTCCTTTATCATCCGGTACGGGTGGAGGACGTAGGAGCGTATCTGGCTCCCCCAGCCTATCTCCTTTTTCGTTGATTGCAGCTCGTCGAATTTTTCCTTCTGCCTTTCCTTTTCGAGCTCGTATAGGCGCGCCTTCAATATCTTCATGGCGGTCGCCCGGTTCTGGTGCTGCGAGCGCTCGTTCTGGCAGCTGACGACTATCCCCGTAGGCAGGTGAGTTATCCTTATCGCCGAGTCGGTCTTGTTGACGTGCTGGCCGCCGGCGCCGCTGGCCCTGTACGTATCGACGCGAAGGTCCTTCTCGTTTATATCGACCTCGATGTCCTCGTCGATCTCCGGCGAGACGAAGACGGACGCGAACGACGTGTGCCGCCTCTTGTTCGAGTCGAACGGGGATATCCTGACGAGCCTGTGTACGCCGCTCTCGCCCTTCAGG
>JBFWTW010000098.1:0-10492 GCA_050247635.1 Candidatus Dadabacteria bacterium | reverse complement strand
CTGGGTTGGAAAGGGGCGGACAAGAACGTAGCCACAGTACCCCAAATATATGATCTGTGGCAGGACCCGCAGGAGCGCTACGACATCTTCCTGACCAACTTCACCGAGAGCACGTGGTCGCTGGTCGGAGTAAACGACGCAACGCAGAAGCTTATGAAAACTTACGTAGAGTATCCCCCGAGGCCTTTGCAGAGCGAAGTGTATACAGGGCCGATAACGCTCTCACGGTACTTTCAGTTTAAGGAAGTTCAGGAAAATCTCAAAAGCGAAGGTGTAAACCTGCCGTTGCCGTCCGGGAACTGAGTTAACTGTCATAGGAATAGAAAATATAGTGGGCACCTTACCATGGTGCCCACTATATAAACAGTACGGAAAAAAGACGGGCAAATATTCAATTCAGAAAATATATTCAATCCCGGTGCTCGTTATTGGAGGAATCAATAATGTATAGTCGTCTACTTGGAAGAATTTATCAGTTTCGTTTAATGACAACTCTTTTCGTTACGGTTTTTATAATATTATTTAGCTCCGTATCCAATGCCGAAGACCCTCTTCCTTCCTGGAACGACGGGCCGGCGAAGAAGAGCATTATAGAATTCGTCACCGAAGTCACGAAAGAGGGCGGCCCGAATTACGTCCCGCTCGAAGACAGGATCGCCACGTTCGACCAGGACGGAACGACGTGGGTTTCGCATCCGATTTACGCCCAGGCCGTTTTTATCCTGGACCGTATAAAAGAGCTTGCCCCCCAGCACCCAGAATGGAAGGAACAGGACCCTTATAAATCGGTCATCGCGGGCGACAAGGAGGCTATGGCGAAATTCAGCGAGTCCGATTTGGAAGAGCTCCTTGCGGCTACCCATGCTGGTATGAGCACAGAGGACTTTCAGGAGATAGTCAAAAAATGGATATCCACCGCCAGGGACCCGAGGTGGAAAAAGCCGTATACAGAGCTCGTCTACCAGCCGATGATCGAGGTTATGAATTACCTCCGCGCAAACGGGTTCAGGACATATTTCGTCACAGGCGGCGGCCAGGAATTCGTGAGGGTCTATAGCGAGGACGTCTATGGAATCCCGCCCGAGCAGGTGGTCGGATCCAGTATTTTGACCAAGTACGAATACAGGGACGGAAAGCCGGTCCTCCTCCGCGAGCCGAAGGTTTTCTTCGTCGACGACAAGGTAGGAAAGCCCGTGGGAATCAACCTTTTCATCGGCAAGCGTCCTTACGCCGCGTTCGGTAACTCGACTGGCGACCAGCAGATGCTGGAGTGGACCCAGGCCGGGGACGGGAAGCGCTTGATGATGCTCGTCTACCACGACGATAAGGAGCGCGAGTACGCCTACGGCCCCGCCGGCGGTCTCCCCGACACGCACATCGGCACTTTCACGCAGGCGCTCATGGACGAGGCGAAGAAAAACGGATGGGTCGTTATAAGCATGAAGAATGACTGGAAGCAAATTTTCAGTTTCGATGAATAAGTAATCAAGATTAATGTGGCGGGGAACGCTGCCGGCCGGCAGCGTTCCCGCTTTCTCAATAGAAGGAAGAGCGCGTGGTTTAAACCTTCTGCAGGTTTCAGATACGCCGTCTCTTCCCGGGAAAGAAACTTCTCACCGAAAGTTGTAATATATAGCGATGAATCATAATCACTCATTTCGCTACTTCCTGCGGTATTTCGGCATTTATCTGTGGGTAGTACGAAAAGTATTATTCTCGCTGTTCCTTCTTGTATTATCCGGCGCCGTTTTGATATCTATAGTTGAAAAAATCAGCCTCGGCCATTCGATTTATCTTTCCTTCATTACCGCATTTACCATCGGATACGGAGACATAACGCCTGTCACTCCAATCGGCAGAATCCTTTGTGTCATGATAGGCCTTATCGGGATCATCTTTACCGGTCTCGTCGTGGCCGTGTCTACAAGGGCGCTGGCCAGCACGATCGAGGAAGCCAAGAGGCAAAAATAGATTCCGTTATGGCTTTCTTGACGGGGGTATTTTATGTTCGATACTATGGGGGACGTTTCTTGCCGCCCGAATCATAGCCAGGAGGTATGCATGCCGCAGGAAAAAAGGCCGGTTGCAATTAATGCCCATGAGGCGCCGCTCCGTAAAAAGGCCACGAACTATCCCGAGCCGTTCGCTTCGAGGATGGCCGGAAGGGAGAAGCATCCGCTGGGGGATCTCTTCGGACTTGCCAACTTCGGGGTCAATCTCACGCGGCTCAGGCCGGGCGCAATGTCGTCTGTCCGCCACTTCCATTCGAAGCAGGACGAGTTCGTGTATATCCTGAGCGGGACTCCGACCCTGCACACCGACGAGGGCCGCACCGTACTCTCCCCGGGAATGTGCGCCGGGTTCAAGGCCGGCGAGGGGAACGGCCACCATCTAATCAACGAAACAGGTGAAGATGTGCTTTACCTTGAGATCGGCGACAGAACCCCGGGAGACGAGGGGAGCTACCCGGACGACGATCTTATGGCGGAGCTCATCGACGGCAAATGGAAATTCGTACATAAGGACGGAACTCCTTATTAAAGGCCGGCTCGCCGCATTCAACCCGGTAAGCAGTTTTTGATTATTCTTGCAAGCGTGCCGTAGCGATCCGGTTATTTCACTTTCTGGCCGCTCCCCTATATGCATTTTCCATTAACCTCCGACTAAAGACACAGAATTTCAGAAAAGGACATATATTTACGGACAAATGAATTCTAACGGTTCCGGGAGAAAATCTTTTGAGGAGCGTGTCGGGCGATGAGTATAAAGAAAATTTTCTTTGTTTTTGCTAGTTTATTGGCTATGATCCTCGCGAGCGGGGCGGCGTTAGCGGCAAATCCGGATAAGTGCGAGCCCGCTGAGGAATTTTTGATTCTGGAAAATCAGCAATACGCGCTCTGTGCAAATGCGACCTGTACCACTTTAAACCAGGTCGCCTACTGCGGATGCGATCTATTGAAAGGAAACAGCATAAGCCTTCCCTTCGATTTCGGCGACGGGGAGAATGTATGCACGGTAAACCAGGACGGCAGGGGGAACGGCTACAGGGTCAGCACCTACAGCGTTCCGAAGAGGAGCGTGTTCCCGGAAGGCGACTACGCCCTGTATACATGCCCGGGAGAGCTCAACAAGGATAAATACGGCGGGGTCGCGGCTGCGTCCGGCTCGTACGCACAGTGCGACGGCGGGCTCTGCTTCATGAGCACTAAGGGCAGGAATTTCCCGGGCCTGGATAAGCTCGGCAAGAAAGAGCTTGTATGCTCGTGCCCGATAACCACGAACTGCGAGGGGTCGGACGCAAACCCGGAAGGCCACCAGATCGGGGGGCCTTACGACGGCGTCAACGGATGCGACCCGAATGCGTGTCTTAAATGCGATGCAGCCAGATTGACCGATGCACAGTGCGAAACGTCGAACCCTGCCAACTTTATCGGTGTACAGGAAAATGTTCCGGTCGGATCCGCTGCAGGCACCCCGGCCATCTTATCCTGTCTTCTCCTGGACGGCGAGGTGCCGCGACTCAACAGCTGCTTCTGTTCCTGCGATGAGGTTAACGAGGACGGCAGCTGCGCCGAGTGGAGCGTCCACGACGAATCGCCTTTGGATATCCATTGCGGATTGTGAAAAGCGTGGTTTCCTTTATAAATATCCGGCATAAGACCGGGCGCGGTAAGGAGACGACTGTATGAAAATCTTTTACGGCTTTTCGGCAGCTGTATTGGTCCTGGCTTTCATAGTCTTTGGAGGTCCTTTATCGGCGGCGGACCAGGACATAACCGCCGACAGCATAGTAGGAAAGTGGAAAGAGCCGGATGAAGACGCCGTGGTGCAGATCGAGAACAAGGGCGCCTATTACGAAGGCGCGGTAGTGGAATCTCCTTCTCATCCCGATGGCGTTTCAACCATGATATTCAAGAACCTCGTATACAACGGCGCGAAGGGGGTATGGAAAGGGCAGGTCTATTCCATAGAAAGGAAAAAGGACTACGACGTCGAAATCAAAATGAGTGATACGAGCATGTTTACAATGAAGGCCAAGGCGGGCCTCCTCTCGAAGACTATAGAGTGGAGCCGGGTTCCGTGAGCGCTTTAAAATATTCCGGGCTGCCGACTTAAGCCGCCTCCCATACAGACGGTGAATTAGTTCTCTCGCCGAAGTTGGACTGTATTTGCAACATTCGGATGGATAAATGCTTCGAGACCGTTTATTGTAATAACTTCGGGCTCGTCCGGGACGGTCCAAATATACCCAGGAGGTATTAAATGAGGATTCCAAAGACCTTGATATTTGCGGCTGCCATATTCCTGGCTTATGCCGGTTCGGCGCTTGCCGACGAAGTGCCTTCCGGCACGATATCGATAGACGAGACTCAGTTCGGGCTGATAATCGGCGGGAGCGAGGGGAGCGGGATTCTTAACTATCAGGGCGCCGAGTATATTTTCAAGACGAGCGGTATCAAGGTCGGCGGCGTTGGCGTCGCGAAGATATCCGCCGCCGGAGAAGTCTATAACCTCTTTAACCTCGGCCAGTTCCCGGGTACTTACGTTGCGGGGGATTACGGCATCGCGCTCGGCGGCGGAGCTGGCGGAGTAGTGCTGAAAAATGAGAACGGCGTACTCTTGAAGCTGCATTCGACGATGGAAGGGGTTGATCTTAACGTCGGCATATCTGGCGTCACAATTAAGCTCGAAGCCGCCGTCCCCCCTGCCGACGAGGATTAGGAAAAGGGAATCCTCCCGTCTTTACATAGTCTATATTCGAACGGACTGGCCTGTAATCAGGGGCGGGCTTTGCCCAGGGTTGTGGAAGGCGACTCGCCGTAGAGGCTCTTGTATTCGACCGAGAACCTTCCGAAATGCCAGAAGTGCCATCTTGAGGCAATGTCGGTCACGGTCGTTTTATGGTCCGCAGTCAGCAGGTCTCTCCGGACCCTTGCATATCTCACCAGACGGAGATATTTGATCGGGCTTATGCCATAGAATTCCTGAAAGGCATAGTATAGTGTGCGCATCTTTACGCCGAGCGCGGAGCAGAGGTCGAGCAGGTGCAGGGGCCTATAGGAATTCGCTTTGAGGAAATCTATGGAGCGCTTGATAATAAACTCGTGAGATTTCGAGCCTCTTCCGTTACGGGCAGCGGGTACATAGAGCGTTCGATTGAGAACGGCAAGCTGGGTTTCCAGGAGCGAATGCTCTATACCTTTTCTAATATCGCTGTTCTCGAATAACGAGGCATTTCCTTCCGCGAGCCTCGCGATCTCCCTGACCGTAGCGCGAAAACCATCTATAGAGAGCAAGTCCCCGCAGGAAAGGCAGGACGATGCGCCGGTACTCGTTTTCAGCTTCCCTTCGATCGGGTCGAGGATACATTCTTCAAAGTAAGAAGGGCTTATGGTTATATAAGACCACATGCAGGGCCCGTCGTTAAATGCGAAGTGTTCCGTGTTGTTCCCGTATACGAGGAATTTACTGTTATCCATCTGGTGTCCGTTACATTTCGTCGGATTTTCCCTGTCGATTTTGTATAGGAGCCCATACCTTTCCCTGTCGCTGGTAGCGTTTGATATACAACCCGATCCGTAGCTCCCGATCTGGACGTTGATGTTGTCGAGGGAAAGGCTTATCAGGCTCGAAGGTGATTGTGTAGGGCGAACCTGAATAAGCTCGGTGTCGGCATGCTTTATGAACTGCGCCAATTCTTCAAGCTCGGTGGTCTCGATTCTGTTCAGGCAACCCGCACTTAGCACCGGCGCATCCCCATTGTTTGCATTTTGTGAATTGCAATATTCGGATAGACGGTAAGTTATCACGAAAGTATAATCGAATTCGTGGGTGTCCGGCAATAAGGAGAGAGATAAATCTTCCTGGGGTATCACCGATGCTTGAGGTGGTAATACCTGACCTGATTGAAATAACATTAAGAGATATTGCGGTGTTCCCTTGGAAACAATAAATCATTACGGAGTCCGGGTATTATGAAAAAAAAGTTTATTCTTTATATGACTCTCGCGTTTATAACCTTTTTCCCTGCATTATCAATACGGGCTGAGGAGTCTCAAGATACCCGGGTAGATTCAACAGCAGTGAATGATTCGGAAAATGCGGGTCAAGAGAGTCTTGCAGAGCTTAACAGGCAACTCCAGAACCCGGTCTCGAGTGTGTGGAGCCTGACGTTCCAGTTCAATAATTTTTTCCTGAAAGGTTCCCCGTCAGACAAGACGCGCGTGCAGAGCCTGCTGAACTTCCAGCCTGTGCTGCCCCTTCATCTCACCAAGGACGTGAATCTTATTATCCGGCCTGTCCTGCCGTTCATTTTCAACTCTCCCGTCTTCGACGGACAGGGGTTCGAGAACAAAGGAGGGTTCGGCGATATGGCCCTCGTGCCGTTCATTTCGCCCGCCTCGGATAACTGGATACTCGGAGTTGGTCCGACAACGATATTCCCGACGGCGACGAATAAGGGCCTGGGCCAGGGAAAGCTTCAACTGGGGCCTGCAGCGGTTGTAGGCTGGTTTAACAAGGATTGGCTGGCATTGATATTCCCCCAGCAGTGGTGGTCGGTAGCGGGTGACGACGATCGCCCCGATACGAGCCAGGCGAATATACAATATGCCTTGTATCGTTTTCTCCCCAATGCCTGGAATATCGGAACGGCTCCCAACATTCTTATAGACTGGAAGGCCGATGACGGGAACAAGGTGACGTTTCCGGTGGGCCTGAGCGTCGGCAAGACAGTGAAGCTCGGGAAGTTGCCGGTGAGCTTCTCGGTCCAGGGCCAGTGGATGCCGTGGCACCCGGACGATTTTGGGCAGAGGTGGAATATTCAGCTGGTAATAAAGCCCGTGATTCCGTCACTGATTAAGGGGACGTTGTTCTAAATTGAGATAATGCTGTATTGCGAGCACAGCATAGTGATAATTTAAATATAAGACAGTATGGGGGCTATCTTGAATCTTAAAAAAGCAGCGGTTTTCTATTATATCCTGGCATTTCTTCTACCCACTGCGACAACCTTTTCGCAGGATCCTACAGGGGTGCCGGGCTCGCCTTCCTCTCCTGTAATCGATCCCAAGGTCACTGAGCTCGTTCAAAAAATGGGAGACCTGATCAAGAACTCCAAGGAGTTCAGCTTCCATGCCGAGATTTTATACGACGATATTCTTCCATCGGGGCAAAAGATACAATTTGCAGCCGCCCAGGATATGGATGTAAAAAGACCTGACAAGGTGTTTACCAAATACCAGAGCGACGTCGAATCCAGGGAGTTCTGGTACGACGGGAAGAGCTTTACCTTACTGGATTTAATCAAAAATTTATACTCGACCGCTAAGGCCGAGCCGACTATAGACGGCACACTTCAGGAAATTATCAACAACTACGGCTATACCCCGGCTCTCAGCGATTTCCTGTACAGCGACCCGTACAAAACACTCATGGAAAATGTACTATCCGGTTTTTATGTCGGCCCGGGCGACGTGAACGGAACGGAATGTTACCATCTGGCTTTCGTCGAGAAGTATATAGACTGGCAGATCTGGATAGAGGCAGGGGATAAGCCGCTGGTCAGAAAGGTTGTAATTACGTATAAAACGGTCCCCGATTCTCCGCAGTATGTAGCCGTGTTCTCGGATTGGAAATTTAATAAATCGTTATCCGATTCGTTTTTTGAGCCCAAAATTCCTGCCGGCGCCAAAGAGATAGATATGGTGGTTTTGAAAAACGTCAGTATGAAAGGAGAACGCTGATGTCGGAACGATCCTCATACAGGAATCATCTTAAAACAACCCTTACTTTTTTGATTGTTCTGCTGTTGGCATGTACCTCTTCGATACTGTTTGCGGACCCTGCGCTCGCGAGGTTCGGCGGTGGAGGTTTTCGAGGGGGTGGAGGGTTTGGCGGCGGGGGCTTTCGAGGAGGCGACGGGGGATTCGGGGGCGGAGGGTTCTCGGGACGCAGCTTCGGCGAGGGCTTCTCCGGAAGCAGGGGATTCGGGAGTATCAACGCATCCGACCACAGCTTCGGCGGCGCGGGCAACTGGAACGGGAGCATGGAAAACACCGACAGGGCCGGTAATTTCTCGGCCAACAGGCAAAGCTTTCAATCGGGCGATTTCAGCGGCTCGCGGCAGCAGGACATGAATGACTCGATGAGCCAGCGTCAGCAGCAGAGACAGAGCAGCATACAGAGCACGACGGGTGAGAACCAGCAGCAGAGGCAGAATTGGAGCAGTCAAAACCAGCAGAATAGACAGGACTGGAGCAGTCAGAACCAGGAAAACAGGCAAGGCTGGAGCGGGCAAAACCAGCAGAACAGGCAGGATACCTGGAACAATACCTACAATAACAACTATTATAACGACCACTATAACGACCACTGGAACAATTACTGGTACGGCGGTGATTATTACCACGGCTGGTCGGGATATTATTCGGGTCTCGCTCTCGGGGCCGCGGCGGGCGTAGCCGTCGGCGCGGCGATTGCGAGCGTGCCACCAAGCTCGACTACCGTTTACGTACAGGGAAATCCCTTTTATTATTCGAGCGGCGTGTATTACATGCCCCAAGGCTCGCAGTACGTCGTGGTTCCTCCACCCATGGGTGCGGTTATAACTACACTCCCATCGAGCTGCACTGCAATATATTCCGGCGAAACGGCTTATTACAACTGCGGGGGTGCTTATTACTCGCAGGTGAGTCAGGGATATCAGGTCGTGAGTGCTCCTGTCGGCGCGACTGTCAACACGCTTCCGAACGGCGCCGTCTCGGAAACGGTGAACGGCGTCACCTATTATTCCTTTGGCGGGGCGTATTATCAGCCATACTACAGCGGCGGGAGCGTTATATACAAGATTGTCTCTAACCCGAGTCAGTGATAAAACGGAGGCTTTATGAAAAGCAGATCAGTACTTCTCACATTACTTGCATGTTTATTTTTATTTGCGGGCTGCGCACGGCCGGAGGGAGATACCCCGGAGCAGAAAAGAGAATACGTTCTCAACATGGCGAATGAAACACTGGCGGAGCTTTACGCGAATAATCCCGAGGCCAGGCAGCTGGTCGAAAGGTCGGTTGGCTACGCGGTATTCAGCGACATAAATACGCAGCTGCTGTATTTCGGCACGGGGAACGGGTACGGGGTAGTCACCGACAACTCGGACGGATTCAAAACCTATATGAGAATGGGCGAGGCGAGCGCCGGGCTCGGCGTCGCGCTTATGAACTTCCGCGAGGTGATAGTTTTCAACGATGAAAGCGTTTACAGTAATTTCGTAACCGAAGGCTGGAATTTCGGAGCCCAGGGACAGGCGGCGGCAAAGTACCAGGACAGCGGCGCGTCGGCGTCGGGAGAGGTTCCGCTGGATTCGGCTGTCCTGGTCTACCAGATCACGGAATCCGGGATCGCGCTCCGGGCGAATTTCAGCGCGTCGAAGTACTGGCTCGACAGCGATTTGAACACTTACTGAAGAGCTTAAAAATTCTCGTCGATGAGTTGCGCGTAATCGTATTTCAGAAAACAAAAGGAGGTATGACATGAATAAATCTGTAACTGCCATTATAGCAGCGTTGTTTATGATCGTGACTTTCACCGCGCTGGATATCGCGAAGGCCGAAAAGCCCGGCAAGGAAGAAGTATTGTCAATAGCGACGGATGCTTACATTTACGGCTATTCACTGATTACGACCGAAGTCACGCGGGTTCAGATGACCAACGTGGACAAGGTCGAGGAGCTCCGGGCTCCCATGGGACAGTTTGTGAACGTCAAGCGCTATCCGCCGGCCGATTACCGAGGCGTCTCGGCCCCGAACGCCGATACGCTTTACTCTCTCGCCTGGATCGATCTGGGTCAGGAGCCCCAGGTCTTTTCACATCCGGATATGGGCAAGCGCTATTACCTGTTCCCTATGTATAGCTTGTGGATGCCTGTGATCACGTCGGAGGGGAGCCGCACCGCCGGTGAGGGAGCCGGGACATATCTCCTGACCGGCCCCGGGTGGGAAGGCGAAGTGCCCGAGGGCATGAAACAGATCGAATCGCCGACGCGCTATGTCGTGATCCTCGGCCGTACTTATGCCGATGGTACGGACGCCGACTATGAAACAGTCAACGCGCTCCAGGCGCAATATAAAATCGTGCCTCTCTCTGCCTACGGCAAGCCGTATACGTACACGCCGCCGCCTGTGAACTCCAATCCGGGCTTCTCCATGACGGACAAACCGCAAACTGTAATCCTCGACATGGGTACGAAGGGTTATTTCGATATGATGACGGATCTTATGTGCAAGACAGCCCCGCCCGCAAAGGAGGATGCGCCTATACTGGCGGAGATGGCCAAGATTGGTATCGAGCCATGCAAGCCGTTCGACATGAGCGCTCTCGACCCGGCTGTGCAGGAGGCGCTCAAGGACCTTCCGCAGACAGCCCTGAAGAAGATAGAGGCCGGCCACGCCAGCCTCGGCAGCACGGCTAACGGCTGGCAGGTCACCAAGGGGCT
>JBFWTW010000097.1:0-10502 GCA_050247635.1 Candidatus Dadabacteria bacterium | reverse complement strand
GAAAAAATCGTCTACGAGCTCCCAAATCGCCCATCCGATGAGGTAACCGAATATCCCTCCCAGAACGGACATCGCCGAGCATATGGCGGCGTACCTGAAAGACTTTTCCGGCTTGCCCATGCAAAGTGCCATGAGCAGCGGGTCGGGGGGAACCGGAAATATCGAAGACTCGACGAACGAGACGACGGACAGCGCCGGCACCCCATACTTCGTGTTCGACCACCCCAGAACCCAGTCGTATATCCTTCTTATCATGCTCAGGGCCTTTCGGGCAGGTCTCCCCTCAATTTATCCAAAAATCCGTAATCCGTAAGGTCGAGGCTTATGGGCGTGACCGACACGTACCCGCTCTTAACGGCCGTTATGTCCGAATTCTCTATGTCCACCGACCCGAGCTCGTACCCGCCTATCCAGTAATACTTCTTGCCGCGCGGGTCCACCTTCTCGACTATCGGCTCGCCGTAGACGCGCTTTCCCTGTCTCGTCACCAAAACACCCCTTATGTCGCCCCTGGGCATGTGCGGCACATTCACGTTCAGTATTGTCGCCGGCGGGAGATTCGAATGGAGGACATACTCCGCTATGAGCTTCGAATAATAAGCCGCGGCCTCGAAATTAAAGTCCACCTTTGTCGCGAGCGAAACGGCCATCGACGGCACACCTAAAAGCGCCCCCTCCATCGCCGCACTCACGGTCCCCGAATATGTTATGTCGTCCCCGAGGTTCTCACCCTTGTTTATCCCCGAGACGACGATATCGATCTTCTTGTCTTTGAGTATTCCGTTTACTGCTATATTGACGCAGTCGGTCGGCGTACCGTCCACAGTATAAACGTTATCCGATATTTGTTCTATCCTGAGCGGGCGGTAAAGGCTTAGCGAATGGCTGACGGCGCTCTGGTCCCTGTCGGGGGCGACCACGAACACCTCGCCCAGGTCCTTCAGCGTCTCGTGGAGCTTGTGAAGGCCTTCCGAATTTATTCCGTCGTCGTTAGATATAAGTATCGTGGGCGGCATGGCTGTTTCCTGCTAAGGCTCGGCCTGTCTGGAACAATAGAAAATACACAATTACCCCCACGGGGCAAGTGCCTTGTGCGTAAACGCTTTAACTTTCAATGAAAAAGTATCGTGGTCGGGGTGGCCGGAATCGAACCGGCGACCCTCGGCACCCCATGCCGATGCGCTACCAAGCTGCGCTACACCCCGCCTGATTAAACTGGATACCCTGAATTATAAAGGGGGAAACGAACCTTCATCCAAGATTCTGCTTTATGGACTTGAGCTCGCCTAGGATCTCGTGCAGCAGAACGTTGACCTTCGTGCTGACCCGTTTCTGGCTGGCCTCTTCCTTGAGCTTCTTCTTCGCCCCGGCTATGGTGAAGTTCTGATCGTAAAGCATGTTCTTGATCTTTATGATCGTGTGAATCGCTTCCCTGTCGTATAGCCTCTGGGACTTTCTCCTTATAGGCGCAATTTCCTCGAACTCGCTCTCCCAGTACCTTAAAACGTACGGTTTGATGCCAGTGAAATCGCTTACTTCGCCTATACGGAAGTATATTTTATCCGGAAGACTGACTTCTGCCCTGTTCTGAAGCATAATGTAAAAATTAGACCACTTTATTATAAATGTCAAGTAAAGTTTATGAATTCCCTGAAGGTTTGAAAGCCCTCTAGGCCGCATTTTTCGAGCCTTAGCTTTCGCCCATAAGCCTCGCTTGTGACTGACTTAATTCACCCTCCTCCGCGCTGGCGAAATCGCCCATCACCGTAAGCGCCCTCTCCGCCACGGCCCCCTTCCTCTCGGCTTTCCGCACCTTCCCCGAAAGGGCCGGAAAGAGCCCGAAATTGATGTTCATAGGCTGGAATTTCTTGATGCCGGCGTCTGTTATGTAGCCGAGGAGCGACCCTATCGCCGTCTCCCTCGGGGGAACGACGGGTTCTTTCCCCATTGCAATCCTTGCGGCGTTCATCCCGGCAATTATCCCCATCGCCGCCGATTCGGCATAGCCCTCGACGCCGACGATCTGCCCCGCGAAGAAAAGCATGTCGTCCCCCTTCGTCTGAAGCGTCGGCCTCAAAAGCGAGGGCGAATTGATATACGTGTTTCTGTGGACGCTCCCGTATCTCATGAACTCCGCGTTCTCGAGCCCGGGGATCATCCTGAATATGCGTCTCTGCTCCGGGTACCTCAGCTTCGTCTGAAAGCCTACGATGTTGAACATCGTCCCCTCGGCATTCTCCGCGCGGAGCTGGATCACCGCAAACGGCGTCTTCCCCGTCCGGGGGTCCTTGAGCCCGACGGGCTTCGCGGGTCCGAATCTCAGGGTATCCTTCCCCCTCTCGACTATAACCTCCACAGGCAAACAGCTCTCGAAATAGATCCCCTTCTCGAAGTCCCGCGTCTCTATCTTCTCTGCGTTGGTTAACTCATCGATGAGCCTGTAATATTCCTCGCTGTCGAGTGGGCAATTGAGATAATCTCCCTCTTCAGTCTCCCCGTTCTCGTAACGAGACGCCCTGAAGACCTTCGAGTGATCTATCGACTCCGCGTCGACGATGGGCGATATCGCATCGTAAAAATAAAGGTCCGGTCCTTCGGACATCTTCTTTATTCTTTCCGAAAGGGCTTCCGACGTCAGCGGCCCCGTCGCGATTATATGCGGTCGCGTAAGCTCTTCGGGGATGTCGGTGAACTCCTCCCTCACGAGCTCGATGAGCGGGTTTGACTCTATCCTCTCCGTTATATACTCGGCGAACTTCACCCGGTCCACGGCAAGCGCTTTCCCTGCGGGGACGCGAGTCCTGTCGGCCGCCTCTACGACGAGCGATCCCAGCTTTCTCATCTCCTCTTTTAATATGCCGCTCGCGTTTTCGAGTGAATCCGATTTCAGGGAATTACTGCAAACGAGCTCACCGAGGTCTCCCGTGCTGTGGGCGGGTGACATCGAGCCGGGCCTCATCTCGTAGAGCCTTACGCCGATACCGGCCTTCGCGGCCTGGTTCGCTGCCTCCACGCCGGCGAGCCCGCCGCCGGCTATAACAATTTTCGCTTCCGACATGGCGTTTATTCTACCTGACCCGTATTGATCTCATCACAGGTTATTATCGCTCCCGACCGGGGCGAAAATACCGCGTTCGAATTTTGCCTCCGCCCCCCTTTCTATTAGCGCCATATCCACTGTACGAAACACTGCACCTGTGACAATTTCAGTACTATTTACTGCAATATTTGTCATTTTTAAAACGGGTTACAAAGGGGTCCCCGGGCTCCGGCGCTATAATCTATTGTTATTATAGAAACTTAGATTAGTTAAAGCAGAATGGGGAACTTTGGCATATAATTTGCTAAAATATCATAATATATTGCGCAGTCGGTATGGATTGACATTAAAATATAATAACAGTATACAATGTCATAGGATGGGTGAAATCAAGGGGACAGATTATAAATGGATATATGAGGTGTCGTGTCTCGTCCGCACCATTTCCGGCAGAATCTGTCATGCGGCTTTACGCCCGAGCCCGGAATCTCTTTAAGGCTCCCTAATCCCGTTCTCGCTCCTTGAGGTTTTGCGATCCGGCTGACCCATTCGCCTGATGCTGGAATCACGGCGTAAAGGTATGGAGGTTCCGGCGCAGGGGGCCTAAAATAAGAGGGCAAAGGATTAACGATAAGCCGATGAAGGAACAACGAGTAAGCGCACAGATGGGCGACATACTGATCAAGGAAGACGTAATAAACCTCGATCAGCTGAAAACCGCCATACAGGAACAGAGAGAAACGGGCAAGAGGCTGGGCGAAACACTCCTCAATCTCGGCTACATAGACGAGCACCAGCTCGTAGCCTACCTCAGCAAGCAATACGGCGTTCCCGCCATTAACCTCGACCAGTTTGAAATATCCCTCGATATTTTAAAGTCGGTATCCAGGGAAACTGCGATAAAGCACAGGCTCATTCCGATAAGCAAGTCCGGCTCGACGCTCGTCGTCGCGATGTCCGATCCGTCGAACATCTTCGCCGTAGACGACCTCAAATTCGCCACCGGAAACAACATCGAAGTCGTAGTAACATCCGAGAGGTCCATCCGTAACGCAATAGAAAGGTTCTACGGTTCCCAGCAGGAATGGGAAGACGCACAGAAGGCGCGCGAAAGCACGGCGGCCGTCGACAGGCTCCTGGGCGACCTCGACGATGTCCTCCTCGAGTTAACGGGCGAGGAAAACATCGACATAAACGACCTCGAAAAGGCGTCCGAAGAAGCCCCAGTCATAAAGCTCGTAAATCACCTTCTCATGGATTCCATCCGGAAGGGCGCGAGCGACATACACATCGAGCCCTACGAAAAGGACCTTCGCGTAAGGTACAGAATCGACGGCGTCCTCTACGACATCATGCGCCCGCCGCTAAAGCTCAAGAACGCCGTCACATCCAGGATAAAGGTCATGTCCAATCTCGACATCGCCGAGAGAAGGCTGCCCCAGGACGGCCGTATCAAAGTGAAGCTCGGACACGGCAGGACTATGGAATACAGGGTTTCCGTGGTCCCGACGCTTTTCGGCGAAAAGGTGGTAATGAGGATTCTTGACAAGGAATCCCTTAAGCTCGACCTTACCAAGCTCGGGTTTTACGACCAGCAGCTCGAAGTATTCAAGAAATCCATATACCAGCCCTACGGCATGGTGCTCATCACCGGTCCTACGGGCAGCGGTAAAACGACCACGCTCTATTCCTCGCTCATGGACCTTAACCGTATCGACGTTAATATCTCAACGGCCGAAGACCCGGTCGAATACAGCCTTCCAGGCGTAAACCAGGTCCAGGTGCACGAAGAGATCGGTCTCACATTCGCCTCCTGCCTGCGGTCATTTTTAAGGCAGGACCCCGACATCATACTTGTCGGTGAAATCAGGGACTACGAAACCGCAGAGATAGCGATAAAATCGGCGCTAACCGGGCACCTCGTCCTCTCGACCCTCCATACGAACGACGCGCCGTCCACAATAACGAGGCTCCTCAACATGGGCGTCGAGCCGTTCCTCGTAACGGCGTCGCTCAACTCCATCGTCGCTCAGAGGCTCGTCAGGGTTGTGTGTCCCTCCTGCAAACAGCAGGTCGACGTACCGCCGCAGGCGCTTATAGACCTCGGCGTCTCGCCCAAGGACGTCTCCGATTTCGTCGTGTACAAAGGGACCGGAGAGGGGTGCAAAACATGTTCGGGTACAGGATACAAAGGCCGTCTCGCGGTGTTCGAAGTTATGGAGATAAACGAAGAGCTAAAAGAATTCATACTTAGCGGCGCCTCGGCGCTCGAAATAAAGCGCGAAGCCATCAGGCAGGGGATGATGACCCTCAGGCAAAGCGCGCTCGAAAAGTTAAAGCATGGCGTAACCTCGATCGAAGAGGTCGTAAGGAACACGGCCGCCGACGATTGAGCGGAGAACTCATAAATGGGACTCGCAATAGATAAACTCTTAAAACTGGTTGTCGAGAACGGAGCCTCCGACCTTCACATCACGGCGGGCGTCCCGCCGATGCTGAGGATCGACGGCAAGCTCGTGCCTGTAAAGCTCCCGCCGCTCACGCCGACGGAAACGAAGGACATATGCTACAACGTCCTCACCGACATGCAGAAGCACAGGTTCGAGGAAAACTGGGAGCTCGACTTCTCCTTCGGCCTCGAAAACCTCGGGCGTTTCCGCGGCAACATATTCACGCAAAGGGGTGCCGTCGCCGGGGCGTTCAGGCTCCTCCCGTTCGTGCTCAAGAGCTATCAGGACCTGGGCCTGCCGCCGGTACTCGCCGACCTTGCGAGAAAGCCGCGTGGCCTTATTCTCGTAACGGGGCCCACGGGCTCGGGTAAAACGACCACGCTCGCCAGCGTAGTCGATCAGGTCAATAAAGAGCGTCACGAACACATCGTCACCATCGAAGACCCGATAGAATACGTATTCGAGCACAAGAACTGCATAGTAAACCAGCGCGAAGTCGGGAGCGACACCAAGAGCTTCGCCAACGCGCTCAAGAGCGTCCTCCGTGAAGACCCGGACGTCGTTCTCATCGGCGAGCTCCGCGACCTCGAAACGATAAAAATAGCGCTAACGCTGTCAGAAACGGGGCACCTCACTCTGGCTACGCTTCACACGAACACGGCGGTCCAGACGATCAACCGAGTCATCGACGTATTCCCGCCCCACGAGCAGTCCCAGGTAAGGGCGCAGCTCTCCTTCGTCCTCGAAGGAATACTCTGCCAGACCCTCATTCCGAAGATAGGCGGCGGCAGGGTGCTCGCGGTCGAAGTGCTCGTCCCCAACCCGGCCATACGTAACCTCATCCGCGAGGACAAGGTTCACCAGATCTACTCACAGCAGCAGATCGGCCAGGAAAAATGGAAAATGCAGACACTTAACCAGTCGCTGACGGACCTCTACATGAGAAGGCTCATAACCCTCGAAGACGCCATTTCCAAGTCCCAGGAGCCGGACGAGATTAAACGCATGATTTCCGACCGCTCCGAAGGGGGAAAGGAGAGGGCCGCGAGGTGAGGAATACAATGCTTCATTTCCGCGTCATCGATTTATTCCCTGATTTCCCTGAGCTTCAGGGGAGGGGGCGCTGATGCCCGTATTCGTCTGGCAGGGAAGGGTTGCAGGCGTCCTCAAGAAGGGCGAAATGGAAGCCCCCAGCAAGTCCGCGGTTCTGGCCCGTCTCCGCCAGATGCAGATCCAGCCTATACCGAACCGCATAAAGGAAAAAGGGAAACTATTCAATATATCGCTCGCCCTGGGCGGCATCTCGACAAGAGACCTCGTTGTTTTCACGCGCCAGCTCTCGACGATGATAGACGCCGGTCTTCCGCTGGTCCGCGGTCTCGACATCATCGCCTCTCAGAACCCGAACAAAAAATTCAAGGAAATAATCACTAGGGTAAAGGAAGACGTCGAGGGCGGTTCCACGTTTGCCGAGGCGCTCGCCAAACATCCCAAGGTCTTCAGCAATCTCTACACACAGCTCATAAGGGCTGGTGAGACGGGCGGCGTTCTGGACGTCATTCTTCAGAGGCTCGCCACCTATCTCGAAAAGATGGATTCCATAAAGCGCAAGATAAAAGGGGCGATGATCTACCCCTCCATCGTAATCAGCGTAGCCATCCTCGTTCTGGCCATCGTCATAATATTCGTTGTCCCTGTCTTCGCCGAAATGTTCAAGGATATGGGAACATCTCTCCCTGCCCTGACGCAGGCGGTCGTCGATCTCAGCTTTTTCATACGGCACAACATACTCTACATACTGATTGCGATCGCGGCCGTATTTTTCCTCACAGGATTTCTGTACAGCAAATCCTACAAGGTGCGGAGGATATTCGACGCTTTTCTCCTAAAGATCTGGCTCGTGGGGCCACTCTTGCTTAAAACCGTAATTTCCCGGTTCTGCCGCACGCTCGCCACGCTCACAGCCGGCGGTATCGCGATACTCGACGGCCTCGAGATAACCGCCAAGGCTTCGGGAAACATCATCACCGAAGAGGCCATAATGGACGCCAGAAAGGCCGTCAGCGAGGGGCAGACCCTTGCCGAGCCGCTCCTGGCGAGGCCAAAGCTTTTCCCGCCCATGGTGGTACAGATGATTTCGGTGGGTGAGCAGACGGGCGCCCTCGAAGACATGCTTAACAAAATCGCCGATTTCTACGAGGAGGAGGTTGATATCGCCGTCGCGTCCCTGCTTTCGGCGCTCGAGCCCCTCATGATAACTTTCCTCGGCGCCACGGTCGGCGTCATAGTCGTTTCCATGTACCTGCCGATGTTCAAGCTTATATCGGCGATGGCGGGATGAGCGCTCCGATTTCCGTGCGGGCGATTGACAGCAACCGAGTGCCGCTTTTTCATTTTTTGCGGACCGGAGGGCAGGTGTCAGGGTAAAGATGAGAGTTCTTGGGAGCCCGGAAGCCGGGCTTAAAAGCGCAGTGGTATTGAGGGTCATCGTGACCACGATACTCCTCGGTTCCGGGGCCGCGATTTACTACGGCAAGGGGGCGAGGACAGAGGCGTTCTGCCTCGCTGTCGTGGTGGCGGCCGTATACTTCCTGAGCCTCGTGTATCTGCTCCTGATGCCCCTTGTTTCCAGGTACCAGTCTGTTTTCAAGATAGCCCAGATAGTGTTCGATATGGCCCTTGCGTCCGTCGTTGTTTATATGACGGGCGGGAGGACGAGCCCCTTTATATTCCTTTACGTCCTCATAATTATTTATTCGAGCATAATCCTTAACAAGACGGCGAGCTATATCACGGCGCTTACGTCGGGGATCATTTACGTCCTCATAGTCTTTACACGAATGCGGCTCGAGATGCCTCTTGAGGCCGGGCAAACGCTCTGGGATTCCATCTCCATGTGGGGAGAGGTCGGTCTTGTCTCGACCTACTTTCACCTCACGGGCTTTCTCCTTATAGCCATACTTGCCGGCTATCTGTCCGAGCGGTTCAGCGCCGCCGGTAAGGAGCTCGGCGAGAGCGAGCGCAGCCTCGAGATGCTCCGTAACCTTCACGAATACATACTCCAGAGCCTGACGAGCGGCGTCATCACGCTCGACCTTCAGGGCAGGATCATTTCGGTCAACAAAACCGGGCTCGAGATACTCGGCCTCGGCAGCGAGAGCGAACTTTTCGGAAAGCACCTCGGCGATTACATGTCCGGCCTCTACTTCGAAGACCTCATCGCGAGGAAAAGGGAGCAGATGCTTTACACGACTCCAAACGGCGGAAAGCTCACCCTCGGGTTCTCGTCGTCGGACCTAAAAGATCCCGAGGGTACGACACAGGGCTACATCATAATTTTTCAGGACCTCACCGAAGTAAAAGAGCTCGAAGACAGGCTCAGAACGTCCGAGAAAATGGCACTCCTCGGCCAGCTTGCCGCGGGCCTCGCCCACGAGCTCCGGAATCCCCTCTCGGCCATCAGCGGCGCGGTCGAAATACTGAGCGCCGACGTAAAACCGACGGAGGAAAATCTCCGCCTGTCGAGGATGGCCACACAGGAGGTCGAAAGGTTGAACCTCCTCGTCGAGGACTTCCTCATACTCACGATGCCCATACAAAAACTCACGACCTCCGTCGACCTCGGCCTCATAGTAGCCGATACGGTGGAGTCTTTCGTCAAAACCATAAGACGAAGCAACATCGAAATAGTAAACAAAGTCCAGCCCGGCATCTACGTCCAGGCCGACTCCTACAAGCTCAAGCAGGCTCTCTGGAATCTCCTGTCGAACTCCGTCGACGCCATGCCCGTGGGCGGCGCGATAGTCATTAAATCGGTCATCGAAGGGCAGAGCGTCGTGATCGAAATTACGGACGAAGGAAGGGGCATAGACGAGCGCCTGATATCCAGAATATTCGATCCGTTTTTCACCACCAAGGAAGTCGGCACAGGGCTCGGTCTTGCGATTGTACAAAAGGTTATAGAAGGTTATAATGGAAAGATAAACGTAGTAAGCTCCCAGGGGAAAGGGGCTACTTTCGTTATTACTTTGCCCCGATTCGAAGAGGTGCCTTCAGATGTTATCCATTGATCCTGGCCCGGAGGTTTTAGATGTCGGAGAATGAAAGCCGCATTCTGGTCGTAGACGACGAGCCGGGAATGCGCGAGTTCCTCGAAATCATGCTGCAAAAAGACGGCTACAGCGTCGATACGGCTGCCGACGGTCCGGAGGCGATAGATAAAATAGAGCAGAGCCTCTTCGATCTCGCCATAGTGGACATCCAGATGCCTGTACTGAACGGCATCGAGGTCTTGAAAAAAGTCAGCGAGAAGAGCCCCGACACCACCGTCATCATGGTCACAGCCTACGCTTCCCATGAAACCGCCATAGAGGCGATGAAGCTCGGCGCGTACGATTACATCACCAAGCCTTTCAAAATCGACGAGATTAAGCTCGTAATAAAAAAGGCGCTGGACAAGAAAAAGCTCGAGCGCGAGAACACCCGTCTTCGTAAAGAGCTCGAAACCCAATATGGCTTCGGCAACATCATCGGCAGGAGCCCCGCTATCGTAAAGGTTTTCGAGCTTATAAAAAGGGTCGCTGAGCTCAACGTAAGCGTCCTGATTGCCGGCGAAAGCGGTACGGGCAAAGAGCTCGTGGCCCGGGCTGTTCACTACAGCGGGTCCCGCCACGACAAGCCCTTCGTCCCCGTAAACTGCGGTGCCATCCCCGAGTCGCTCATGGAGAGCGAGCTCTTCGGGTATAAGAAAGGGGCATTCACCGGCGCCCAGAAGGATAAAAAAGGGCTCTTCGAGGAAGCCCATACGGGGACAATATTCCTCGACGAAATTGGTGACCTGCCGCTCCATCTCCAGGTAAAGCTGCTCCGAATTCTAGAAGACAAGAAGGTAAGGCCGCTCGGCAGCACCGATGCCGTAACCGTAGACGTCAGGGTTATAGCAGCAACCAACAAAAAGCTCGAAGAGGAGGTCACGGCCGGCAGGTTTCGCGAAGATCTCTTCTACCGCCTTA
>JBFWTW010000096.1:0-10666 GCA_050247635.1 Candidatus Dadabacteria bacterium | reverse complement strand
CACCCCATGAGCAGGATAAACAGCCTAGTTGCCTACTTTAAATGCCATGATTCAGGAAACTCCTATGTGTGTGACAAGGTGGCGCCCCAAGAAACAATCTCTCACATTTCTGACCGCCGGTCAAATAAAGGAGCCTGTCCCCGTGGAAGCGAGCGGGCGGATGAAGGACGGCGGACGCGCGCTTATGCATAGCAATTTTCCCTTGAAATCGTATGCGGCTTGAGATAGAGTCTCTCTTTCTAATCATTCACATCTCGGAAGTTACCGGAGGGACGTTCTGTGGGCCGTATAACCGAAAAAGAGCTTTTCGAGCTTCATGGTATAAAAAATCCGGGAAAGGTGTACTACAACCTTCCCGTTCCCGAGCTATATGAAGAGATAGTAAGACGTGAGGAAGGGATCATAGCCGAGGGCGGGACGCTGGTAGCATACACGGGCGCACATACGGGCCGCTCGCCGCAGGACAGATTCATCGTGAAGGAGCCCGCGAGCGAGGAGTACATACTCTGGGGGGCGGTTAACAAGCCGATAAGCCGCGAGCACTTCGATTCACTCTATAATAAGATAACTTCTTATTTCGAGGGGCGGGACGTATTCGTAAGGGATCTTTACGCGTGCGCCGACCCCGACTACAAAATGCCGGTGCGGATCATAAACGAGTACGCCTGGCATAACGTTTTCGTGAACAATCTTTTCATAAGGCCGGAGCCCGAGGAGCTCCCGCACAGCCACGTCGGGTTCACCGTCATTGCCGCCCCGGGCGTCACCGCGGACCCGGAGACGGACGGGACCAGGACGGGGACGTTTATCGTGCTCAACTTCGAAAAGAGGGTCGCCATAATAGGCGGAACGCAGTATGCCGGCGAGATGAAAAAGTCTGTATTCACGGTGCTCAATTTCCTTTTGCCGATGGAAGGGGTGTTCCCCATGCACTGCTCGGCGAACGTCGGGAAGGACGGGGAGGTTGCTCTATTCTTCGGGCTTTCGGGCACGGGGAAGACTACACTTTCCGCGGACCCCGGAAGGGCGCTCATCGGGGACGACGAGCACGGAAGGCACGAGCGCGGGGTGATAAACTTCGAGGGCGGGTGCAACGCCAACGCGATAAAGCTGAGCCCGGAAACGGAGCCCGAGATCTATAATGCGTCGCTTCATTTCGGGACGGTGCTCGAGAACCTCGAGATAGACCCCGAGACGAGGAAGATAAATTTCGACAGCGACAAATACACAGAAAACACGAGAACGGCATACCAGATAGATTTCCTCAAAAATATCGTTCCATCCGGGACCGGTGGGGTGCCGAAGACGATATTCATGCTTACCTATGACGCGTTCGGCGTTCTGCCTCCGATATCGAAGCTTACCCCCGAGCAGGCGATGTTCTTCTTCACTCTGGGATATACGGCGAAGGTGGCCGGCACCGAAAAGGGAGTGGCCGAGCCTCAGACTACGTTCAGCTCCTGTTTCGGGGCGCCGTTTCTGCCTCGCCCGCCGCTCTTTTACGCGGGGATGCTGAAGGAGAGGCTCGAGGAGAGCGGGGCCGAGGTGTGGCTCCTCAATACAGGCATAACGGGCGGGCCCTACGGCGTCGGAAAACGCATGCCGCTCAAGGATACGAGGGCGCTCGTTACGGCGGCCGTTAGCGGCGAGCTGGGCAAGGTGCAATTCAGGACGGAGCCGATCTTCGGCCTGAGCGTGCCCGTTTCGTGCCCGGGCGTCGACGACAGCGTTCTCGACCCCGGAAAGACGTGGCCGGACCCGGCGGAATACGAAGTTAAGGCAAAGGAGCTCGCCGAGAGGTTCCAGGCCGAGTTCGCGAAGCACAAGGCGTAAAAAAGGGCGCTAAATAATATATAGCTTCCGCATCGAACCCGTTTCTTAATCCCATCAGACTATAAAAGAATCCAAAGCCCCCTCCCATGTTCCGGGGGAGGGTCGGCTCTGGTGAATCCGGACCATTTATGGTTCCCGCCATCGTTTTGCCGAGCCGCCGGTTTATGCTGTTTTATATAAATCATTATTGCTATATAAATCATTTGTATTTGCAAATCCAATAGTATATTATCGCTTACGAGGACCCGATTCCCGGTTTCAACCCCACGGGTGAGAGCATCCTCCTTGTCGTGCAGAAAAACGAACCAGCGAGGAGGAAAACTTGCTCTCACGCATAGCAATGAAGCTAAAGGTGATTCTCGCGGCGCTCCTGATCTCGGGGTTCCCGGCAGTCGCTGTGCCAGCCCCCCCCGCGCCTTCACCGGATGGCTCGACTCTCAAAAAGATCGACAAGGCCGCTCTCCAGGCCATGGTGGACAAGACCGCCAGGGAGCTCATGGTGCCGGGCGCGCTCGTTCTTTTGCGGACGCCGGAGGGCGATTTCACGGTTTCATACGGTACGACGGAGCTGGGCACGGACAGCACGCCGACTGCCGGCACACATTTCAGAATAGCCTCGAATACTAAGACGATAACTGCCGCGCTGATCGTTTTGCTGGCCGAGGAAGGGAAGCTGAAGCTCGACGATCCCGTGTCTAAGTACGTTGCCAACGTGCCAAACGGCGACAAGATAACCATCACCGACCTCCTGGATATGCGGAGCGGGCTCTACAATTACACCAACGCCCCCGAATTATCGGAGAGCATGGACAAGGACCCGGCCAGGGCCCATACCCCTGCCGATCTGCTGGCGATAGCGTTCAAGCGCCCACCAGACTTTCAGCCCGGCGCGGAGTACGAGTACAACAACACCAACTACGCGCTGCTCGGCCTCATTATCGAAAAGGCCGCCGCCAAGCCGCTTGCGGAAGTCATGCGGGAGCGGCTGTTCGGACCGCTAGGCATGAAGGAGACCTACCTGCCTGCAAGCGGCGACATCACCCTCCCCGAACCCTACGCCCACGGCTACGGGTACGGGAGCGTCGCGACCGTGTTAACGGACGACGAGCCTTACCCGCCCGATATCGTGGCGGCTGCCCGGGCGGGCACCCTCAACCCCGCGGACTTCACCGGCGTTAATCATTCATTCGCCTGGGCGGCCGGCGGCGCGATCTCGACAGCGAACGATATGGCGACGTGGATCGAGGCGCTGGTTTCAGGAAAGGTGCTCGACGCCGAATATCAGCGCAAATGGTCGGGCAGCTTCAAGCCGCAGGACCCGGACAAGCCCCACGGGCAGGAGTATGGCTACGGCATGGTCCGGCTGAGCTGGGGCCCGAACACGATTTATTTTCACGGCGGAGAGACAGTGGGCTACAACTCGAAAATCAGCTACGACCCGGGCAACCGGGCGACGCTCATAATATGGACCACGCTTTCGGTATCGCTCGACGGACAGCAGCCGGCCAATACATTGATGGTGAATGTGCTAGATCAGATCTATGAGGTATCGCCGCTGGCGGCTCCGCCGGCGGATTCGAAAAGCGGGCAGTGATCAGTTAGCTGGTAAACAAACAAGTGAGGAGAAGACTATGCGCTTACGTAAATTAATGGAGCTCAGGATAAGGCCAGCCGCACTGATTTTCGCCGTACTTTTGCTCGCCGGCGCGACGGGTTGCAACGACGATAATAATAACGAGAATTTGCCGAGGTTCGAGGATGCGGATTGCTCGGAAGTGGTCCCGTATACGGACAAGGGGCTGCCCACACCGGAAGATATCGGAATTTCACGGTGCGGCTTTCTGTTCGTGCCCGAGAAGCACACAGAGTCGACCGGGCGCTCCATCCGGCTTGCCGTCATCATCGTGCCGTCTGTGAATCAGCCGCCTCTCCCCGATCCGGTCGTGTTCCTTGCGGGCGGCCCCGGCGGCAGCGCGCTGATTGAAATGGATTTACTCGTCGCATCCGGCGTGAACCAGGAACGCGATCTCATACTCATGAGCCAGCGCGGGACGGTGTTCTCGGACCCGGAGCTGATGTGCCCGGAGTTGGATGAATACTATATAGTGAGCCTCAACTTCCCGGTGGACTCCCAGGAGAATCGGGACGCACACGACGCAGCGTCGGAGGCCTGCTCTCTTCGCCTGGCCGGGAACGGGATAGATATAAGCGCTTACGACACGGTCGAAAACGCCGCCGATTTCGCCGACCTCCGGAGGGCGCTCGGCATCGCGGAATGGAACGTGTTCGGGGTATCGTACGGCACCTACCTCGCACAAACGCTGATGTATCAGCATCCCGAAGGCATACGCACTGTGACGCTCGATTCCGTGGAGCCGCTGGACGACGCCATTATGGCCTCGCTGATGGCGCCTAACGCCAGAGAGGGCCTCGACAACTTTTTTGCCGCATGCGAGGCGCAGCCCGCGTGCGCCGCCGCATATCCGGACCTCGCCGGGACGTTCACAAGTCTCGTAAACGAGCTCGAGGCGAATCCGATCACCGCGAGCGTTGAGGTCTCGCCGGGCAATCCGGTGGACGTCGTGCTCGACGGCGGGGCTATAGTGAACGGGATAATAGACAACACTTTCAATACCCAGAGCTTCCCGAACGTGCCCTTATGGATCGACCAGCTCAACAACGGGCAGCCGGAGAACATTGCCCGGCTACGCGCCGTACCCGCGTTTACTCCTCCGGGCGTACTCGCCTACGGCATGACCTTCGGTATGATCTGCAGCGGATATATGGCCGAAGACAGCGAGGAGAGCGTGCTCACGTTCGGGCAGCAGGCCTTCCCGGACTATCCGGACTCGGTGCTCGCGCCGTCCCTGCACTTCACTTTTGCGCTCGACGACTGCGAGATCTGGGACATCCCCAAGACGCCCAAGGCCCTTCGCACCGCCACGGGCAGCGACATCCCGACATTGGTCGTATCGGGCACGTTCGACGCCGTTACGCCGCCGAGCACGGGCGTGAAAGGCGCCATTCCGCTCACGAATTCAATCGTGCTGGCATTTCCCGGGGTAGGACACGCAGTTATCCAGTCGAATACCTGCGCACAGGAAGTGTTCGCTTCTTTCCTGGATAATCCGGAAGCGCCGGATACGTCATGCGCCGCCGTGCTTCAACCGGCGCCGTTTATTGTGGAAGAGTGATACCGTCGAATTCCGACTTAGATAAACGTACGATTTCAGAACGGCTGCCCGGTTGAAACGAATCCGACCAGGGCGGCCGTTCTTCTTTGTTAGCCCGCCCTGACAGCTTTCTAAAATTTCTTTTACGTTGTAAGATAGGGAAATATACAAATAACCCCGCCGAAGGAGATATCTCATGGATTTTTTGAAGAAGGAAGACACGGTTCTGGTAGTCATCGACATGCAGGAGAGGCTTATGTCCGCGATGCCGGACCTTCACTCGCGCGTTGCAGTAAGGAACACGAGGGTGCTTATCGAGGCCGCCAGGATACTGGAGATTCCGGTGCTGGTGACGGAGCAGTATCCGAAGGGGCTGGGGGCGACCATAGAGGAAGTGAAGGATTCGCTCGGTGAGGAGGCGGCGCCGATAGAAAAGGTGGTGTTCAGCTGCGCGAGGGCCGAGGAGTTCGCGGACGCCGTTAAGGATCTGGGCAGGAGCTCTTATCTTCTGGCCGGTACGGAGACGCACGTTTGCGTCCTCCAGACGGCGATAGACCTCGTGAACGAGGGGTATAGCGTGTACGTGCCTGCCGATGCGGTTGTGTCGAGGAACGACCTAGATTGGCAGAAGGGGCTCGAGCTCATGGGAAAGGCGGGGGCTACCGTGGGCACGACCGAGGCGTTTTTATTCATGCTTCTCGAACGGGCCGGGACGGATGAGTTCAAGGCGATTTCGAAGCTCGTGAAGTAGGAGGGAATGATAGGTTTCTCGCGTGCACTCGAAAGACGGAGCAAACGATCAGATCCTGAAACAAGTTCAGGATGACAGATTGGAAGGATAGATTTCTCCCATAGGTCGAAATCACAAAAACACTTAACGGATTACGGACGGAAGCGGGGATTCCCCGCGTGCTCGGAATCGAAGCTAACTGTCGCGGATTTTACACTCTCTGGAGTGTATTGTGCGTCCCCGAGGGGATTTGAACCCCTGTTACCGGCGTGAAAGGCCGATGTCCTGGGCCAGGCTAGACGACGGGGACGTGCAATCGATTGTGAGCCGTACAGGATTCGAACCTGTGACCCACTGCTTAAAAGGCAGTTGCTCTACCTACTGAGCTAACGGCTCAATTTTTGAAGGGCTAAAATATATCACGCCAATCCTGCTTGTCAAAGAAAATATACACGAAAACGTCCGGCATGAGAAAGAGCCTCGTGACAGCGGACTTTACCGGCTTCACGGCGCCTTATCGGAGAGGAGCGAGCGGTAGAGCTCGACGAGTTTTTCGTTGAGCTTGCGTATGTCGTATTTCTCTTCGACCGTTTTCCTCCCGGCCACGCCCATTATCCTCCGGCGCTCGGGGTCTTTGACCAGAAGGTCTAGCTTTGCCGCCAGGGCTTCGGCGTCGCCCGGCCGGACGAGGTAGCCGGATTCGCCGTCCACGACGACCTCGGAAACGCCGCCGACCTTTGTAGCCACGGCCGGGAGCCCCGACGCCTGCGCCTCCATGAGCGCGACGCTCAGCGCTTCCTCGACGCTCGATAGAAGGAATATGTCGGATTCGGCGAGCCTGCCGGAGACGTAATCCTGATCCATTCCTCCGGCGAAGGTGACGGCGTGTGAAACCCCCTCTTCGGACGCGAGCGACTTGAGTTTGTCGAGGAGTTTGCCTTCTCCGATTATCTCGTACTTTATCGTGAGCCCCGGGTTTCTCGCCGACAGCATGGCGACGGCTTTTATTGCGTATTCGAGTCCCTTTTCCCTGACGAGCCGGGCAATGGTGACGATCCTTATTTCGCCGTCAGGCCGGGACGCGGGGGATGCGGCACGTTTGAATTTTTCGGTGTCTATGCCCACAGGGTGGTCTACGATCTTGGACAACTCGAAGCCCATGTGTTCGAGCTGCCTCCGGTTGTATTTCGATATGGCGAGGAAGAGATCGCCGTTCTCCCTGAGGGGGGCGTATATGCCGCCGCCGCGGCTTTGACCGAGCCTTATGTCGTAGCCGTGGAAGGTCGTGACGAGCTTTGCGTTAATGACGCCCAGCTCCTTGAGCTCGGCACCGATGTTGCCGTTAGGGCCGAACTGGCAGTGCACGATGTCGTAGGAATTCTGTCTGAAGAATGGAACGCAGTGGAAAAGGAATGCGGAGCCGGGGATGCCTTTTTTTATAGCGCGGTAGATTTTGAAGAGCGAGGACGGCCTTTTGAGGAGGCCTGGAGAGTGAAGGACGAGGGATCTGATGCTGCCGAGCGGCTCGCCGGGCCGTCTCTCGGGGTAGTGCGTCCGTGAGAGGAGGTCGTACTTGGTTATGTCTCCGTGGAGCTTTTCCGAATATCCCCTTTCGAGCGCGAATATGTCCACCTCATGGCCGAGGTCGATGAGGCCGGTTATCTGGTTCAGGATAAATGTCTCTGAAAGGGCAGGGAATACCCCCGCTATGAATGCGATTTTCAGTTTACCGGGTGCGCCGCTCATTGGCTTTCTCCTGTGCGTGAGCCTGTGCGGGAGCGATACCCCTTATTATGCCGTCGTAAATTTCGGCCCTTCTCTCCCATGTGTGATTATCGATTATATACCTGATTCCGCGCCCCCGGTCCCAATCCGACTGTATTGCCTCTTCAATCTTCGTCGCCATTTCGGGGAGGTTGCCGCTTTCGGAAATGAGCCCGAGCCCGCTTTCCGTGGCGACATGGTTGTTCGGTATCCCATCCTCGCTTACGACGGGGAGGCCCGCCCTGAGGTAGTGGTATATCTTGCTGCTCTCGTTATTGTGCATGAAGCGTCCCATTTTAACCAGCTCGATTCCCGCGTGTGCGTGGTGGAAATAATTCCATGTGTCTTCGTAGGGAACCGCGCCAAGGTGCGTTACGAAGCCCGGGTCGAGCCCTTTCGCATCCCCGGTGCCCATTGTGAAGAGCCGTATGCCGCGCGCAGCGAGGAGCCCGCCGAGGGTGTTCAGCTTCTTTACGACGGCGGCGTTGGCGTCCGGAGCGTACTTCCGCCAGAAGAGGTTCCCGGCGAATATGCATCTTACGGGATGCTTCTGCGGAAAGGGGTCTTTCCCGGGGGAGGGGATTACGCTGTCCGCCGCCCCGGGGACGACGAGGACATTGTCACCCCGTCCGAAACATTCCCGCCAGAGGCCGCGGGCCTCGTCGTTTAGCACGGCCATGAACCTGCACCTCTCGCTCATCTTTTCCTGGGCCTTGTAAATGCGCTCCCTTTCCGGTCCGCGAAAGAGTATCCCTTCGGTGTCGCGGGGGCCGACGACTGTCCCGAGCCTCGTTATGATAAACGGATGCCCCGCGCCGCCGTGCAATTCGAGGAGGCCAAATCCCTCGTCGTAGCTCGCCTTTACGACGTCGTAATCGCCCCACCCGACGTTTCCGATATCTACCTTGCGAACGCCGGCATCGGGGACGTCAGGGGCCGCCAGGCCCCCGAAAACCTGCCACCAGCGGGGCCCGCCGACCGCCATGTCCACTTCGTGGCCGAGTGCCGCCAGCGCGGCGGACATCCTGTACCACCTGATGTAGGACATGTTTACGAGCGAGTGTTTTCTGTCGGTGTAGACTGTGATAATTTTCGCCATGTCGTTTAGCGCCGAGGCCCGGCAGGGACTATCCGTCCGTGCATTATTTATTCGCCGCCGGGCCGAAGATGCGGGACGCGCAGGAGATGAGCGCGCGTACGAGGCCCGCAGCCATGAGCCTGTCGAAGTCGTATTCGCCGGTGCTCAAATAATTTAGCTTCCGGTTTTTGATAAGCCTCCGGGAGAACCTGTACCGCTGGAGCCAGTACCTGAGCTCTTTTAACGTGAGCGTGTCGCTGGAGCTGCCCGGGTGCACCCTCCGCCCGTATAGAAACTCGGGCACGAAGACTATGTCGTACCTGTCTATTATGCGGAGCGCCATTTCGGTGTCTATGCTGTAGCCGAGGGTTTCGTCGAAGAGGCCGACACTATCGAATACCTCTTTTCTATATGTGCGGAGGTGGTTTATTATCCCGCCGCAAACGAGGAGCTCGCGTTTGTAATCGATGCCCGGCTGCCTTACTGAGGAGAGAGTGACGTCGAGTTTTTCCCCGCGCTCGTCGATGCACTGGAAGTTACAGTGGGCCTGGCCCGCGCCGGGGGAGGACCGTAAAGCCTCCAGCATCCTAGGGAGAGCGCCGGGAAATATGACGTCGTCCGAATCGACGTGCGCTATGAACGGCGCGCCGGAATTTTCGACGACAATATTGTGACATGCGGCTATGCCGCGGCGGGAGGGGTTCCGTATGACCCTTACGCGGGGGTCGCCGAAGGACGAGGCTACTTCTGCCGCGCCGTCCGTGGAGGCGTCGTCCACGACTATCAGCTCGAAATCGACGCTTGTTTCGGAGAGTACACTGGATATGGCCTCGCCGATGAAACGGGAAGAATTGCGTGCGGGCATGGAGACTGTCAGCTCAGGCAATGTTCGGTTCGCTCCATTTACAGACGATATTCCAGGGATTCCATTTTTTGCCTCGTGATTTCCGTGACCGCAGCGAGCTCCTGTTCCGTGAGGCCGGTCTTGTATTTCCCTATGCCGGCGTCTGTTATCTTCGAGACCGTGCTTTCGGGAAAGAGCCCCGGATCGACGCCGAGCCAGTGTCCGAGTCTTTCGAGCTCGGGCCCGGGCCGGGTTACGAGGTCTTCGTACCGGATTATATGAATTTTTTCCCTGTTACGCTCCATTATATCAATGCATCTCATCCATCTGGCGGCGACCTTTTCAGCCGTATCGATACTCGATGTCCAGCCCTGGCTTTGCCACCTCGTGCGCACCCTTTGAAGCGTGGAGCTCGCGACGTCCCTGCTGTCCCGGAAGATAACGAGAGAGGAGAAGCCTTCCTGGTTCACGAGCTCGTCGAGTGAGAATATATATTCGGGGGTTTTGTCTCCGACGACCAGCGCCCCGGGGAATGTGCACGATAGCGATTTCCTGATCGCTGACGCGCTTACAACAGGCCCCTCTTTATATCTCAACAGATTGAATAAATAGCGGCAGGCGAATTTGTAATTGTTAATCTGAACGCTGTAGCTGTCGCCCGTTACGGCCTTTCCCCAGAGCCTCCCGAGAAAAACCCGGCAGTGGGCGGCGAACGGTTTATCCACGCCCTTAAAATACTTGAGCTCGTTCGTGACGGACATGTGGGGGTGACTGTCGCATATGTTTCTAAGGAGCGTCGTGCCGGAACGCACGTGGCCCGCTATGACGAGAACCTTTGGCTGACTGTTCGGGTTATGCTCCTGATTCATTTCTCTGGAACTCCTCAACTATTCTAAGCCGGGTTTCTCCTTACTTCAATTACCGACACGGCCGAGCAGGAGCGCACATCTCTGGCGGTATAGAACGTTGATGATAAGATATTTACCCCATGGCTTCGAGCTTGACTGAAAGGATGTCTCGGGACGGGCTTTCGGCGGACGGATTCTCCCGCGGAGGGCGGCACTGATGCTTAAGGGATTTTCCCCGAAGGCCTTTAAGAACTTCGCCCTCGTAACGCTCGCGAATTTCCTCTTCTTCTGCAACTTTTCCTCTTTCTTTCTCCTCCCGCTCTACATAAAGGACCTCGGCGGGACCGAGGCGGACATAGGGTTTATAATGGGGACGTTCGGCATCACCTCGCTGGG
>JBFWTW010000095.1:0-10667 GCA_050247635.1 Candidatus Dadabacteria bacterium | reverse complement strand
TTAACCCGATAGTGAGATACGACGTGTGGAGGACAGAGCAGGAGACGACCGACACGGACTCGGGCGTCTCGGCGAGGCTCGGCGTAATAGTCGCGCCGTTCGATTTCCTCTCGTTCAAGGCCAACGCGGGCCGGTCGTACAGGGCCCCAAGCTTCGGCGAGCTCTTCTATCCGAACGAAGGATTCATACGCGGTAATCCGAATTTGAAACCCGAGACGGCGTACGACTTCGACGTCGGCTTTACACTCTCGCACCCGAAGGCGGCCCTCGAAGTCACTTATTTCAGGAGCCATATTCAGGACCTCATAATGTTCGTCTACATAAGTGCCCAGACCATCGAGCCGAGGAACGTCGGCGACGTGAACGAGCAGGGCGTAGAGGCGAGCCTCGCGCTTAAGCCGTTCGATTTCTTCGAGCTCTTCGCCGGGTACACGTTCCTCGACGGCGAGATAGACGAAACGGGGGCGCAGCTCCCCGGGAGGCCGAGGAACAAGTTCGACCTCCGGGCAGTTCTGGACCTCGACTACGTCTCTCTTTTCTGGGAAACGAATTACGTGGACAGGATACCGGTCAGCGCGTTTCCGAATTCGAAGACGACCCCCGCCCGGACGGTTTACAACACCGGCGCAAAGGCGGAATGGAAGAAGCTCTTTTTCACGTTCGAGATAAAGAATCTTTTCAATAATCTCGACGTCCGGGACGCGCTCGATTTCCCGCTCCCCGGAAGGACTTATTACGCAACGGCAGGAGTGAATTTCTAAAACGACAACAACAGATACAACAAGAGGAGGATTTAGTCATGAAAACATTACTTCCGATATTACTCATAGTAGCCGGATGCTTTGCGCTCGCGGGCTGCGACGAATCGGGCGGCGGGGGCGGATTCGTTCCCACGGGAAGCATCCTGGCCGTGGCCGCGATACCGGGTTCCAGCGTAACGATTGAGGTAGGCGGGCTTGTGGGCTCTGTGCCCCCGGGGAGCACAATCGAGGTAACCAACCTCGACTCGGGCGAGACTGAGACTTCTTTCGGGCAGGGCGACGAGAGCTTCTCGCCCGTCACATTCACCGGCAACACCGGCGACGAGTTCAACGTCGTCGTCATCGACGACGGGACCATCGTCGAAGACATCGTTATTGGCGTAACCCTCCTTTCGGATTCCGTCGAGCAAAATCTCGCCCAGCTCGGGAGCGTCCCCAACACGATAAAGATCAGGGGAAACAGGGCGTACGTACCGAACGGATTCTCGGACAACATACAAATCTTCGACCTTAACCAGAACCCGCCGAGCCAGGTAGGCACGATAGTCGTCCCCCCGGGGTCGAACCCCTATGACATAACCTTCCTCGACGATACGCGGGCGTACGTGCCGAACTATTCGAGCCAGAGCGTGGCCGTCGTTAATGTGCAGACGAGGGTATGCGAAGTGCTCATCGTCGGAACGGGACACTCGGGCCCCATACAGCCTTGCCTCGCGGTACAAACCATAGCGGGAAATCCGTTCGAAGAGCCGGCCGGCATCGCCATAGCCGACGGGAAGGCCTTCGTCTCCAACAACAATCTGAACGAGACGTTCAACCCCGCCGGTAACGGCTTTATCACAGTTCTGAACACGACGAATAATCTCCTTGTAACGATTATAAACTCGTCCGGAGCGAACACGGGGGACATGGAAGTCATAGGCGGCTTGCTGTACGCCGTAAACAGCGGCGGTACTTTATTCGACCCCGTAACATTCGAATTTTCATGCGATGCAAATTTCCCCCCGTCGATTGACCTCATAAACACTCAGACCAATTCAGTCGTGGATACAATAGACATCCCGCTCAGCGCCCAAAATCCGCTGGTTTGTCTGCCGAACTCTATGGCCGTGACGGACGACGGGTTCGGGTACCTGGGGCTCGGCGTAGTCGGGGCGCTCTTGAAGGTCGATCTGATATCCGGAGACGTAATAAACGGCACCGGCAATCCGATCGTTATAACGGACACGACCGGCCTTAATTTCACAGCGGACGTGGCGATAAGGGGGAATCTCCTGTTCACGACCCTCTTTAACTCGGACCAGATAGCGGTACTCGATACGAACAGCGACCAGCTCGACCCGTTCCCGTACATGGCTCCGTTCCCGGCGGGTATAAGGGCATTCGACCCCAATGCCCAGCTATTCGACGGCGTGCAGTCCCTCGCCATAAGGCCGGGGATTCCGGGTGTGGATTTCCAGGGCCCGGACATATTCTTCACCACGGGCATAAGCGAGCAGCTCGGCTTTGTAGATACTACGCTCGGGCTCGAATAGCCCTCCGGTTTGCATAAAGAAAGCCGGTCAACGATAATTAAAGGAGGGGGCCGGGAGAAATCCTCCCCCTCCAGATTATCTAGAAAAGGCGGTATACAATGCGAATCTGCTCCTTTCTTCCAGGCACGACTGAAATACTCTACGAGCTCGGGCTCGGCGACAGCGTTACTGGCGTTACACACGAATGCGATTACCCGCCCGCTGTACGCGAGAAAACGAGGGTTATCATGAGCTTCATCGACCCCGAGAAGCTGTCCAGCCGTGAGATAGACGAGGTCGTGAGCAAAAACGCCGCCGAGGGGAAAAGCACATATCTCATAGACAGGGACGCGCTCAAGGAGGCATCGCCGGACCTCATACTGACGCAGGGGCTCTGCGAGGTGTGCGCCGTTTCGGGGAGCGAAGTGGAGGACGCCGCCTCTGTCCTTGGACGTATGCCTGAGATAATATCGCTCGAGCCTTCGACGCTCGGCGAGATACTGGAGTCCATAACTATAATCGGCGAAGCCACGGGCACGGCGGAAGCAGCCGCCGAGATAACCGGGAAGCTCCGGCACAGGATAGATAAGGTGAGGGACCACTTCGAGGCCATGCGCGACAGGCCGAGGGTGTTCTGTCTCGAATGGCTCGACCCGCCCTATGCGGCCGGGCACTGGGTGCCGGAGATGGTCGAGATAGCGGGCGGACTTAACGGGCTCGGAAAGCCGGGAGAGCCGTCGTTCAAGGTGTCGTGGAAGGATATCGCGGACTTTTCGCCGCATATGACGATGATAATGCCGTGCGGGTTCAGCGCAGAAAAAACGCTCGACCATATAGACACGATAATGAAGAACGACGAATGGTTTTCGCTACCCTCCACGACCAACGGGCTCGCGTACGTATTCGACGCTAACTCCTACTTCAGCAGGCCGGGGCCGCGCGTCGTGGAGGGGCTCGAAATACTCGCCAACACTATTAACCCCGGCGTTATGAAGGGCTACGAAGCGCCCGCGGGCTCTGTCTTCAACCTTAAAAACTACATGCGCTTCGAGCAGTTCCTCGGATAGAATATGCCTTCCGCAGTCAAACGCATTTTTCTCACGGCCATACTCTTCGCGGTATTTTGCATCCCGGCGGCGGCGGACGAGCCGCCCACGCGGATAGTGTCCCTTTCGCCGAGCCTTACCCACATCGTCTACGCCTTGGGAGAATTCGACAGGATAGTCGGCGTGACGATATATTCGGAGTTTCCCCCCGAGGCGGCTAAGCTGCCGAAGGTCGGCGGCTGGGTGAACCCCAACTTCGAGGCGGTGGTCGCGCTAAGGCCCGACGCCGTTCTACTCATGAAGGACCAGGACTCGATGTTCGGTGGCAAGCTGAGGACACTAGGGCTCAGGACCGTGATCGTAAACGGCAACGATTCCGTCGCCGATATAATAGACACGATCGAATTCCTCGGCAGGCTTTTGGACAGGGAAGAAAAAGCGAAGGAAGTTGCGGGACACGTCGAAGCCAGCCTCGCGGCCGTCAAAAAGAGGACGGAGAATCTACCTAAGAAGAAGGTGCTACTCGTCGTCGGGCGTAACCCGGGGACCCTCGAAGACATATACGTCATAGGGCAGAACAACTACATCAACGAGCTCATAGAAATCGCCGGCGGCGAGAACGTGGTCAAGAACGAGAGATTCTCGCTGAAGCTCACGAGGGAAGCGATTCTGACGCTCGACCCGGACGTAATAATCGAAGTGAACCACGAGCAGCCGGACAAGGAAGAAGAGATAGTCGAAATATGGAACGGGCTCCCCGAGGCGAGGGCAGTCAGGAACGGCGAGGTATACATACTACCGACCACGGTAGTCCTCCACCCGAGCCAGACAATAGCCCAGGGCATAGAGGTGCTGGCGGGTGTGCTGCACCCGGAGGCCGGGGAGGGAAATGGAAACGTTAATTGAATGCCGCGGGGTGGGGTTTTCCTACGGCCCGAGGCGGATTCTCGGCGACATAAGCCTTTCGTTCGGTGAGGGGAGCATGCACGGCATACTCGGCGCTAACGGCGCGGGCAAATCGACGCTGCTAAAGCTCCTGACCGGCGCTCTCAGGCCGGAAGCCGGGGAGGTGCTCTACAGGGGAAAACCCCTCCGCTCCTTAGGGCAGAGGGACATCGCACGCAAAGTCGCATACATACCGCAGGACCCCGTCTTCGCCTTTCCGTTCACCGTTTCGGAAGTGATACTCATGGGCCGCGCGCCGTATATCGGAAGATTCGAATTCGAAAGGGAGAGCGATATCGAAATGGCCCGGGAGGCCATGGAGACCGTCGGCATACCGCACCTCGAAAAGCGGCTCATAAGCGAAGTTTCCTCCGGGGAAAGGCAGCTCGCGTCCATAGCGCGGGCCCTCGTCCAGGAGCCCGAGGTGATGATACTCGACGAGCCGGCCACATTCCTCGACATCAGGCACCGAAGCGAGATAATGAACATACTCAAGAAGCTCCGCGACGAGCGCGGGATTCTGATAATAGCGGCGACGCACGACATATTCGGCGCGCTCTACTATTTCGACGAGATAATAATGTTGAGGGAAGGAAGGATTTTTGCAGAAGGAGAGGTCGGGGAAGTGGTAACCGGCGACAACCTGAGCGCCCTTTACGGAACGGGCGTCTCTGTAAGGAAAGAAGACGGCAAGGTGTTCGTATACCCGGGGGAATAGACCTGTTTAGGAAATTCAGCAACTGAAGCCATGACCGTAAAAAAGAAATTCATAGCAGCTGTCGGCGTATTGACCATCCTCTGGATAGCGGCCGTTCTGGTAAGCGTTTTCTCGGGCATATACGACGCGGGCATTATCGATACGGTCACGGGCCGTGACGAGCTCGCGAGCACTATCTTCTACAAGATAAGGATCCCGAGGGTGCTCATGGCCACAGTAGCCGGCGGGACGTTCGCCATATGCGGCGCCGCGCTCCAGGCGCTTTTCAGGAACCCTCTAGCCTCGCCGTTCACGCTCGGCATTTCGGGCGGCGCGTCGCTCGGGGCGATAATCGCCATGAGGACCGGCCTTGCCGCGGGCTTTTTGGGCTTCTCTGTGGTTACGATATTCGCCTTCGTCTTTTCGCTCCTGACGATGCTGTTCGTTTATTCGGTGTCGAGGGTTGGCGGGATAGTCGCGACGGGGAGGCTCCTTCTCGCCGGGGTCGTTATGAACTTCCTCTATTCGGCCTTCATACTGTTCGTCCAGTTCTTCTCGAACTTCACCGAATCGCTCCAGACCATGCGCTGGATAATGGGGAGCCTCGACATAGTGGGTTACGGCGACGTGTGGAGGACGCTACTGTTCGCCCTTCCGGGCTGCCTTCTCCTACTTTCCATAACGAAGGATATGAACCTCTTCGGGCTCGGGGACGACGTCGCGTCTTCCCTGGGCGTAAACGTGAGGAAGATGGAAAAGGAGATTTACTTCGCCACGTCGCTATCGGCCGGGGCGGTGATATCCGTAACCGGGCCGATAGGATTCGTCGGGCTCATCATCCCTCATATACTGAGGATGATGCTCGGGGTGGATAACAGGATAATACTCCCCTGCTCGTTTCTTCTCGGCGCGTCGTTCCTGACGCTTGCCGACACGGTATCAAGAACTCTGATATCCCCTGTGGAGATCCCTGTTGGAATCATAACGGCCTCCATAGGCGGGCTTTTCTTCCTCTGGCTCCTGATACGGACCAAGAAAGAGGTGATAGTCTAGCACCGCTTCCGGGGCAGACCTACCTGGCTTCACCCGGTCCGTGTCAGTGTAGAGGCCGTTTCGTTCTTATGCGCTTCGTTTTACGAGCCGGGCGCTTTGAACGGATCTACCTCGCCGCCGCCGGAGGAAGAGGACCCGGAGGAGCCTCCTGCCTTTGGGGGCTCGGGGGATACGAACGGGTCATCACCCGCTGCCGCGGGCTCAGCCGCAGGGGGCGGGGGCGGCGCTGCCGCCGCTGGGGCTTCCTGGGCTCCGACCGGGCCCATATAGCGCCATACCAAAAAGGCCAATCCTATAACAATCAGTGTCCACATCATCTCAACACTTCCTCCCTTTCAAAATGCAGGGAATCGAACGTATGCTCGATTTAGCCTCCGTCCATCCGAAATTCCCCGCTTTTTTTGAGAAATTAAGGAACCAATACCGGCCAAAACGCTCCGATATCTTGATACTAATAAATTTGCCATGCCGATGTCAAGGAAAAATTTCGGGGCGGCGCACGTGGAGCGTCTTTGGCTGAAGGGTGCGCCGAAGGCAGGACGATATGGCTCCGGGGGCTTGCCGGGAGCGTATGTTAGATTAGACTAACGAAAAATGGGTAAAGAACTATTATCGATACTTTTTAAACCCTTTCTCAAGGGGCGGAAGGAAATAAAAGCCCCTTCCGAAATAGGAAACGAGACGGTAATCACCCTCTCGATGATGGAATCGGGGTGCATATTCGTGTTCGTCGAAGGGAGCCCTGTCCTCATACTGAAATGCTCGGGCGAGGATATGACGGCGCTTAAGGAATCGGACGCGATATCCCTCGGATTCGAGCTTCTCGACAGGCCCGAATTCCCGTGTATAACGGCAACTATCACTGTGGATACGGCCTCGGGGCAGCAGTTCCGGTTCGATTACTACTTCAGTCTCGAATCCGAAGAAGAAATAGAGCTCCTCGGGCTGCTGAGGGACAGGGACTATTTCGACATACTTTACTACGACGATGACATAGAGCGGGTAAGGCGCGCCGCGCTCACGGAAGCGCAGAGAACGGAGCTCGGCTCCCTCCTCGCGGGCCGGGGCGAGTAAGTTGACAACGGCCTGTCTTCCCTATACTATTCCCCGACTGGTATTTATAAGGAGAAGGCTTTAATTGAGCTTTGTAAGGTTCCTTGGTACAGGCTCTGCGGCCCCTGAAAAGGTGCTCGCAAATGCCGACCTCGAAAAAATCGTAGATACCTCCGACGAGTGGATTCAAACCCGGACGGGAATACGTGAAAGAAGGATTGCCGAGCCCGGAACAGCCACTTCCGACATAGCCTACGATGCCTGCGTAAGGGCGCTCGAAAGCGCATCCGTCGATCCGGTTGACCTGGACGCGATTATCGTAGGCACCGTTACCCCGGACTACCTATTTCCTTCGACAGCCTGTATTCTCCAGAGCAGACTCGGTGCGAGGCACATAATGGCCTTCGACCTTCTCGCGGGGTGCTCTGGTTTTATGTACGCGCTCCAGGCCGGGAAGGGCATAATCGACGGCGGCAACGCGAAGAAGGTCCTCGTCGTCGGCGCCGAGACACTTTCGACGATAATGGATTTCGAGGACCGCTCGACCTGCATTCTCTTCGGTGACGGGGCGGGCGCGGTGGTTCTGTCCAAATCCGATACCCCGGGCATCATGTCCATAACCATGGGCGCCAACGGTAGCCAGTGGGAGCTCCTCTACATGCCTGGAGGCGGCTCGCGCGTGCCGGCGAGCGAGGAATCCATCAAGAACAGGGCCCATTTCCTTAAAATGGCGGGCCAGGAGGTATTCAAGGAGGCTGTCAAGGCCATCGAATCGTCCTCGATGGAAGCCATACGTCTGGCGGACCTCACCCCGGACGACATAGACCTCTTTATACCGCACCAGGCCAATTACAGGATCCTCGAAGCCGTAAGAAAACGCATAGGGCTCCCGTCGGAAAAGGTGTTCAGCAACCTCGACAGGTACGGGAACACGTCGTCCGCGTCCGTGCCCATAGCGCTCGACGAGGCAGTAAGAAGCGGCAGGGTGAAAAAGGACGACAAGATCCTTATATCCGTATTCGGCGCCGGTTTTACCTGGGGCGCCGCTGTCGTAAACTGGTAACGGTGCGTGCCCGATGGCGCGGCTCCATTCACTTCAAATGGTTTTCCAGTCTCGAAATGATTCCTCCGCTTACAATCACCCCGGAAGTTAAAGGCCTGTAAAGGGGGATACGCGCAATCACAATCGAGATAATAAACGTCGTACTTCCCGTTTTCCTCATCACCGCCGTCGGCTATATCTTCGGCAAAAAGAGGAAGATAAACCTCTCCGCCATAAACGATTTCGTCATCTACCTGGCGACGCCGGCGCTTATAATATCGTCACTCTCCGAAGATCCCATAGACCTTGCCATAGCGGGGAAGGTATTTCTTTCAGTATGTATCGTGATAGGGATATCCCTCGTGCTCGGGCTCATAGTTATAAGGGCGATGAAGCTCCACGTGAAGGTCTATCTGCCGCCTGTTCTTTTCGCGAACACGGGGAATATGGGCCTCCCGCTCGTCCTTTTCGCATTCGGCGAGGCGGGGTTCAATGTCGCGATACTGTACATGGTTTCCACCACCGTCATTCATTACACCCTCGGTATATACATACTCAGCTACGACGAGAGCCCGTTCGAGGTGCTGAAGCTCCCGCTCGTCTACTCGGCGGTTGCAGGGGTTTTGCTCAGCATTTCAGGCTGGGAGCTGCCCGTAGCCATATTCAGGTCGGTCCATCTTCTTGGCGAGGCCAGCATTCCGGTGATGATATTCGCCCTCGGTTACAAGCTGTCGGAGGTGGCGATAAAGGACGTCGGCAAGTCGTTCATGGCCGGCGGAATGAGAATACTCTTCGGCGTAATTCTAGGGGTGCTTTCGGTGCGGCTTCTTCATCTCGAAGGCGTCGAGGCCAGCGTCGTTATTCTGCTCGCCGCCATGCCGCCTGCGGTGTTTAACTTCGTCCTCGCGGACAGATACAATCAGGACTCGGAAACGGTCGCCTCGATTATACTCGCGGGGACCTTGATATCGGCCGTGACGACCCCCGTCATCATAGCGTTTCTTTTGAATTGAGGCGCGGGCGAGCCTATTCGCCGCCCACGCAATCGACGCGCATTATCGGGACTTCGAAGAGGTGATGCTCTGTGTCGTATATAAAACCGCTTCCGCCGTCAACGTACGCAATGCTCTCCTGCTGCGGCAGGGACATGATTTCGATGACACGGTAGTCCTTCCCCTCTTTCATCTTCGATGTCGGCGGGAGCGCCCCGGCCGATAGATCGATGCCGAACTCGACGGCCCTCTCGTATGTGAGGACTATGAACCTCCTGCCGTCGGGCGCAATGTCGAAAGAGGTTACGACCTGCCCGAGCGGAGAGGCGTCGGGGAGGAGCGAAGGAAAGTCGATCTCACCCAAATATTCCGGTTTTATAATGCCGTCGCCCGCGTTTTGCCACTTGTCCCGGGGCAGTCTGTAGAGCCGCGCCGGGTAGGCATCCGTATAGTCGCGGTTTTCTTCCTTCGTGAGTATGAATATGTCGCCCCCGGGGTGAACGGCGAGCCCCTCGGCGTTATGAGGACCGTCCGGGTAGGCGATCTTTATTCTTTTAAAGGGTCTTACGGTACTCCCGAAATTCTCGATCTCCTCGACGGCTATGATCTCGGCGTAGTCCCTCCTCTTCCGGTTGTCACCGATGTCAGCGATGAATACGCAGGATTTACCGGGGCCGCACTCGCCTGCGCCCATGTCCTCGAAGTCGAGCCTCTTCGAATCGTATCCCTCTATTTTGACGGCCTTCGTATTTCCGCCGTCCATATCCGTTATATAAAAATAGGGCCCTCCGCCGGAATCGTTAATGTGATACAGCCTTCCGGGGAACTTCGCCGAAACGGCAACGCCGCTGGCCTCGTCTATCCGCAGGTAGTCGAGAGTCCCCGCTTTTTTAGCTTCGCTCCACTTGGCGCAAACTCCGGCGGCTGCCGAAAGCGGAGCTGAAACTATGGGGGCAATTATGAGAGAGAGTAAAAAAAGTATAGCGGCGGGGGATAAAAACTCCGGCCTCATATGTAAATCTCCGTGCTCGCGAATATTTTCCTAACAATTTAACCTACGGTATTATTCAGGCAAAATAGTTTTCGGGTTGGGTCATGTCAAAGAAGGTCGTAAAAGGAAGCACGAAGCCGTTTAAGGGCGAGGTTACGCCGCCGGGGGACAAGTCCATATCGCACAGGTCCCTCATGCTCGGCTCGCTCGCCAGGGGGAAGACCGTTGTCACGGGATTCCTCAACTGCGAGGATACGATATCCACAGCGAACGCAATGCGGGCCATGGGAGCCGGGATAGATATAAACGGGACGGACGTCACCACCACCGGTAACGGCCTCCGGGGTTTAAAGGAGCCCGGAGACGTCATCGACGCCGGCAATTCCGGGACGACCACGAGGCTCTTCACGGGTCTATTAGGCGCTCAGGACTTCTTCACCGTCATCACGGGGGACAAGTACCTAAGGGCAAGGCCCATGAAGAGGGTTACGGATCCTCTGCGCCTGATGGGCGCGCGCATCACCGGCAGGGAGGGAGGCAACAAGCTCCCCCTCGCGATAGACGGCGGCGGGC
>JBFWTW010000094.1:0-10794 GCA_050247635.1 Candidatus Dadabacteria bacterium | reverse complement strand
GAAAATCAAGCTGGCCTTTAAGGACGCTCTCTTCGAGAACAAGCGTCCCATAAGCGCGCTGCTGAAAAACGGCGGCATATCGGTAAGCTCCTTTAACCTTTACCACAAGGACAATTCCGCCGTCGGCGAGCTTACCCTCGGGGCAGCGGGCGTCATAGGTGCGGATCTCAAGCTCGAAAAGCTCGATCTTGCGGACGTTTCGAGCCTCCTCCGGGCCAGGTTCCCGATAAAGGGTAGCGTCTCGGGCGAAATAAACGTAGGGGGCACTCTCAAGGCCCCTACGATAAATGCGTCCGCCGCCGCGAGAGACCTCGCATACAAGGAGTTTAAGGGCGACGAGCTTACGCTCTCGCTCGTCCATTCCGGAGACGACCTCGAGCTTAATCTCAGGATGAGGGACGGCGGCGAAGAGGTCCTCACTGCAGTCGCCGACGCACACATTCCCCTGGACCCGTCCGGCATGGAACGGACGCTCCAGAAGGCACGCTATACCGCGCGCGTAAAATCAACTGGTATCGATATAAGCCCGCTCATGATTTTCAACCCCGAGATACAGGGGCTCAAGGGCAAGCTCGTCGTCGACGTTACGGCGGCCGGCTCCGGGGGCGAGCCGGACATATCCGGGACGATAGAGCTCAAGGACGTGGCCGTCAATCTTCTCATGCTGAGGAACGACATCGAGATCGAGCACGCCGTCATGGACCTCGATGGCACATACGGTACACTCCGCCCGGTCTCGATCAAGACAGGACAGGGAGAGGGCTCGTTCATGGGCAAGATAGATTTCAGGGATCTGTCCTACAGCGCCAAGGGGACGATGAACGGCATGCATGTCAGGACCTACCCCAACGACGTCACCGCCAACCTCGACGGCACAATCGACGTCACAGGCAAATATCTCGCCATGCTGATCAAGGGCACTATAACCGTCAACGACCTTAAGGCCATAGTGCCCGAGAAGCCTATAAAGGAAATCGAGAATATACGATTTATAGACGAAGACGAGGACAAGGAAGAGTTCATTTACACCGGCGCGGCGAAGGAAGACTTCGTCCAGGAATTTGTGGCCCTCGATCTGGACGTCAACATTCCCAGGCAGTCATGGATCAAGGGGAGCGGCGCGAATATCGAGGTCCAGGGACGCCTCGACATCAACAAGAACTATAAAGAGCCCTATCTCATCACGGGCAACATCGACGTCGTAAGGGGCGATTACCAGTTCATGGGAAGGCTCTTCAACATCGAAAGCGGCACGGTGAGCTTCCGTGGCAAGAAGATCGTCGATCCCTTCCTGGACCTTCGTGCGACCTACGAGGTCTCGAGCGTCGAGGTCTACATAAACGTTTCCGGCACGGCGGAAAAACCCAAGATACAGCTTACGAGCGACCCGCCTCTCGAAGAGAACGAAATCGTCTCCTATCTCGTCTTCGGCACCTCTTCCGAAAAGCTCGGCACGGACGAAAGGGTTCAGTTCCAGGAAAAGGCGGGCGAGGTGCTCGGCACGATGGCCGTCGGCGAGCTCCGTCAGGCCATAGGCGACGACCTCGCCATAGATGTCATGACCATCAAGGGCAGCCAGACGGGCTTTAAGGACACCCACCTCGAGATCGGCAAGTATCTCACCGAAAACTTCTACATCGGCTACGAAAGATTTTCCTACGAGCGGTTCTTCTACGAGAGGTATTTCCTGAGCCCGGGGCTCCTGTCCTCGACGGCGACGGCCAACAGGGCCGTCATCGAGTACAGGGTCTTCGACTTTCTGACGCTGGAGAGCGAAATAGGGGACGAGGCCGGCGCGGACGTATTCTTCAACTTCGATTACTGATCCCCGGCCGCGTGCAGACGGCCCATTACGTGCCCTTTAAAAACCTTCTGATTCCCCGGACTGCCTGCATTATCCTCTTTTCGTTCTCGACGAGAGCGAACCTCACGTATCCCTCGCCGTAATTCCCGAAGCCTACCCCCGGCGACACAGCTACCTTGGCCTTTTCCACGAGGAGCTTCGAGAACTCGAGCGACCCCATTTCCTTATACTCCTCGGGTATCTCGCCCCAGACGAACATAGTCCCCTTGGGCTTGGGAATCTGCCACCCGGCCTTTGAAAGCCCGTCCACGAGCTTGTCGCGCCTCGACTTATAGGACTTCCTTATTTCATCGACGCAGTCCTGCGGCCCGTTGAGAGCGGCTATCGATGCCACCTGCACGGGAGTGAATATGCCGTAGTCCATGTAGCTCTTTATGCGCTTGAGCGCCGATACTATCCTGGCGTTCCCCACCATGAACCCCACGCGCCAGCCCGGCATGTTGTAGCTCTTGGAGAGTGAATAGAACTCCACTCCAAGGTCCTTGGCGCCGGGCACTTCCAGAAAGCTCGGGGCCTTGTAGCCGTCGTAGCAAAGCTCTGCATAGGCGAAATCGTGGACGACTATGAGATCCGTTTCCCGGGCCAGCTCGTAAATCTCCTTGAAGAACTCGATGTCGACGACCTTCGTCGTCGGGTTATTCGGGAAGGAGATCATTAGTACCTTGGGCTTCGGCCACGTCTCCTTGACCGCCTTCTCTATGCTTTCTAGCAGGCCCGTCTCCATCGTGAACGGCACGCTGTGAACGTCGCCCCTCGATATTATTACCGAGTATATGTGTATCGGATAAGCCGGGTTCGGTACGATAACGGTATCCCCAGGCGACAGTATCGACTGCATCAGGTGGCATATGCCTTCCTTCGAACCTATGGTAACCACAACTTCGCTGTCCGGGTCGAGATCGACGCCGTGGCTTCTTTTGTACCAGTCCGCGATCGCGCGCCGGAGCTTCGGTATGCCCGCCGAAGCCGAATACCTGTGCGCCCTCGGGTCGGCCGCCGTCTCTATGAGCTTGCTGACAATGTGCTCCGGCGTCGCCTGGTCGGGGTTGCCCATTCCGAGGTCTATAATGTCCTCTCCCCTAGCCCTTGCCTTCGATTTGAGGTCGTTCACGATAGTGAAAACATAGGGCGGGAGCCTTCTTATGAGTGAGAAATCTTCTGGTGTTCTGTGCATTCGGGGTCCTTTTTCAGTTTGGAGTATTTTATTCGAATCCTTGACAATCTCAAGAAAAGTCGGTGAAAATAGTCTAAAACTAACTTAAGCGTTATCGCTGCCGTTTTTATGAAAAGAATAGTCACGTTAACGGTATTGTTATTTCTGTTCCCGGTTTTGTCTAACGTTTCAGCGCAGGAGCTCCGCCAATACGGAAACGCTTCCTGGTATGGAAACAAGTTCCATGGGAAGACCACTGCGAGCGGCGAGTCTTACGACATGCATGAATTCACCGGCGCTCACAGAGACCTTCCATTCGGCACCTTGATAAAGGTGAAGAATCTACGGAACGGTAGAGAGGTTGTCGTGAGAGTGAACGACCGCGGCCCGTATATCAAGAGCCGCATTGTCGATCTTTCCCGCGCCGCTGCCAGCATGCTCGGCATTGTCAGCAGGGGCACCGCGAGGGTGAGCATCGAGGTCATTTCCTTTCCCGACGGCACGATTCCTAGCTCCACGCTGTAACAGGCGATGTTAAGGCTTTCTGGGTTCAGGGCCGAGGAATGATGAATAATAGAATACTTCTATTATTACTGATTCTGCCCGTCGCCTTCTCATGCGCTAAAAAATCGGTGGACACCACTCGTGTACCCAAATCACCTGAAGGCGGCTACGTCACCGAAGAAGGCTCCGTACAAATAGGCATAGCGTCGTGGTACGGTATCGACGAGCATAACAACTACGCCGCGAGCGGCGAGCGCTTCAGCAAATACGCCTACACGGCGGCCCACAAAACGCTTCCACTCGGCACAGTCGTAAGGGTTACCAACCTCGAAAACGGCCGCGACGTCATAGTTGAGATCAACGACAGAGGCCCCTTCGTAAAAGGCCGCATAATAGACCTCTCCCACGCCCCTGCCGAGGCCATAGACATGATAGGGCCGGGGACGGTCAAGGTTAAGGTGGAGGTTGTTTCCACCCCCTCCGCGCGCAGCACCGGCTACTTCGACCCCAATTACACTGTCCAGGTGGGCTCTTTCAGCGACCGTGGGAACGCCATGGTATTAAAGCGCCAGCTCGACCCGGACTACAACGATGTCCGCGTAGAGACGGTAAAGCTAAGCGGCGGCGAATATTTCCGGGTCAGGGTAGGGCGGTTCTCTGACGAAAGCGAGGCCGAGAGGACGGCATCCAGGCTGAGAAGGCTGGGGCTTACCAGCAGGGTTTTACTCGAATAATTCGGAGACGGTTGTTTCCCCTCTTTCAAGCCCCGATAATCAGTTAAAATTAAAGAAAAATCCAAGGAAGAGGTTTATGGACGAATTCGTAAAATCTCACGGCCTCGGTAACGATTACTTCGTGCTCGATGCCTCTGCCCTCTCGTTCACTGTGACGCCAGGCGCGACGAGGCTCCTCTGCGACAGGAACTACGGCGTCGGCTCGGACGGCATACTCCTTCTCACAAGGTCGAACAAGGCAGATTTCGGCCTCCGCATACTTAACCCCGACGGAAGCGAGGCCGAAAAGAGCGGCAACGGTCTCAGGATATTCGCCAAATACCTCTACGAGCACGGCCATACGCAAAGGACAACGTTCAACATAGACACTTTGGGCGGCGTCGTCACGGCCGAGCTCGAAGTCTCCGAAGACGGCAGGGTTCCATTCGTCACGGTCGAGATGGGGCAGGCCATATTCAACAGCACCGACATACCCGTCGCGGGCGAAGAACGCGAGGTAGTGGACGAAGAAATAAGGGTCAACGGCGAGATCGCGAGGATCACGGCGGTATCCGTAGGGAACCCCCACTGCGTCGTATTCGTCGACGAGCTCGACGAGGGTTTCGCGCGTAAGCTAGGTCCCCTTCTCGAAAAACACAAGCTCTTCCCCAACAGGATAAACGTACAGTTCGTAAAGGTCCTCTCCCCGGAAAAGGTCTCGATCCTCATATGGGAAAGGGGGGCCGGATATACGCTCGCCTCGGGGAGCAGCTCCTGCGCCGTGGCGGCGGCATGCGTAAAGAACGGCTTTACGGTCAAGAACGTAAAGGTCTCCATGCCGGGCGGCGAGCTCGACATCGAGATAAGAGAAGACTGGACTATAAAGATGAGGGGGGCTGTCGAAGAGGTCATGTCCGGCACGCTCAGCCGCGATCTTCTCGACAGGATACAATCGCTCCCGGCCGAATGACGGACGCAGTAAATTGAAAACTCTGTTCCGGCACACGGCCGGCTGAATCGTTCCAATGAAGACTTTCATACTCTCCGCGGGAACCGTGCTTCCCGTTTCATCGAAACCGCTTACAAGAGCTTCCGTTCTCGTCTCGAACGGGAAAATAAAGGAGGTTGGGAAGACTTCGGCGCTCCTCAAAAAACACGCCGGTGTCGCCGAGATAAAGCTCGGAAGCGGCATCCTCCTTCCTGGCTTCGTGAACGGCCACACACATCTCGAGCTTGGCTGGACGCAGGCCGAAATCGGGGCGTTTACCGGTTTTACAGGATGGCTTGAGCAGCTTATCATATCCAAGGGCGCGCCCGTACTCGAAGAAAAAATAACCGCCTCCGTGTCGGAGGGCGTAAAGAGCCTCGTCTCTTCCGGTGTGACGACAGTCGGAGAAATATCCTCCTACGGCGGCCTCGACAAGCCAATACTCGAGAAGTCGGGTCTCAGGACCGTCCTTTTCAGGGAAATCCTCGACAGCAACGAGCACAGGACTGATTTTAACTTCAAACCCGGAAAGGGCCTTATCGAAGAGAGGCCCTTCCCGCATGCGCCTTATTCGTGCAGCCCGAGGCTCCTCCGTAAGCTCTTTCGCGCCCATCACAAAAACGGCGTCCCGTTCGGTATCCACCTTGCCGAGAGCCCCGACGAGGTCGAGTTCGTAAAGTGCTGCGCCAACAAAATAGAGGGGAAGATATTCCCGCTCATAGGGAAAGAGGCATTCGAAAGGCCCGAGGCCGAAAGCCCGTACGGCTACTTCTCAAAAATGGGTCTTTCCGAGGGCGACAGGGCTACTCTCATACACATGGTCAGGGTTGAGAAGGAAGAGGCAGCCGAGATCTCGCGGCTCGGCCTCGGCATAGTCCTCTGCCCGAGGAGTAACCTCTTCCTCCAGGTAGGCGCGCCGCCGTTTGCGCACTACTCCCGCATCGAAAGGCTCGGCCTCGGGACCGACAGTCTCTCGACGAACTACAATCTCGATTTCTTCGAAGAGCTCCGCGCGTTTCACCTCCTCTTGTCCCAGACCATGGGCGACAAGGCTGCCCGGAAGTCCGTCCACGCGGCCACGCTCGGCGGCGCAGGGGCTCTCTACCTCGAAGACAAAACAGGAAGCATCGACCCGGGCAAAGAAGCCGACCTCATATATATCGATACCCCAGGGAATTTCAGAGACCCCTACCTTTCGGTTATATCGTCCACGTCCTCGGGCCTCGGGATGGTCATGACGGCAGGCAGGGTGCTCTACAAAAAGGACGGAATCCCTCTTCCGGATCCCGTATAATCGGCGCTTTTACTCTTCCTCGTCTATCCTGTCCGCGAGCACCTCGGCAATGTGTCTTACGCGCCTTCCCGTAAAGTGCTCGATCTGGTGCATGCACGAAACCCCCGACGCTGCTACGATCGTCTCGTCAGGGGCGCTCCTCACGGCCGGGAGCAGGCGGTCCTCGCCTATCGCTTTGGAGACGGCATAATGCTCGCTCTCGTATCCGAAGCTCCCCGCCATCCCGCAGCACCCGGCGTTCGTTTCCGTGACGCCGCAACCTGCTGTCTTCAGGAGCCCCACGGGCGCGCCGGTTCCGACAAGCGCCCTCTGGTGGCAGTGGCCATGGTAGAGGACATTCTCCGCGCCGGGCTTCCACTTGAGTACGCTCATTACGTCCCCCGCCTCGCCGAAAAGGAACTCGTCGAGGACATAAGAATTCTTCGCAACAATTTCGGCATTCTCGTCCCCCGGGAGAAGGTCCGGGTACTCGTCCCTGAACGTCAACACGCAGCTTGGCTCCGTCCCGACGACGGGAATGCCGTCCCTGACGTACCGCGAGAGTATCTCAGCGTTTGCCCGGGCGCTCCGCTTCGCCTCCTTCAGCATGCCCTTGCTTATCATCGGCCTCCCGCAGCATGCCCGCCTCTCCGCGAGAATAACCTCGAACCCCGCGGCTTCCAGCAGCCTGACGGCCGCCTTTCCGATCTCCGGCTGGTAATAGCTCACCCACGTGTCGTGGAAGTAAAGCACCTTGCCAGCATGCGTTACGCGCGCCTTCCGGGTCCTCTTCCGGAACCATTCCGTAAAGCTCTCCCCCGAAAGCGCGGGCAAGCTCCTTTCCCCGCTTATGCCTATACGCGACAACATACTCTTCCCCACGGAGCTCTCCATGATGGCGTTCGAGAGCGCGGGGAAAACGGCGGCCGCCCTGCTGAGGCCGTGTATGTTCCCGAATATGCGGTCCCTCAGCGGAAGGCCGTGGGCGCCCTGATAATGGGCGAGGAACTCGCTCTTCATCTTCGCGGCGTCCACGGCCGATGGACACTCGCTCTTACACGCCTTACACGAAATGCAGAGGTCGAACGTCTCCCGCATTTCGCTCCCCGTCAGGAATTCCTTCCCGGTCCTTCCCGAGAGGACGGCCCTGAGGGCGTTCGCCCTCGCCCTCGTCGTGTCCCTCTCGTCCCGCGTCGCCATGTAGGACGGGCACATTATCCCCTCGCCGAGCTTCCTGCAAACGCCCTGCCCGCTGCACATCTCGGCAGCGCCCGGGAATCCCTCGTCCGAGGACCAGTCGAGGTACGTCTTCACTTCATACGGGCGATAACCGGGCCCGAACCTGAGGTCCGTGTCCGGCGGCGCGGGGTCCACAATCTTCCCGGGATTCATCAGCCCGCGCGGGTCGAAGGCATTCTTCAGCTCACGCATGGCGCGGTAGAGCCCGGGCCCGAAAAGCCTCTCGTTAAGGTAGCTCCTCTGTAGCCCGTCCCCGTGCTCGCCGCTCATGACGCCGCCGTACTTTACGGCGAGCCCGAAGGCCCCGTCCATAAGCTCCTTCATCGCCGTAACGCCGTCCTCCGTTTTCAGGTTCACGAGTGGCCTCACGTGCAGGCAGCCCGCGCTCGCGTGCCCGTAGAATCCCGCCTTCGTGCTGAACCTTCCTATGAGTGCCGTAACGTCCGAGATGTATTCCGGCAGGCGCGCGACGGGGACCGAGACGTCCTCGATACACGGTATCGGCTTATAATCCCCCCGGCGGCTGAGGAGTATCCCGAGCCCCGCGCGGCGTATCGCCCACACGTCCGCCTGCTCGCCGGGCGTATCTGCGTACGTCACGCCGCAGCCGATCCGCTTCTCTTTCAAAAATGCCGCGAGCCCGCGCGTCTTCTTCTTTGCCTCTGCGTCCGTCTCGCCGTAGAACTCGACGACGAGAAGCGCCTCCGGGTCCTCACCCGTAAAAGTAAGCATCCGCCCGAACCCCGGCAGCTTCCGTGCGAGCCCGATGATCATCGAGTCTATCAGCTCGACGGCGGACGGAAAGCGCGTGAGAATGGGGGTCACTGCCTCCATTGCCGAGACGACGCTCCCGAATTCGAGGACGGCCAGGCGAGTATGCTTCGGCCTCGGCACGAGCTTAAGAGTAAGCTCCGAAACCATGCCGAGCGTCCCCTCGGAGCCGGCGAGGAGCCTTGCCGGGTTCAGCGGCTCTTCGAGAAAATAATTCAGGCTGTATCCCGATGCCCTGCGCCACTGCTTCGGGAATTCCGTCTCTATAATCCCGCCGAATTCATTCTTTATCCGCGCGAGACTCGTGAAAAGCTCTCCCTCGGCACCACCCGATGCCGATGCCTTTCCATTCTTTAACGCGCGTAGATTTGCCTCGCTGCCGTCGGGGAGAATCACCCTCGCCGCCTCGACGTTATCCCCCGCCATGCCGTAAAGGATCGAATGCGCCCCCGTGGAGTTATTCCCCACGGCGCCCCCTGCTGTGGCTATCCTCGCCGTCGAGGGGTCGGGGCCGAACATGAGCCCCGTATGAGCAATGCTCCGGTTGAGATTTTCCAGGTAGATACCGGGCTCTACGCGCGTGGTGCCGGCCTCGGGGTCGATTTTGATGATCCTGTTGAGATATTTAGAGAAGTCGAGGACAAGCGCCTTCCCGACGGCCTGTCCGGCGAGGCTCGTCCCGCCGCCCCGCGGCAGTATCGGTATCCCGTACTTCGCCGCGCATCCGGCCGCCTTCGACACGTCCTCAGCGCTCCGGGGCACGACGACGCCCACCGGCTCTATCTGGTAATTGCTCGCGTCGGTGCTGTAGAGAATCCTGCTCAGCCTGTCGAATCGTATCTCGCATTCGAGCTCTCTTGCCAGCTCCTTTTCGAGCTCTGTTCGTGCGTTCGGGTCGGGCATCGGCGGCGTCCTTAAGTCTAGTATAACTTGAGCGCGGGCGTCTTAGCCAATCGCCTGCCTTTGATTTCATGGGAGCATGGCTCGCGTACGGTTTTTCATTACAGACTTCTCTCAAATACTGGTATCATAACGTGGTTCCGGCCGGGGGGAGCGAAGGTGCTTTTATCCCGTCCGGCAACGGACAGGCTTATGAAATTCGTCATAGTCCCTGTAAAAGATCTGGCGCACGCAAAGAACAGGCTCTCGTCGCTCCTGCCCCAGGACGTGAGGACCGATATCGCCTACGCAATGCTGGAGGACGTGCTGACGGCGCTCGCCGCCGCGCGCCTTCCGGACCGTAAGCTCGTCGTCACCATGGATAAACGTGCGGCGGAAATAGCGGGCGGCCTCGGCATAGAGGTGCTCGAAGAAACAGAGCAAAAGGGCGAGAGCGTTTCGGTAGACGCAGCATCCGTTAAATGCAAGGAGATGGGGGCCACGTCGGTCCTCGTGATCCCCGGAGACGCCCCGCTCATCACCGCATCCGACATAGACGCCGTCCTTGAAAGGGAGCTCCCGCCGCCATCGGCCGTGCTCGTTCCGGCGAGGGATTTCATGGGAACTAACGCCATACTCAGGAACCCGCCCGACGCCTTCCCGTCAAGGTTCGGAGAAGACAGTTTCCGGAAGCATAAGTATGAAGCGTCCGAGCGCGGGGTACGCGTAGAGTCTTTCGAGAACCCGAGAATCGCTCTCGACATCGACCACCCGGAAGACCTCCGCGAGTTCCTCTCCGTCAAGAGCGATACCGTCACGCGGAGGCTCATCTCGCGCATGGGCCTGGTAGATAAAGTCACGGGCTGAAGCCGTGCGCTCTACCGCTAATAGTTCAGATTCACTGCCAGGAGCTTGAGCTCTGTCATCTCTTCGATTGCATAGCGGAGGCCCTCTCTCCCGACGCCCGAATCCTTGACCCCGCCGTAGGGCATATTCTCCACCCTAAAGCTCGGATAGTCGTTCACGATCACACCGCCCACTTCGAGTGCAGAGTACGCCTTGAACGCCTTCTTCAGATCCTTCGTGAATATCCCGGCCTGAAGCCCGTAGCGCGAATCGTTCACCTTCGCGAGCACGTCGTCGAAATCGCTATATATCTCGGCGCATACGACGGGCCCGAACACCTCGTCCTTCACGACGCTGCAATTGGGCGGCACGTCCACGAGCACGGTGGGCTGTATGATATTCCCGTCCCTCTCTCCGCCTGTGAGAATCTTCCCGCCGCTCTCGACGGCCTCTTCGATCCACTTCATTATCCTGTCGGTGGCGCCTGTATCTATAAAGGGGCCGACGTCCGTGTCTTCCTGCTTCGGGTCTCCGGTCTTGTGCTTCCGCGTCTCTTCGACGTAC
>JBFWTW010000093.1:0-10824 GCA_050247635.1 Candidatus Dadabacteria bacterium | reverse complement strand
GCACGTCGAAAAGGTGAAGGAGGAGAGCTACTTCTTCAGGCTTTCGAAGTACGGCGACCCGCTCCTCGATTATTACAAAAAGCATCCGGAGTTCGTCCAGCCGTCCTACCGCATGAACGAGGTCGCAAGATTTGTGGAGGGCGGCCTTAAGGACCTCAGCATCAGCCGGACTACCTTCAACTGGGGGATACCCGTTCCCGGAAACCCGAAGCACGTCATATACGTGTGGTTCGACGCCCTTACGAACTACATCACCGCGGCGGGATTCCCGGACGACCCCGAGAGATTCGCCCGCATATGGCCCGCGGACGTCCACCTCGTCGGAAAGGATATCCTCCGCTTCCACACCGTGTACTGGCCCGCGTTTCTGATGTCGGCCGGGCTCCCTCTCCCGAGGACCGTGTTCGCCCACGGGTGGTGGACTGTCGAGGGGGAGAAGATGTCGAAGTCAGTTGGAAACGTCGTCGATCCTTATCAGGTCGCCGAGGAATTCGGCTCGGACGTGTTCAGGTATTTCCTCCTGAGGGAAATCCCCTTCGGGCAAGACGGAGACTTTTCGAAGAGCGCCATAATATCACGCGTGAACGGCGAGCTCGCAAACGGCCTCGGGAACCTCGTAAGCCGGACGCTCGGCATGATAGAGAGGTATAGAGGAGGGAGCGTCCCCGCGCCGGGAGAGTCGTCTCCGGCAGACGACGATATAAAGAAAGGGGCTATCGAGCTTTCGGAGCAGGTCGAAAAGGCGATGGACGATATAGCGTTCCACAAGGCCCTCACGGCTGTGTGGGATTACATCGCCCTCGTAAACAGATACGTAGACGACGAGGCCCCGTGGACACTAGCCAAGGAAGGGAAGGACGAGAGGCTCGACGCAGTCCTTTGGACAGTGGCCCAGTCTATAGCCGTCGTCTCCATATTCGTCCATCCTTTCATGCCGCGTACGTCGGGTGAAATACTTAAGCGTCTCGGACTCGGCGAGATGAAACCGAGCCTCGAAGCCGCCCGATCGTGGGGCATAGTCGAGCCCGGGCTCAAGGTGGAAAAGGGCGCCGGGCTTTTCCCGAGATACGAAGAGAAGGGGTAGGGTTTTTGCCTGCTATTCCTCTACCGGCATATAGCCTCGACCATGCCGGCCAGCTCTGCATATGCAATAATTTGCGCAATTCGGGCAAATTTTGCATTCCCGCTAGTCTGTTTTTGTCTCTTCTTCTAAAATAAATCTATATTTATAGTCAGTTGCGTATATGATAGTAGTGGCATCATTATTGCCTAAATATTCAGAAGGTAGAACTATGTCATTATTGCGAAATGAGCGCGGCTTCACGTTTACAGAAATAATTATCGCCATATCCATTATGGCGCTCGGGTTTCTGGCAATGGCCCAGATGCAGTATTTGTCACTCAGGCAAAAGCAGCGGGCCGAGCAGGGGACGGTCGCGACCAACGTAATACAGTTCATAGCCGACCGCGACATGGAAGAGGTCAAAAGGGCGCATCTCCTTAACTCGATAGCGTTCGTCGAGGCGCAGGCTGGACGCTTGAACGCGGGGAGCTCGGCCGAGCCGCATCTTCAGCACTGCATGTCGGGTAACCCGGACAGAATGTGCGATCTCTGTCCGTGTAATCCTCTGGCCGAGGTGACGCCGAATCCGTTGCAGGATACCTCGACGACCTGCGCCGTAGTGGACCCTTACGATTTCGATCCCAAGGATGTTAACTTTACGACCGTAGCGGGTACGTGCAATGCCGCGAGTAACGAGTCCCTGATAATTGTAAAACGGGTGGATTCCGTTACGGATAACTCACAGCTGCCGCCTATCACGACGCTGACAGTAACCTATGCGGTAAAAACCAAAAACCAGTTCCTCGATACAGGCTTCCAAAGCCTTTCCATTAAAGACACGCTCGCGACACAAAACCTCGTTTTCAGCGCCCACAGGGAGGATTGGAGCCAGTTTATACCGACATGGAGCAACGTGAGCGTCCCGCACGTTCCGTGAGGAAACATATATGACGACATCCGGAATAATGAATAGCAATAGAGGATTCACGATGATCGAGCTCATGATATCGGTCTCTATCCTCGCATTAATAATTACGGGAATGACCATCGCCCTTAATCAGCAGCAAAAGCAGTTCAGGATGACCAAGGAAGCCGTCGATGTGGACCAGACGGCGAGGTCCGCTCTCGATTTTCTCGCGTCCGAAATAAGGAACGCCGGGGCGAGGCAGGGAAAGACATTCGCCATAAGGTTTTTTAACGGCGGGAGCGGCGCCGACAATCCATGCACCGAAAATACGGCGGACGCCGGCTCGGCGGACTCTCCACCAGACTGCATCACAGTATATACATGGGATATAACGCGTGGACAGAACGGCGGGAATCTGCCGTCGGTGCCGGGGCTGATACAGGTTATGCAGAACGAGCCGCTGGTTCTTCTTCTGCCGAACGAATGGTTCCCCGATGGCGGGAGCGTTCTTATAGGCGAGACCGAGGAGGACCCGGAGGTGTTACTCGGATTCCGTTCCCGGACCGCTCTTTGCAGCCCCGACGACACCGTGAACTGCAACCTCCAGCCCGAAAGATGCACCGAGTGCTCGGTAATAATGAGGGCACAGGTGGACGGGTCTTCGAAGACGGCAACCATAGACTCGATCGGGGACATCAAGGTCCATAACCTCCCTGTCGAGACGTTTGGCGGCGTATCGGATTTTGTAAACGGCGTCGCCGTAAACGGGATCAACTACGGCTTCCTTCAGACATTCGCTTCGATGCCATCCGAGGTTACTCTCGTCGGTGAAAAGACCCTGAGCGTCGATCTCGACAGCAAAGCACTTTTACTGGAACAGAACGGCGACGAGGCCCGTCCCATAGCAGGAGGCCCCGACGCGCCGGGAATAGCGGATTTTCAGATCGTCTTCAATCTTCAGGATGCGAACGGCGGCATAACAAAGGTGGGCTTGCCCCGTTCCGAGCTCAACGGAACGTTCCCCGATTTTGGGGATTCGACGCTGATCGGAAGGGAGCAGGACATCCGCTCGATCGAGATTTACCTCGTCGTCAAATCGAAAGCTAAGCCCCGCACGATGCCGGGCGGTGAAGTCGAGCAAACGATCCCTGCGATCGGCGACGTTCCGGAAAGGACTGTAGAGTCTCCTTCCGGAGTCACAAACGAGCCTGAGCAGGGATTCACGTACCGGCTCCTTTCGACGACTATATATATGAGAAACCATTCAAGAGAGGAATTCGGCTAAGGAGAGCTTGAATTGAGTCAAACGACAAAACCGGGAAAAAGGATTTCCTCACACCAGGACAGCATACCTTCCATTAAAGATGAGAGGGGTGTGGCGCTCATACTCGCGCTTATAATGCTGCTGGTGATGTCTGTGATCGCCACAACGGTTTCCTTTAACTCCAATAAAGATTATCAGGCCATGTCCAACTATAAGCGGGGACAGGAAGCCTTTCTCGCCGCCGAAAGATGCATACAGCTCGGCAGGAACAGGTTCGAGGTGGTAGGCATAGAGGTTCTTTACTTCCTTCTCCAGAACAAGGACACGGCCAGCCTGGCCGGGAGCAGCGCAAATCTTCTTTATCTGGACGAAGAGCTCGGGGATTGCGGGACCGATGAAAATCCGCTCTCGTGCGCGAGGTGCCGCTCCGGGCCGCGAGTGCTCGACGGCAGTCAGGACAGCGGACGACTGATAGAAATCCCGCCGATTACCAAGACGATTCAAAGACCGCTCAAGAATACGAGCATGTCCACCAGCGCTTCTGGCGGGGCGGGTCTCGTTCCCGTAACGTTCCTGGTTACAGGGAAGGACAGTATGGACAAGGACCCCGAGGATGCGAACCTTTCCGTCAATACCGGGACGGAAGTCGCGGTCGGATTCGAAACATTCATACCGGGAAACGCAAATCAGATGTACTCGCAGTAACGGTGGAATCTCACTGTGCGCTCAGGAGGCTAGTGTAAAGGTATGCCGGGATCAAAGAAATATTTCGAGAGTAAAGCCGTCAGGTTGAGGGCGAAGGTTTTCGGCCTGGCGCTCCTTTTCCTTTTCGTGACGGGGGCAAAAGCGGACCCCATCAGGAAGAACGAGGTGGAGGACCTGAATGTAATAATCTCACAGGTTGTGGGCGGGGAGCCCAACGTGCTCATTATAGCCGACTATTCGGGGTCGATGGTGAGGAACTGGGGGGAGAGCCAGCTTGGGAACTGGGACACCAGCGGCACTATCAGCGACTGCGAGGAGCTCTATTCGACCAGCAGCACCGAGGGCAGAAGGATGGCGGCCCACTGCAGTGAAAACATAGCCGGCGTCTCCGTTTGCGGCTCCCGGCACGCGGGCGGCAGCGGGGTAGTCTCCAGCCAGCAGGAGCTCCTCGACTTCGTGGCTTGTATACAGAACCCCCCGGGGGGCGGCTCTGCGGGGCTGACGAACACCCAAATAAGCACGGTATACGATCAGATATGCGGAAATAATAACGGCTTCCTCGGTGAAACAATATTCGACTGCGGTGGAAACGAGTATGCCGAAGCTGCCGCCGCGATGGACGCATGGGCCGGATTTACACTGTGCTCCTCGGTTAATTGCAATGCGAGCGGCGGTACGAGCAGGGCGTGCGACACCTCGACTGAGTACAACAACTTTAAAAGCTGTATGCAGAATGTTCGGGATATAACCATAAACAAACCGAAGAACTGTGAGAATTCCGGCGAAACGGATTGTTCGGGAGAGGCGCGTTATGGAAGCAGCCGGGTGGACATGCTCCACAGCGTGCTGTTCGATTTTCTGGATGCCGACGATTCACTCGCGGACCAGATGTGCGACGATCCCACCAGGCTCTTCGACGGGGTAAACACCTCTATAAGCTGTAAGGATTTTATGGCTACCCCGTTCAGGGACGTGAGGCAGATAGCCAGGGACGATGGCTCGCCTTCCTCTAACAGGCGGCTTCCGATAACAGGGTCCAACAACACAAAGCTGGATGACGAGCTTACCGACGATGACAGGGAAGAGCTCGGCATGAGGCTTCGGCCCCTGACCTATTCGGGGGTCGGAAATTGGCCCAATTCGGGCAATGGCTGTACGAGCCAGTCCACGTTCAGACTCGCACAGGGCGGGTTTGCCGGGACGAGCGATTCGCACCCGCAGAACATTTGGCGATTCTTCAGAAGGGAGCTTGCTTTCGGAGGCACACCGCTCGCATGGGTTTTGGGGTTAGACGACAGAAATAATAGCGGAAACCAAGGCGGGAACGTTATAAATGACGACGTTCTTGGCGCGTTCAAGGTGGAGCTTCAGACTGACCCGTCTATCGAGTGCAGGCCGGAATTCGTGATAGTGATAACCGATGGCGAGGATACGTGCGCGGGTGACCCGAACGGTCAAAGCGGGCAGACTTCAGGAAGCCTGACGACCAACGCGAACCGTAGAAGCTCGATACAGGCGGTGAGCAATGTGAGGACCTTTTATTCACGGAATCCGGTCCAGAACAGGGGAGCAAATTATAAGAAGGAAATACTTACGTTCGTGATTGGGGTGGGTATTCACGATCCCGTCGCGAGGAGGACCCTTGGCGCAATGGCGCTCGCGGGAGGGACGCACAAGCAGGGAATTATCCAGCACACGAGCCCCAACGGGACCATCGTGCCGGGGAGCGTAAATATGAACGACTCGGATATTTTCCCCCAAGCCCCGGAGTTCGATGTCTTTAAAAATCTCGCAAAGGCGGAAGGCATAAATACCAACCCCTCGAATGCGCAGCTTCAGAACTGCAAGGCTAACAATCGAAGCGAATCCGGACAGTGCGTATTCCAGGGCGAAAATGTGTTCGGCAACTCCTTTTTTAATACCGGAGTGCCATTTGATTCTCAGGGATTGGACAAGCTGGAGGATTTCGCTTTCTTCGTGGACAGCCCCGAAGAGCTGATACAAGCTCTCAGGGACATAACCGGCAATATTCAGGCTTTCAGCACTTCGGGCGTATCGCCCACCGCTCCTCAGTCCTCGACGGCCGTCGCATTAAGGGACAGGATATTCCTGTCTATTCTGACGCCGATAACCCCTGAAAGGTTCTGGCAGGGCCGTCTGGCTTTATTCGGGTTCGTGGACGTTCCCGGAAATCAGGGCAGTAAAGAAGTTATAAGAAGGCCCCCGGCAGGTTCGAACCTGGAAAGCGAATCGGTCGTGAGAGGACTTGCCATATTCGACGACGACGGCACTTTGAACAATAACGCCAAACAGTTCTTCTGGGAGGCGGGCAAGAACCTCACCGAAAGAAATATAGTCGATTCTCCGAGGAATCTCCTGACGGTGAGATCCCCGGACCTCATTCCGGAAGACGGTGTAGACGACCCGCCTTTCAGCGGGGTCGATTATGCAATCACAGCGAACTCCATACTTTACAAGGGACCGCTCGTTCTGTTCGACGATCCGGCAGACCCGCTCGATCCGGGGCAGTTCGGTATCAGTGACGAAGATGTCGAGGATCCGATCCCGGATTTCTGCGTGCCCGAGGCCGGGCCGGCAACGGCTTGCGAGAGCTCTGTCGGCAACGTGGATTGCACCGACGTAACCAATGCCGATTGCATCACCTGTGTTAAAGAATGCATGAGGGACGAGATCGTGAGCTTTCTCGTCGGCAACACGGAGATCGGTACGGAAAGAGATCCTATGGGCGTTCCTTCGTTCGGCGCATCGCCCGAACAGAGCGACGGGACAAACCCGTTTACCTCCATGGGGTACAACTGTCCGGACCCGGATGATCAAAACGGCGACGGCAGCCTGGGGGATCTCGAAACGTGCTCGGTGCGCCTCGGGGATATTTTTCATTCGAACCCGGTGGTCGTGGGCTCCCCGTCCCCGCTCTTCTTCGACGCGGGTTATCAGGCGTTCGCCGTCGAGTTCAAGGATCGTTCTGCAGTGGTATACGTAGGGGCGAACGACGGATTTATTCACGCCTTCCATGCCGGTGAGTTCAAGGACCCGAACGCCGAGGGCGCGGGAGCAGAGGAGAAAACCAATCCTTTCACGCTTAAGGAAGAAATATTCCCGTTCTTCGACGAAGGGACCGGATACGAGCTCTTCGGCGTAGCCGTGCCGACATTCCTGGCGGATTCGCTCGCAAATCCGACAAGCCGGGCGAGCTCTCCCGCAGACATGATATTCGGCGCTCCGCCCCCGCCAGATTACAGAACGGGGGATTTCAAAACATTTGTTCTCGACAACTTTACGCAAAGGTCGTTCGCGGACGGCTCGCCGATCATCGGCGACGTTTTCATAGACGGCTTTACGAACGGCATATCCCTGACCGAAGATTCTCCTGAAGAGTGCGCCGAATCGGTATCCACAGCGGATGGAGAGATAGACGTGTGCGGAAGGGAATGGCACACAGTGCTGCTCGCGGGCGCTCATAACGGCGGCGGGGCTTACATAGCGCTCGACGTTACGAACCCGGCCTGCGGCGAAGACTGCGGAGGCACGGACCAGCCGGACGAGCATATAAAGAACGGCGGAGAGACACTAGAGTATCCAAAGCACATGTGGACATTCTTTGACCGCGACTTCGGCAACTCATGGTCAGCCCCATCAATGGGCAGGATACGGCTGAAGATTACAGATGACGATAATTCGAAGCTCGTGGACAGGTGGGTGATGTTCGTCGGAGGCGGGCTCGACCCCATGGACACAGACCCGAGTGACGGCGTTAATTTCGGCAATGCCTTGGTCGTGGTCGATATAAGCACGGGGAAGGAGATATTCAAATTCCATCCGACAAATTCGATTCCCTCAGGCGCGGGCGCACCTTCAAACCTGGACGATATGCTTTGCGACATGCCGAGCAGGGTGGCGTCGGTGGATATAAACTCGGACGGTTATACGGACCTTGCCTATGTCGGGGACACGTGCGGGCGTATGTGGAGGTTCGACGTCTCGATGCCGATAGAGGTGAGCGGGAGCATGTCAGAAAGCGGCCCTTCCGGAAACCTGTCCATAGTCGCAGAGGATTGGACCGGGCAGATCGCGTTCTGCGCCAATACGGACGCCGAGTGCTTTGACGGAGGGAACAATCCCGCCGTGCCGAGCCAGAATCTCGAGCCAATTTATTTCGCCCCGACGATTGTCCTCGACGACCTCGGCAGGCGTCATGTAATATTCGTAACCGGCGACAGAAGAGACCCGAGCAGCATTCTCAAAGCCGGAAAGCTTTACAATTTCATAGACGATTATATTCCCGCGTTTCTGGCGGGCGGAACGGCGTCGGGCGGACAAACCATCAAAACAGCTTCTTACCTTATTTCGGCCGGCCAGGTGATAGAGCTAGACGAGCAGTCCGGCGTGGACGGGCAGTTCGTATCGTCCGCGAGTAATAACTTCCAGTCGGACCAGGGTGAGTTCCTGGTCTTGTTCCCGGGCAATCTGGGAGAGGAAGAGCTCGGAGAGAAGGGCTTTGGTGTGCCGGTGGTTATAAACAGGGTTCTGATATTCACGACGTACGCCCCCGAGGCCGAATCCGAGGATCCCTGTGTCGGCGGCACGGGATTCGGAAGGATCTTCGCCATCGATTTCATCACGGGGTCCGCCGCGCTTGCGCGTATACCGGGCGTTAAGGATAGTGATATATTGAGAGGGTCGGATTCCCAGAAGAGTGTGGCTTCCGGGGTTACCGTGGCTGAAGGTATGCCCACACCGGCCCAGCTGACTTTCGGAGCGAGAGGCTCGGTGCTGATGTCCGTCGCATTTACGGGCGGCCCGGTAGCGGGAGGATCGCAGTTTATAGTATGGGAGCTCCCGCCGCTGCCCACGCGAACGCAGACGCTTTTCTGGGAGGAGATTCTCTAGATCGGGAATAGCATGAGAAGACACAAGGGACAGAACGGGTTCACTATAGTCGAGATTCTGGTGGTTATGTCGGTGATGGTCATAGTCCTGGCCCTCGGCTCGTCGTTCCTTTCGGGGATGTCGGTTCTTAGGCGCTCGGTCGACGAGACGACGAACAATATATCGTCGCTGCTTCAGATAGGGAAGCTGAAATCGTCGAGGGACGGGGTCGAGTACAGGGTCGTTTTCGCGCGCTGCGGGAACGTGGACGATTCGGACGCCGATTGCCCGGTATGCGCTTCGCTCGGAAGCTACGAGGAATATGAAGAAGGGGACGATACCTTGACGGCAACGTTCGAAAGGGGCGACAGCAACCGCGGCTCGACGGTGTGGTGCATAGAGTCCTCCCACTCGCGAAGGTTCAGGGGCGATCTAGTCTTCGGCGTCTCTGAAAACATGGGGGATGAAGATAGTCCCGTTAACTTCGCCTTCCTGCCGAGCGGTATGAGAAGGGACTTTCTCGAAGATACCGAAGACGAGGTAATTACCATAAGCCCCACAATTGGCTCCCGCATCGATAAATGCGGGGTGGTTACCGTTTCTCCCTCTGGAAACATAAGCGTAAACGAAGGCAAGTGGGTGGATTCCGAGTGCAATCCTATCAGGGATGCTTCGGCCGCGCCTACTCCTTCACCTTCTCCCTCCGGGTAAAACGGGGCCCGATCTTGGCGGAACCCCCGATTCCTCATTTCCCCATCTTATATCGGATTTGTCGCGGGCCTACTTGCTGATCACGTAGTAGTAATTGATAGGGTCGTGGGGAAGCTCCATAACGTTCACGCTGCCGAATCCTGCCTCACCAAGCATCTCGCACGCAAGCTCCTTGCCCCACATGGCGCCGAGCCCCTTTCCGCCCTGCGCGAGGGAAACCGTCATGCAGTGCATGCAGGAGACCGTGTACAGGAAAGTCGCGAGGGGATTGTCCGAGTTCCGCTCGACGTGGCTCGAACCCTTGATGTCCTGCATCAGGTAATACCCGTCGTCTTTAAGCGCCCTGTGAATATGCGACAGAACGCTCGCTGGGTCGGCCTGGTCGTGGACGGCGTCGAAGGTCGTTATCAGGTCGAACCTTTTCACATCGTCGAATTTCGTGACGTCCTTCGCTTCGTACGATATGTTTGTGAGTCCGTATTCCCTGGCCCTGGCCCGCCCCCTCTCGATGGCGCTCGGGAGAAGGTCGTATCCCGTGAACCTGCTGTTAGGATACGTCCTGGCCATTTCGGCGATGGCGTAGCCGCTTCCGCAACCGACGTCGAGCACCTCTATGCCCTGCTCGAGCCTATCCTTTATTCCGGGCACGAGCGGCAGAATATGGTCCAGAAGCGGGATGATGACGGTCTGCATGCTCTCTTCTGCCATGACTTCGTTGAAGCGGGAGAATTCCTCGTAGTGTACGCCGCCGCCGTGACGGAAGCATTCGATTATCCTGTCTTCGATGGGCCCCAGCACGCCGACCCACTGCGAGGCTACGGCGAGATTGTTCGGTGCGGCCTTTCGCGTGAGCCATGCAGCGTGCTCGGGGGGAAGATAGTACGTTTTCCTCTCCGGATCGTACTCGACAAACCCCCCGGTAACCATGGCCCCGAGCCATTCCTTCACGTAACGCTCGTTAAGGCCCGCGTGCTCCGCTATCGCTTCGTGCCCCAGCGGCCCTTCGAGGCCGCCCATGCTGTCGAAGAGCCCCGTCCTGTGCCCTATAGAAATCATGGAAGTAAGTGCGCCGTGATTGAGAATCTCCAGCATCTTCGTGCAAAACTCTTCCGACTTCGCTTCGTCTATGACCCTTTGACTGCTCATTTTCTCATTCCCCCTTTGAGTGTGGTGTCTGCAGACCAGTCTGTCTGCCGTAGTGCATTATTCAATTAGTTTCTCTACCGCCTTAACCGCACGGTCTATGGGCCATGCGTCGTGATAGTTCTTGCTCGCCGTGAGTGC
>JBFWTW010000092.1:0-10965 GCA_050247635.1 Candidatus Dadabacteria bacterium | reverse complement strand
TCGGACCTTTACACCCGATTAATAAGAGGAAAAATAGAATTACGCTCGCCTGAAATACTTTTGCAACCATTAAGTTCCTCCGTATTGTGGGATATATTGTATACGAAATTGAGATTTGCGAAAGGGCACCGGCCTCCCGTCCGTCCCTGACGCCTTTTGGGCCGTGCTGGAAATAAATAATCGTTAAGTATAGCCGAAGGGCCCCTCCCCCGATTTTACGGGTTTTCGGAGCGGCTCGAATAAAATGAAAGTAAGGAGATAGCTTAAGGTAGTGGGCATTAATAACCTCGTCAGCTTCCTCGGGATTTTCATACTTCTTGCCGTGGCTTGGGCCATTTCGACCAACAGGAGAAACGTCAATTTCAGGGTCGTGATATGGGCCATAGTGATCCAGCTCATCCTGGGGGCGTTCGTCTTTCAGGTGCCGGCGGGAACGAAGGTCTTTTTATACGTAAACGACATTGTGATAAAGGTACTAAACTCGGCCACCGCCGGAGCAGAGTTTCTGTTCGGGAGGCTCGCCCTCCCTCCGGGGCAGAAAAACCCCCAGGGGGAGGAGTCCCTCGGGTTTTTCCTAGCGTTCCAGGGCCTCCCTACCATTATCTTCTTCTCTTCTCTGATGTCGGTGCTCTATTTCTATAAGATCATGCCACGGGTGATAAAGGCGTTCGCCTACGTTTTCACCGGGCTGATGCGTATCTCGGGGGCCGAATCCCTGAGCGCGGCGTCGAACATATTCGTCGGAGTGGAGTCGACGCTTACCATAAAGCCCTACCTTGGCCGCATGACGCGCTCCGAGCTGTGCACCGTGCTGACGGCAGGGATGGCGACGGTGTCGTCAAACATTATGGCTGTCTACGTCTACAGCCTCCAGGGCGAATTCCCGACCATCGCGGGGCACCTGGTGTCGGCGTCCATGATCTCGGCCCCGGCCGCGCTCGCCATGTCGAAGCTCGCCATGCCCGAGGATTCCGTCCCGGAGACTCTCGGCACGAACGTCGAGCCGCACTATGAAAAAGAGGACGGGCTCTTCGAGGCCATAATCAACGGAGCGGAGAGCGGCGTCAAGCTCATAGTCGGCATCGCCGCCCTTTTGGTTGCGGTCCTCGGCCTCGTAGCCCTCCTCGACCTTTTTACGGGCGGCGCCGGGGGATATATAAACGGGCTCTTCGGCATAAACGTGGACTGGTCCATTAAAGGCATGCTCGGCTACCTCTTTTATCCCTTCACGCTTATCATAGGCGTCTCGCTCGACGACGCTTACGCAGTCTCGAAGATCATCGGCGAGCGCTCGGTGGTGACGGAAGTCGTCTCGTACCGGGACCTCGCAAGCGCCGTGAGCAGCGGGCTCATCACAGACCCCCGCTCGACTATTCTCGCCTCCTATGCCCTCTGCGGCTTTGCCCACGTCGCCTCGATGGCGATATTCGTCGGCGGGCTCGCCGCCCTCGCGCCCGGGAGGAAGAGGGACATCGCCGCGGTAGGCCTCCGGGCGCTGGTCGCTGCCACCCTTGCATGCCTCATGACGGCGTGCATAGCAGGAATTTTTTACACAGGTCAATCCGCTATCCTCGAAGCCTCCGTAGTTTCATATTAGAACCCCCTAGCATCTGGGGGCTCTAAAACTGTGATCAAGGAGGCTGTCATGCAGAGAGGACCCTCGTTCGAAGCGATACCAACCGGGCTCGGCCAAGACTCTCACGGCTTTCTCGACGACGGCTACTACGAAGACGGGGACGGGGATTACGGTTTTATCGAAGACGCCGAAGAGGAAGAGAGCGAGGTCGGGGATGAAGCGCGCGCGCCGGAAGAAAACCCCTACGAGCACAACCACGAGCTCAGGCTTATAAACGCATATTTTAAGGAAGTGGGGATGGAATCCCTCATGAGAGCCGATGAAGAAATCAGGAACGCGGCGAAGATAAAGGAATGCGGGGCTGAAAAGCTGCGTATCGAAAAGAGAATAAGGGGGATTTTGGGGAAGAAAAACGGCAGGGATTCGGAAGACCTCCTCCCGGAGGCGCGGGAGCTCCTGGCAGGGGATGCGGACAACCCCGGCCTCGGCCAGCTGAAAAGGCTCGTATGCCTTTACGACGTTTATACCACAGCCGAAGCGCGGCTCAAAGGTAGGTTCGTCAAGGCAAACCTCAGGCTCGTCGCGAGCCTCGCGAAGAAGTACACCGGAAGGGGCGTGCCGTTCCTGGACCTGATCCAGGAGGGGAACCTCGGCCTCATGAAGGCCGTGGACAGATACGACCACACACGGGGGTACCGGTTCTCGACGTATGCCTGCTGGTGGATAAACCAGGCCATGATAAGGGGCATATTCAACCAGAACAGGACGGTCAAGATACCGGCGTACGTACTCGAAAGGGCGGGAAAGGTGTGGTCCGAGCGTGCGAAATTCATGGAAGAGAAGGGAAGGGAGCCGCTCCCGGCAGAGATAGCCCCCGCTGTGGAGATGAGCGCCGAGAACGTAAAGCAGGTGCTGGAATCGGCGAACACGAGGAACACCGTGAGGCTCGACTCCCAGGTATGGAACGGGAACAGGGCCACCTTCGCCGACTACATCGCAGACGAGGAGAGCATGCCGGTCGATTCGCTGATAGCGGAGTTCTCGATACCCGAATGCGTGGGTCACGCCCTTAAGATGCTCGAAACCAGGGAAAGGGAAGTACTCGAGATGAGGTTCGGCATAGGGTATGAGGGCCGCCTCACCCTGGACGAAATAGGGAAGAAGTTCGACCTGACGAGGGAGAGGATCCGGCAGATCGAAAAGAGGGCCCTTTCGGCCATAAGGAATTCGAGCTCCGCCACCGCGCTCAGGAGCCTGATAGAGCAAAACTAACTGTATGGGAACCGCGGCGGGGCCGGGGCGGGTGAGGTGCTAAAAAATTCCCGGTCCTGCCGCAATTTTGCAATTCTTTCATTATAAAAGCTACTTATACGGCTCTTTCGCCGGTTTCCCCCTGAAATACACACAAGATTAAGGAAAACTTTCTTGACAACCTTCTCAAGCGGGTTATATTTTACCGTACGGTCAACTATTCAAGGCATTACCGGGAAACACTGTGGGAAGAACGAGCGACGCAAGGGAAAATCTGATAGAAAGCGCGATAGAGCTTATCGGCAACCGGAGCTACAACGCCGTCGGTGTGCAGGAGCTTTGCGAGCACGCGGGCGTTAAGAAGGGGAGCTTCTATCACTTCTTCCCCTCGAAGAGGCACCTTACCCTGGAGGCCATGGACACCATATGGCAGAACTATAAAGGGGAGATGCTCGAGCCCATATGCTGCGCCAAGGTTCCCGCGCTGAAAAAGCTCGAATCCATGCTAAGAAAGTCCTATGAATTGCAGACGAAGTCCAAGGAATGCGGCGGATGTGTGACGGGATGCGGATTCGGGAACCTCGCGCTCGAGCTCAGCACTCAGGACGAAGTCATAAGGCAGAAGATAGCCGACATATTCGAGGATTGGGCCGGATCGCTCGAAAGGGTTATCGCCCAGGCCGTGAATGAGGGCGACCTGCCCGCGGACACCGACACGAGGGCGACCTCGCAGGCGATCATCTCCTATATCGAAGGGATATACGTACTCGCCAAGGCGTTTAACGATCCGGGCATGATCCCGAGGCTCGGGGAAGGGGTTTTCAGTATATGCATAAGGCGCGTGGATGACACCGCAGCGGCGGTGGGATCCGGCGCAAAGGGTTAAGCCGTTTCCTGGTTTTATAGAGAAGACCGGTCAACTATACAGGCCGGGGGAGGTAGTAAAAAAATGAAAGGCCATAACGTTAACACCGAAGTAAGACACGGAGGGGTAATCATGAACGCCGAGTATTTGTTGAGCGAGGGGCACGATATCGAAGACCTTCGGGACGAGGAGCTAGTCGCGCTTTTCGTAGAAGACCGAAACGAGGATGCTTTTAACGAGCTCATTAACAGGTACTCGGACAAGGTATACAGGCTCGCTTATAGACTGACGAGCGATCCCAAGGACGCCGAAGAGGTCCTGCAAGAGGTCTTTATAATCCTTGCCGAGAAGCTGTCGTCGTTCAGGAGCGAGGCGAAGTTCTCTACTTGGCTCTACAGGGTTGCATCGAACGCGGCCTACATGTTCCTCCGTAACTCTTCCCGGTACAGGGACAGGAACATTAGTCTCGAAGACTACAAGCCTTACAACGATTACGGCATGATCGAGGGCGTAAAGGAAAAGGACTTCAGCGACGCCCCCGATTCGAAGCTGTTAGGAAGGGAAGGGGCCGAGCTCATAGACAAGGCGATACAAGAGCTGCCGCCAGATTACAGGATCGTCTTTCACATGAAGGACGTCGAGGGAATGACGAGTAAGGAGATCGCCGAGGCACTGGGGCTCACGGTTCCAGCCGTTAAGTCGAGGGCTCTACGTGCGAGGCTCTTCCTCAGGGATAAGCTTTCCGATTATTTTTACGAATGGAGGAATAAATGGAGGAATAAATGAGGGAGGGGGATTATTCCCTGAACGCCTCTTTTATGAGCCCGCCAAGCTCGCCGTTCTGGTCCATTTCGACACAGATGTCGCAGCCGCCGATGAACTGCCCGTTTACGTAGAGCTGCGGGATCGTCGGCCAGTTCGAGTAGTCCTTTATCCCCTGCCTTATCTCGGGGTCCGATAGGACGTCGACCGATTCGTAGTCGATGCCGTAGGAGTTCAGGATATTGACGACCCTGGCAGAAAAGCCGCACTGGGGCATGTCCCGGCTGCCTTTCATATAGAGGATTACCTTATTGTTCGCTATCTGGGATTCTATCTTTTTCGCTACGTCTTCCACTGTTACTGCCTCCTGTTACGAATTAACAGAAAAACCGGCCGCGCGCCTCAGGCGCCGGCCTTCATGCTTTCCCATTGCCCCGGGGTGTAGGTCTTGAGCGAAAGGGCATGTATACGTTCTTTCATTGCGTCGCCCAAAGCATCGTAGACAAGTTTGTGCCGCTCAAGAAGCGATTTCCCCTCGAATTCGGGGGATACTATCACTGCTTCGAAATGCGTGCCGTCCCCGTCGACTTCGACGGAAATGCTCTGCAATTTCGTTTCTATCATTGCCCTTATTTCCTTAGGATCCATGGAACATAGTATATATACTTTTGGTATCCTTTCAAGGAAGGGACGGGGCTTTCGGGGGCAGTTGAAGTGCATATACAAGAGGCCTATAATTGAAGATTATGAGCCTCCGAATCGTGGCTGCGATTGTCTTGATTGCGCTTGTCCTCCTGGGTGCGTCAAAACTCTTCGAGGGCATTCAGGCCAAAAGAGAAGGCGCGTCTACCTACATCGGCGAGGCCGTCAAGACGACTACCGAGCTTAGAGAGATGAAGGAGAAGAGCTCGGAGATGATAAAAAGCCGCGAGGAAGCTGTCTCGGACGAGTACGAATAGCGCGGGATAATGCGCACCGGTCAGGCGCTTCACAAATCTAACCATTCTCTTCGGGGGTTTACATGTCTATTAAAGCCAAGGATGTAATGTCACAGCCGGTTGCGGTCCTTTACGAAGACCGTAACCTTGAAGAAGCCGCCCTCCTCATGCTCGACAAGCGCGTGAGCGGGCTTCCGATCATAAGCTCGAAGGGGAATATAGTGGGAATCGTTACCGAGTCGGACTTTTCCGCGAGCAGGCACACGGTGCCGTTATCGCGGATATTCGCCCCGAGCCTGTTCGGCGAGTGGATGACGAAGCCCGAGCTCGAAAAGGCCTACGAAGAGGCCCGGAGCATTAAGGTGAAGGAGATAATGTCAAAGCCCGTCATAACGGCTACAGAGGACGAGCATTTGTCCGAGGTCGTGGTCAAGATGCTGGAGAACAATATCCACAGGGTGCCCGTCGTGCGCAGCGAAAAGCCCGTCGGCATTATCTCGCGGCACGATCTCTTAAAGCTCGTGGCGGGGAAGATGAAGTCAAAGGACTGGTCATGAGTGTTTTCGGAGTCAACCCCGACAAGGAGGCCGCGCTCATGGAGCGAATGGCTGGGTGCGGGATACTAGAGAGCGACCTCGAAGAAACCTTTATAAGGTCCCGAGGCCCCGGGGGCCAGAACGTGAACAAGGTTTCGACGTGCGTAAGACTGAAGCACGTCCCCAGCGGTATCACCGTCAAAGTGGACAAGGACCGCGCGCGGGGCGTGAACCGCTTCCTCGCCCGAAGGGAGCTCCTTTCGAGATACGAAGAGACCGTCCTCGGAAAGAAGCCGGCGAAGGAAGTTCTCCGCGAAAAGATAAGAAAGCAGAAAAAGAGAAGGTCCCGCAGGGCGGGCGCTAAAAACTCGCCTCCCGCGCCCGGCGCGGATAAGGACGGCTGACGGACCGTCAGTTGCCGAGCCTGTAGATCCTGTATCCCTCTATATTCGTTTCCAGCGTGTAGTTGTCGTTTATGAACTTGTCCAGGTAGTCGAGCTGGAGACGAAACTCCTCGTGCGGCCCGTCGTAATATGTGATATAGAGCGGTTTATTACTCTCGAGCGCCGCCGGAACGGTCTTTTCGAGATTTAAAATTTCGTAGACTACTAAGTGGTGCTCCGTCCACCAGAAGTCCTTTATGGCCGGCCTTCTCTCGGAGAGGAAATACACGACGGGCTGCCCACCGATGACTAATATTCGATCCTCCGGATCGGAATTGGACTTTATGTAGTTCGAGACGGCGTACGACGCGCTCCGCTCGAAATAATCCGCGTCCATGGCCTTTATCCGGGATGTCGTGCGCCCGGGAGGAGACTGGATGAGGAATAGCAGTGCGACGAGTACCATAAGCGCCTTTATGTAGTTCGCCCGGAGGCCGATAGAGGCTACCCCGAGGCCGACTATGAGCGCGAATGGGAGGGCCATCTGGAGGTAGTAGTGGGGAAACATCCGCCTCCCCCATATTACGCCGAGCAGCGAAAGCGCGGCGAGGACGAAAGTGAAAACTATCGCCCAGGGGTTAACCCCGGGTTTTTTCCTGATCAGGCTCCACAAAAGGAGGATGCCGCAGAGGACGGCGGCTACGGTAACGAGCTCGAAATTTCTGAGGAGGAGCCAGTGGACGTAATAAACGATCTCGACTAGGGCCTTTTGGAGCGAGAAGGCGCCGACGAATTTTCCGTTGGTTATGAAATAAGTTTCGAGGAACCCCCCGAGCGCCCCGTTGGCGCCGAGGTAGAGGACAACTATACCCGAAACCGCCAGGAATCCGGCCGCGTAGAGAGCGGCTCCGGCGAGGAAGGCGCCCGGCCTTCGCGGCTTCCCGGAGAAAAAATCGTATACAAGGAATACCGGCACTACAGCCACCGAAAATATAGCCGTCGCCTTTATTAAAAACGCGGCAGCCGAGAAAGCCCCCGAGAGGAAGATCAGGTGCCAGGCTCCTTTCTGTCTGTAATCGAGATACGTAAATACGGCTATTATGACCGGCAGCATCATGAATAGCTCGCCGTTCGAGGCAAGCCCGCCGAAGCCGGGCACAGCGAACATAAGCCCGTAGACGAGAGCCGACAGAACCGCGGCAAGGCCGCCCATGAGCCGCGCCGCAGCGAGATAAACGAAAAACATAGAGAGAAGGAGGTATAAGGAAGTAAAAATCCTCAGGGCGGCGATGTTGTCGCCAAATACGGCCACAACCGGCGTGAAGGTAAGGAAGAGAAGCGGCCCTTTGGTGTCCCAGGTGGTTTTATAGGGAACGCCGCCTTCCGCAATATCCTGGGCTACCGTGAAGTAAATCGATTCGTCCCAGTCTATAACCGAGACGTCCGCGACCGGGAGCCTTATTAAAAATACGAAGACGAAGGTGAGCCCCAGCCATACAGCCCGGCTGTCGGACCATGCGCCGAGCGTCCTTAAAAATTTATCCGCCATACCTCACCAGTTTATCGGCCACATTCCTCTATTTTGTCGGTTGCACGTCTTATCGGCCGCACGCCGGGCTATTTATCAACCACAGGCCCCCGCCGGGTTTGGGATAATGACTTGCGAGATTACGAAATACAATATTACACCATATTTTAAAAAAATATTCTCGAAGCGCTCACGATGTTTTATCGTGGTTATAATGTAATTATGAGGCTAATTGACAAAGCTTCTAATTGAACCGTAGAATTAGCTGATAGTCCCTGTAGTTCTTGGGCAAAGTATTGCCGCCGGTTCTTTTCCGATTTAGCAAAATCAATGGAGGATGATATGTCTAAATTGAAAGGGAGAAAGCGTTTCTACGTGTTTCTCGCACCCGCTCTGGTATTACTTCTTATTCTGATTCCGATAAGCATTAACAGGGCCGTTGGAGGGCCGACTACCGGTACCCTCAACGTCCGGACGGAAAACGACTTCGTTGCTAATCCGGATATTTTTGCCATACCCGGGGAAGACCTCGTCGCGGTATTCCTGGAATCGCTCGACTGCATGACGCTTACGAGCGATACGGGCACAAAGGGGAGCGACATCATTCCTTATAGATACACGGCTAAAACGGAGCAGACGTTCTGCTGGCAGGACCGGGACAAGACGGCTACCCATTACATGGCGCTCGTGGACGACCTCGGAACAGAAGTCGTGAGGGCCACAGCCAACGGCGATTGCGTGACAAAGGAAATAGAGCCCGGGGATTACGATATGTACCTTTATCACGGTAACGATACGGGCAAGAGCGTGACCGTATTCATCGTACCCGTGGACGGGCGGTCCATCATCAGCACTGCCCCCGAAGAGACGCTCGAAAGCGTGTCGACCATAGTCGACACCGATAAATGCGCCGGATGCGACCTCAGCGGGGCCAACTTCTTCGATGCCGATCTTAGGGAGGTGGACCTGAGCGGCGCTATTCTGGACGACGCGATACTGTCCGACGCGAACCTTGCAGATGCGAACCTTTCCGGCGCTAGCCTCAAGAATGCCGACCTCTCGAAGGCCAACCTCGAAGGGGCCAACCTCTCGGGGGCGGACCTCACAGGCGCAATATTAATAAATGCGAAACTAAAGAACGCCAACCTCGACGGTGCGAATCTCGAAAACGCCGACCTCGCCGGCACAAAGCTGGCGAACGCCGTCCCCGGGGCCCTGCTTGCCCAGAATGCGGCGAGCTCGCTCGTTTCGGCCTCCGGCATTTTCGACGAAACTCCAGGTGTAGTAGAATGCAACGCGCCCGGGGCTATCGGCGCGGGGAACGGGGAAGACCTCGAAGTGACGGCGGCCTGCACGGTTCCCGCAGGGACTTACCACTACCGTAACGTCAACATATACAACGGCGGCTCTCTCACGTTCGAGGACGCTGTAATAAACTTCTGGGCCTACAACATTCTCATAGAAAACGATTCGAGTCTTATAGCGGGGACGTCCGCGGCCCCCATAGGAACGGCGGGCGGCAAGCTCACGATACACCTTTACGGCGACGATCAGGGGAACGGCGGAAGCGGCGTCGCCTGTAAAACCGATGTGAGATGCGGAGTGCCGCAGACGATCTGGGATTCGGCCGGGGCGTCGAAAGAGACCCTGCCCGGAGGCGTGTCGGACTATTTCTATCATTATCATTCGCTACCGGCCGATACCGGCGATCCGAATGCATACTTTGGTTACAAAACTCTTGCCGTATCGTACGGGGGCACCCTGAACCTCTACGGAAAGAAAGGCGCTACACTTCCGGACGGCCTCCCGAGCTCAAGCTCCGGGACGAGCTGGGCGCGCCTTAAAGGCACGGTAAACGTGGGCGCTACGCAGCTTACGGTAGACCGCCCCGTGGACTGGGAGGCAGGCGACAGGCTCGTCCTTACCACGACCGATTATCTTCCCGGGAACTCGGAGCTTCTCGAAATCATAGCACCTGCCGTCAGCAACACCACTTTTAACTTCAAGGTGCTTAACGCATATACCGGGGCCGATATAGCGGGAGGGCTCAAGCACAGGCACAACGGCGAGCCGTATCCGCTAGCCGCGGTTCCGTCGTCTTTCGGCATCGATCTTACGGTAGAGGGACAGCCCGCGGCGGAAACGAGGGCCGCGGTCGGGCTCCTTTCCCGAAGCATAAGAGTAGTTTCGGCGGGTGATACCTATAACTCTACCAACCCCACATGCGTATACGACTGCCTCAGCACCTCGCCGGCGACATACCACTTCGGCGGACATACGAGCGCAAGGCAGGGATTCAAGCAGGTGCAGATACAGGGCGTTGAATTCTTCCAGCTTGGGCAGGGCGGCCGTATAGGCCACTATCCGGTCCATTTCCACATGGCCCGCGAGACCCCCTCTGACACTTTCGTCAAGGACTCTTCCGTTTGGGATTCGATGACCCGCTTCGTGACGATTCACGCGACGCACGGCGTGCTGCTTGCGAGGAACGTCGGATTCATGTCCATAGGACACGGCTTTTATCTCGAAGACGGTACGGAAATAAACAACAGGCTATATTCGAACCTGGGCGTCCTGGCACGGGCGGCGGTGAACAACCCGCAAAACCCTCGCCAGGTCCCGGGAATCCTAGCCTGGAGCGGAAACCCCAACACCGCGCAGGTCCCCTATAATTCGGACGTGTTTAATCCGACAGTGTTCTGGATCATGAACGGGTGGAACGATTTTGAGTACAACATGGCAGCGGGAGCGACGGGATGCGGCGTGTGCTATTGGCTCCTTTCGGGCGCAAACAGCGGGCCGTCGCAGGGCATGAAGTGGGAATCCTACGCGTCCATGCAGAGCGGCCCGGTCATGACGGACGGCGGCAACACGTACGAAGTTAACTTCGGGAGGGCGGGTATGACACCTCTAAAGTCGTTCGTCGGCAATTACTGTACGTCGGCGATGATGTCGTTTAATACCGTCGGTGCTACTGACGCATGTCTCGGAGTAAGCAGCTTCGGTGCGGTCACGAATCCGAACGCGCCTGCCCCAAAGGGCGACGTGAACATGGAGACTTTCTATCCCAAGGTGGACCCCGGAGGCGGACGCTTCGCCACAAAATGTGATACTACTGATTGCGGC
>JBFWTW010000091.1:0-11054 GCA_050247635.1 Candidatus Dadabacteria bacterium | reverse complement strand
GCCGCGCCTCGTCGAAAAGCGGCTCATCGTCGATTATGTCGATCACGTCCTTAAGCTTTATATCCGGCGGCGGCTCCCCGAACCCGACTATGAACCCGATGGTCCTCCGGTTGTGGAACGGAACGAGGACCCGCTTTCCGACCTCCGCCCCCTCCGCGAGGCCCGCCGGCAGGCTGTAGCTGTAAAATTCGTCCCTCGGTATCGGGACGGCGACCTGTACCGTATCTTTCATGGTATTCCCGTGAGTCTAATGGTTTTCCCGATTTGGCGCAATAAGCCCGGGCCCCTGGTGCCAGCCTCTCTTATGTCCCCTGCCCCGCGAGTCCAGTTCTGCTGGCGTAGAGGCCACTCCCGATCGCCGGAGCAGCGCCCGGCGGATGCGGGATATTTCCATTATTAATTACATCTTATGGCCGTTTTCCCGCGCCGTGGGCCAATTTAGATAGAATCTGAACAATAAAACCCCCCGGAGGTTGACAACGCCCCCCTCAGCTAATATGCTTTACCATCAAGGTTCCGAGAACCTAACGGTGCATTGAATGGGAAGGTTGGACAGGCTTTTAAATAAAGCCGACGATTACAAAGAAGCAGGACGATTCGAGGACGCGCTTAAAGAGCTCACCAAAGCCATCAAGATCGCGCCCGAGGATCCCGACGTTTATCTTTCATTCGCGCTCACATACGACGCGATGGAGGAGTTCCACGCTTCCGTCTACTATTTCAGAAAGGCCCTCGAGCTAAACCCCGAAGATCCTTATATATGGACCCAGCTTGGAATCACGCTCGCCCGCATGGGTATGCACGACGAGTCCATAAGGTCGTATCACGAGGCCCTCGAGCTCGACCCCGGCTACGTCATAGCCAAGTGGCACATGGCGCTCACATACCGTTCCGTCGGTCTTTACGAAGACGCGCTCAGGTATTTCCAGGAATGCGCCGCCTCCGGCACCGAGGTCGACTACATCAACGACGAGATCCACTACCAGACCGGGCTCTGCTTCTTCGACATGGGGTGGACGAAAGAGGCCCTCTCCGAATTCAGGAAGCACACAGAGCTTTGCCCGTCCGACACTTGGGCGCACCTTTCCATAGGCAACTGCTACTTCGATTTCGGATGGATCGACGAATCGGCGGCCAAATTCAGGGAGGTCATATCCATCTCCCCGGAATTCATCCCCGCCTACAACGCACTCGCGCTGTCCCTCGCTGAAAAGGGGTGGTACGACGAAGCGCTCGACGTACTCCGCGCGGCGCTCAGCATTTCGCCCGACGACGAATCCGTAAAGGACAACATGGACTACATCCAGTCTCTGAAGGAAGACGACGACGGCGCCAAGGGTGTAATCCTCATGAGCCTCATACTCCAGCTCATGAAGAAAAAAGAGCTCTCCGAATAACCCTGTCTCAGGCTGTAAATTCTGTAAGCGATCTGCCCGCGAATTCCCTGCCCTTTTCGGTAAGCGAAAGTCTTCCGCCGCTATCAGTGACGAGCCCCTTCTTCACCGAATAAACGACTGCGCTCCGCGCGAAATCCTCTTTCCAGCCGAGGCTCTCTTCCAGGTGCGAAACTTCCGATTCCCGCGCCTCTTCGGGCGTCCCTTCGTGGTTGAGGAGATGTATGACGAGCATCCTTCCCGCAAAGTCCCTCTTCTGGTGCGACTTCCGGGAGTAAACCGCGATTAGCCCCCTATCCGGCGCGAAGAGGAAAACAAGGAGGAAGACCACTCCCGCGGCCGACGCCATCGATCCTGCAATGCTGGCGTCGATCAGTATGGCGAACCAGAATCCGGCTATCGCCGAAACGACGCCTATCAGGACGCTCAGTCCGATCATCCGCGAGAGCTTGTCCGTAAGGAGGTACGCCGCAGACGGCGGTGCTATCATCAGCGCGACGACGAGTATGGAGCCCACCGTGTCGAAGGCCCCGACCGCAGTTACGGAAACGAGTCCCATTAATAGATAGTGTATGAGTCCAGGCGCGAAGCCGAGTGCCGCCGCGAGCCCGGCGTCGAACGTCGCGAGCTTTAGCTCCTTGTACATAAGCAGAATGAATACGAGGTTCAGGGCGAGAATAGTCGCCATGACATACATAGACCTCGGCCCGATATCGACCCCTCCGATGATAAGCCTGTTGAAGGGCGCGAACGCCAGCTCTCCCAGGAGTACTGCGTCCACGTCCAGGTGAATGCTCCAGGTGTAGCGCGCTATGAGTATGACCCCGATGCTGAAAAGGAGCGGAAACACGAGCCCTATGGCGGCGTCTTCCTTGACGAGCCCGGTCCTCGCCATGATCTCTACGAGGCTCACGGTCAAAACCCCGCTGAGCGCCGCGCCGATTATAAGAAGCGGCGATGACACGTTCCCCGCCACGAAGAAAGCGAGCACGATACCGAGCAGTATCGAGTGGCTTATGGCGTCGCTCATCATGGCCATACGCCGGAGGACCAGGAAGACCCCGGGTATGGCGCACGCCGCCGCCGTGAGCGCGGCGATGATCTGGATATCTATCTGCTCAGCGCTCATCCGTGTGCCCCCTCCTCGTCTCGGCTATCCTCGCGGCCTCCGTCACGCCCTCGGGCGTAAGCGCCCATTCGTCCTTCCCGACCTGCCGCACGAGCCCGCGCTCGTCCAGTATCCTGAGGCTGGTTTCTACCCCTCCCCTCCCCGCGCTCATGAGCCTGAGCACAGACACAGAATGCGCGTGCCCGCGGTCGCGATGCTCCCTCGCGAGTATGTAAAGGTCTTCGAGGATCGCTTCGAGCCTGAGCCGCCCCCTCTGCTGCCTGTCCCTGAGCTTGCTCCACAGTATCCCGCGCCGGGGGGCGAAAAGAATGGAGACGATCACTATCACGCTCACCGATACGACTATGGTCGGCCCCGTTGGGAGCCTCGGCACGCTTGCGCTGATGACGGCCCCCGTAACGCCGGCCATCGCCCCGAAGAGCGCCGAGAGCGCCACCATCACGCCGAGCCTGTCCGTCCACTGCCTCGCGGACGCGCCCGGCGCTACGATCATCGCGCTCATGAGTACGACGCCCACGGTTTGGAGCCCTATAACGATCGCAATGACTATCAGGGTTGTCAGAAGTATGTCCAGCGCCCTTATCGGGAAGCCGAGCGTGGACGCGAACTCCGGGTCGAAAGACAGGAGCTTGAACTCCTTCCAGAGCATGCCGACCGCCAGAAGCGAAAGCCCTCCGAGGACGGCCATCGTGACGACGTCCCGCCCGAGGAGCGCCGCCGCCTGCCCGAAGAGGAATTTGTCGAGCCCCGCCTGCGTCGCGTCCGGCCGCTTTTGTATTATAGTGAGGAGCACGAGCCCCGCGCCGAAGAATACCGACAGCACCATGCCGAGCGCGGAATCGTACTTCACGCGCGTCGTCGAGACGATGCTCATTATAAATAGTGTGGCGGCCCATCCGGCGAGCGCCGCGCCGACTATAAGGACGAGCGGCATCTTGCTCCCCGTAAGGAGAAACGCGAGCGCTATGCCCGGAAGCGCGGCGTGGGACATGGCGTCCCCTAAGAGGCTCTGCTTTCTGAGTACGGCGTAAGCCCCGAGCGCGCCGCTCACAATGCCGAGCACCGCGGAGCCGAGCGCAACCGTCCTCAGCGTATAATCGAAAAAGAGGTCTGAAAAAATTCCGGGGAAATTCACCTAAAGCCCCCTTTCCCCCGTCTTTCCGGTGTCTCCGTTGGCGTCCGCCGGTCGGCGGATGAATGATACGTGCCCGCCGTAGGTCAGGCGGAGATTCTCGTCGGTAAAGACCCGCTCGACAGGGCCGCTGGCTATGAGCCTAACATTAAGAAGCGTAGCCCAGTCGAAATACTCGGGGACCGTCTGGAGGTCGTGATGAACGACGACAACGGTCTTTCCCGCCGCGCGTAGATCCTGGAGAAGCGCGACTATAGCCCTTTCGGTCGTCGCATCGACCCCCTGGAACGGCTCGTCCATGAGGTATACGTCCGCGTCCTGGACTAGTGCGCGCGCGAGGAACACCCTCTGCTGCTGCCCGCCCGAAAGCTGGCTGATCTGCCTTCCTGCAAAGCGTGTCATGCCTACCTTTTCGAGCGCCGAAGCGGCGAGCTCGCGCTCCTTCACGCCCGGCCTCCTGAACCACCCGAGGGCGCCGTAACGCCCCATCATGACAACGTCCTCGACGCTCGTCGGAAAGTCCCAGTCGACGCTCCCCCTTTGCGGCACGTACGCCACGAGGCGGCGCACCTCCGGGTAGGGCTTGCCGTATATGAGCACCTGCCCGGCGGCCTTCCCTACGAGGTTCAGGATAGACTTTATTAGCGTCGTCTTTCCCGCGCCGTTCGGGCCTACGACGGCCATCAGAACGCCCCTCGGCACCGTGAGATCGACGTCCCACAAAACCGGCTTCTCGCCGTAGGCGACCGTAAGGTCCTCTACTTCTATCGCGTTAGGCATAATCTCGTCCGTCCTTTCTCCGCTCAGGACTGCCCCCCGTCCAGAAGGGCGCTCGTAATCGTGTCTATATTGCTTCGAACCATGCCGGCGTACGTCCCCGCGGAAGACCCGGGATTCCCGAGCGCGTCCGAGTAGAGAGAGCCGCCGACCTTCACGTTAAACCCCCTGGCCTCGGCTGCGGCCTGTACGGCCTCTATGTATTTTGGAGGAATCGAAGTCTCTACGAATATCGCCGGGATCTTCCTCTCGACGATGAACTCGGCCAGCGACTGCACGTCCGCCGTCCCGGCCTCCGATGCGGTGCTTATGCCCTGAAGCCCCCTCACCTGGAACCCGTAGGCCCGCCCGAAATAGTTGAACGCGTCGTGGGCCGTGATCAGCACCCTCTTGTCCTCCGGCACCTGCGCCGCCTTGGTCTTCACATAACCGTCGAGCTCTTTGAGCTCGGCGAGATAGGCCTCCGCGTTCGCTTTGTAGGTGTCCGCGTTTTCGGGATCGGCTTCGACTAAGCTGTCCCTTACGACCTCGACTGCCTTCATCCACATCGAAACGTCGAACCACACGTGCGGGTCGTAATTGCCCCCGAACTCCGGCGGCGAGATAAGAACGCCCCTGTCTATGCTGTCCGTGACTGCTACCGTTCTTATGCCGCGCTTTTCCATCTGCTCGAACACCTCCGACATCTTCCCTTCGAGGTGAAGCCCGTTATAAAAAATGATGTCCGCACGGGATAGAGTCTCGACATCCCCGGCGCTCGCTTTGTAAAGGTGCGGGTCCACCCCAGGCCCCATGAGCCCCGTCACCTTCACGTGATCCCCGCCGACTATCCTCGCGGTATCGGCGATCATACCGGTCGTCGCAACGACGTCCATCACCCCCGTCTCTTTTTCCTGCCCCGCCTTGTCCGAAGAACACCCGGCGAGGCCTGCTGCGACAAACCCCAACGCCAACACAAAAACCGTCAATAACGACCTGAGCTCCATTTTACGAATCTCCCTTGGCTTTTCCCTTTATGTCCGTGATGAAAACGTACTGCGCCGCCTCCGCCCCGAGTATGTGCTTCTCCTCGCCGACCTTCACGGTTATCGGCCCGCTGAACGGCTCTACCGAAACGACCTTTACGTTCGTATGCGGATAAAGCCCCATGCCGCCTATGTACCTTAATAGGTTAGGATCGTGGTCGCTCACTTCGGCCACCACGCCCGACTGCCCCGGGCCGAGGTCGGCCAGCGGGATGGAATCGAGCTCGACGAGCGTCCCGTCCCTGCTCGGTATCGGCGAGCCGTGCGGGTCCCTCGTCGGGTATCCGAGCACGGCGTCCATCCTGTCTTCCAGGTCCTCCGATAGTATGTGCTCCCACTTCTCGGCCTCGTCGTGCACCTTGTCCCACGGCACGCCGAGGGCTTCTGCGAGATATAGCTCGACGAGCCTGTGGTGCCTTATCACTTCGAGGGCTATCTTCTGCCCGGCGCCCGTGAGCAGCACTCCCTGATAGCGCTTGTGCGTAATCAGCTTTTTCTCGGAAAGCTTCTTTATCATGCTCGTCACCGACGCCGGGGCGACCCCGAGCTTCTCGGACAGGGCATTGGTCGAAACCTTCCCCCGCTCCTTCTGTATTTCGTATATAGCCTTAAGGTAATTCTCGATTGACTCCGTATACATTTAAAAGCTCCTAAAGAGGATTTTAGGTATATCTAAAAATATTTTATTGCCTTCACAGTACACTGTCAAGCAATAAATTATGTCAAAATGAGAACGTAAACGCCGCGGTAAGGACTGTTATCCTGTCCTCGTTCTTAATGTAAATATCGGGAGTCACGCCGACGATGATGCAGAGCCAATCGAACGCATCCGCGGTAAACCCGGCTGTCACGTTAATAATCGAAATGTCGCCCCCGCCGCCCACGCTCTCGAATGCGTACGCCCCCTCGACAACAGCCTGAAACCAGGGGGTCACGTAATAGCCGAGGCCGGTGTTCGTAACGAGGCTCAATGAATCCCCCTCGACTATACCGACTACAAAATCCGTATCGAGGGAAAACCTGTCGGTGAAGTTCTTTGTCAGCACGAGTCCCGCGGGCTCGACCACCCATTCTCCCCCATCTCCAGTAGGGAACGTCACGCCCGCGACGTAGGCGAGTGAAAACGGGTTCCCGGCTTCCTCGTCTACGAACCTCAGCTTAAAACCCGAATCGATATGCCCGAAATCGTTCTCCGCCCGTATGAGATCCGAATCCTCCACGTCGAAGAAATTTATGCTGACGCCCGCTTCGAGATAATCCAGAATCCCGGGCGTTATCCTTATCCCCCCGCCGTACCTCTTCGTGTTATCCCTGTCGTCGGTAAATTCAGCGGAAAAGTAAGGTTCAAGCTCTATGTGACCCTTCGGAACGGTATCCGCGCTGAGGACGGTGATCTTTGAATTGGACACCCCGCCCAGCGCCTCCGCGTCCGCCGCCAGGATTAGAATCTGAAAGAATAGAAGCACGGGTACCGCAAGCACCTTCCCGGCCGTTCGAACGCCGGGGCCGCGCGAATATGCATGCCCCGTCATGCCCCATCCACTCCCGTTTTTGTTGCCGTCCATTCCTCTCCCTCCTCCATATGCAAAAGCGCTAACTCAAAATATTATCACCATATGCTAACTATATTTTTAGACTAGACTAAAATTATAATAAGGTAGATATTATGTCAAGGGGGAGAAAATCGAAGGATGGGAAATTTGCGGTAAAACCGGCTAGTATATTAGCCTGTGCCGTATATGAGTCCCGCATATTCCGATAGAGATAACCCCCGCCCATACAGGGGCCTGGCAGAGAAAGTCTTTATATCCGTGCACCTTCTTGCCATCCTCGTCCTTCTTGCCGGGTACCTTGCGCCGGGCGCGCGGGCCAAAGACAAGGCCCCGGGCATCCCCGTCTACGGCTACGAGGTCGTAGCCTCTTATCCCCATGACCCTTCGGCCTTCACGCAGGGCCTCCTTCTCGAAGACGGCGTCCTCTACGAAAGTACGGGCAGGCGCGGGCAGTCGTCGCTCAGGAAGGTAGACCTCGAGACCGGCGAAGTCCTCAAGATTCGAAACCTCCCCGGCGTTTACTTCGGCGAGGGCGCGGCCATAGCTGGCGACAAGATAGTCCAGATCACGTGGCGCTCGCAGAAGGGCTTCGTCTATGACAAGAACACGTTCGAGCTCCTCGAAACCTTCTCCTACCCCGGCGAGGGCTGGGGGCTCACTTACGACGGAAGGAGCCTCATAATGAGCGATGGCACCGCCGTCCTCAGGTATCTCGACCCTGCCACTCTCAAAGAGACCGGCAAGCTCGAGGTCTACGGCGAGAACGGCCCAGTTACCAACCTTAACGAGCTCGAATATGTCGAAGGCGAGATATTCGCAAACATCTGGGGGAGCGACAGGATCGTAAGAGTAGATCCCGAAACCGGCCGCGTAAAGGGATGGATAGACCTCTCGGGGCTCCTTCCCGAAAAGGACAGAAAGGGAGGCGAGGACGTACTCAACGGCATAGCATACGACCCCGGCAAGAAAAGGCTCTTCGTCACCGGCAAGCTCTGGCCGAAGCTCTACGAGATACGCATCGTCCCCGCCGAAACCGGCAAATCGGAATAGCCGCACACTCTGCCATGAGACAGGCCGCCGACAAACCCGCCGGGTTATTTAATCAGCGGCTGGTCTTCCTGCATCTCCGTTTCGAGCGGCGATATGTCGGACTCGATCTCTTCCTCGACCTCTGGATTGTACTCGTTCTCCATCGACTTCGGCTCGACCCTGTCCTCGAGTGTATCGGTGCTCGCCGGCTCCGCCGGCGCGTCTATAGTAGCGCACGAATAGCCGAGCGGCATCATAAGAAAAAGAAGCGCGATCAATATATTTCTCATTTCGGTTTCATCCTCTAAATGTTATTGTCAGGCGATCCGGGCGACGCCTGCTGCAAGTGGAAATATAACACCATTCCGGCCCGGTGCACGGGTTATTTTTTGAGTCCCTTCCTCTTTATGCCCGACACGGCTTCAAGGGCGAGTATAAGCGCCTGCGTCCCCTTCCTTCCGTGCCCCTGCGCCTTGGCGGCTACGTAAAGCTCGCGTACGAGCGAAAGCCCCGGCAGGACGAGGTCCATCCTCTCGGCCTCGGCGAGCGCGATCCCCATGTCCTTTATGAAATGCTCGACGTAAAACCCGGGGTTGAAATCCCCCCTCAGAATCCTCGGCGCGAGGTTATCCAGCATCCACGACGCCGCTGCGCCGCGCCCGACCGACTCCAGCATCTTCTCCGGGTCGAGCCCCGATTTGTAGGCGTAAAGGAGCGTCTCGCACATCCCTATCATCAGCCCCGAAACCATAATCTGGTTACACATCTTCGCGTGCTGGCCCGAGCCGGCCTTCCCGTGGTAGACGATGTTCTTCCCCATGAGCCTGAAGAGCGGCATGAGCGCATTCACGACCGGCTTGTCGCCGCCCGCCATGATTGACAGCGCGGCGTTCCTTGCCCCCGTGTCGCCGCCCGAGACCGGCGCGTCAACGGTCTTTATTCCAGGCTTCCGGGCGGCATTATATATCTCGACCGCGAGCGACGGCTCTGTCGTCGTCATGTCCACGGCTACGCCACCCTTCCCAAGCCCGGCGAGCACGCCGTCCGGGCCGAAATATACCTCCCTCACGTCCTCCGGAAACCCGACTATCGTGAATACGACGTCCGACTTCTCGGCGACCTCTCTCGGAGACGGGAGCCACTCCGCGCCTTTCTTCAAGAGCGGCGACGCCTTCTTCTTCGTCCTGTTGTAAACGGAAGTCTTGTAGCCGGTTTCGAGAAGATGCCTGCACATCGAAAGGCCCATCACGCCCGTTCCTATCCATCCTATCCTGGTTCCGTTATCGCCCGGTTTTACAGCTTTCATATAAACGCCTCCTCAGGCAACTCATAATATAACTATGACGGCCGTGTGTAAAGCGAAGGGAGCTCAGTTCCGGGTCCGGACGGTCTGAACTTTTCAGCGCCCGGTCTTGGCTTTTCTTCTTTTGTACCACGAAATGTACAGGACGCTAAGAACCATAAAAACGAGCATGTAAGGGACGAGAAACGCAACAGGCCTCGCGTGCGGAAAGTTAAGCTGCGCTATGACGAGCGCGAACCCCGGGTTCCGCCCGGCCGCTTCGAGGGCCAGCGCGGCTTTCTCTTCGGACACGTCCGGCGCCGAGAAATGCCCTGCCGCCAGGGCAAGCAGGATGAAAATAACCACGGCTGCGTAGGAATGGAAATCCAGATCTAAAAGGAACCTGTAGGTCTTGGCGAAAAGCACCACAACGACGAGGATCAGGAGTATCCCGAATATTCTGTTAAGCGGGCGGCCGATTCTTTCCGCAACGCCCGGATACTTCTTCCGGATGAAAAGCCCGAGTCCGACGGGAAGGAGGATCACCGTGAATGTGAGCTTCGCGATCTGGACAGGATCGATGCTCGCATCGAATCCGATCAGCGACGACATCACGGCAAGCGTAACAGGGGTGGAAACTATGGACAGCGCGGCGAGGATAAGGTGGAGGCTCCCTACGTAATCGAGTCTGCCAGCGGCCCTCGACGCCCTGGTCAGCATAAGCGGCGCAGCCGGTGAAGACGCCATTATCGCGAGGCCGACGGCGGCCGGGTGTACTGGCCGTATAAGGTACGCCACGGCCAGCGCGGCAAGTGGCACTAATACCAGAACGGCAAAGAGGGACTGCAGCAGGAGCGAAAGCCGGCCCCTGAAGAACTTGAGATGCCCGGGCACCATGTTGAGCCCCGAGCAAAACATTAGTCCGATGACCGCAATCGAAGTGCCGATCTTTAACAGCAATACCAGTAATTCTCTATCCATGACTTTAAGGCCCCACGGCCTTATGTCATTTTAATTCCCGGATACCGCGAAGGCAACGGACGCGGATTATCGGGGGCCTGTCACCTGACGACCCTTCCGTAAAAGACCCTCTTGGCCGCCTCGGCGGTGATGACGTACACCGCAACTATAACCCCTATCGCGGCCAGGAGCCTCCACGGAAGCGGGCTGAAACCGAAGAGTCCCGCGAGCGGCGAGTACGGCAGGAGCACTGCGGCGCACGCTATGAGCAGTATGGATATGGCCAGATATTTCCCCGGCCTGCTTTTGAGAAACGGCCTCCGAGTCCTGATGACCAGTATCACGAGCGCGGCGGATACGACGCTCTCGACGAACCAGCCCGTCCTGAATTCCTCCACAGGTGCATGGAACAAGAACAGCAAAACCCCGAACGTCACGTAATCAAAGACCGAGCTGATGACGCCGAATATCGCCATGAAATTTCTTATGAACTTAATGTCCCACTTCCTCGGTTTGCTCACCATCTCGTCGTCAACGCTGTCGCCCGCTATCGTCATTTCGGGTATGTCCGTCATTAGATTCGTAAGGAGAATCTGTTTCGGCAGGAGCGGCAGAAACGTAAGGAAGAATGAAGCACCGGCCACGCTGAACATGTTGCCGAAATTGGCACTCGTGGCCATGAACACATACTTGAGCGAATTGGCGAAGGTTACCCTCCCCACCCTCACGCCGCTGACGAGGACCCCGAGATCCTTTTTCAGGAGCACTATGTC
>JBFWTW010000090.1:0-11194 GCA_050247635.1 Candidatus Dadabacteria bacterium | reverse complement strand
TATTGTAAGAATTGCATTCAACCATCTTTTACAATTCACAATTTCTAAATCGATTAAATCTTTATGTACAAGCTTAAGCATATTACGATACTGATTATCATTATCATAATAGAACCTGGAGGATAACTCTCCTGATAACGTGTGTCAAGGTTAAAGCGAGGCACTATTCGGCCTCGCCTCAACCTGCATCAGGTGAAATTCGACTGGCTTCAGAACGTAAATCCGACCTCTCCCCGTATCATGAACGGATCCCCGGGTATCACGTATTCGTAGCTATACGATGCGGGGAAGTAGCGCTTGTCGAAGAGATTCTCGATGTTGACCTGCGCCCTGAAACGTCCCCTCGAGTAATACGCCGCCGCTTCCGCAAGCCAGTACGAAGGGAGGTCGAAGGTATTCAGGAGATCGCCCGACTGCTTACTGTAGTACTGCCCCCCTACCCCGGCGCCGAGCCCCCTGAGCGGCCCCGTCTGAAGGACATACTTCGTCCAGAGGCTGAGCGCATTCTTGGGCACGTTGATCGTCGGGGTCCCTTCGGGAATGAACGTATCCTTCAGAACCTCGGCGTCTGTATACGCATAGGCCCCGATAAAGTCCCATCCCGGCGCGGCGTTCGCGGCGACTTCCACTTCAAAGCCGCGGCTCCGCTGCTTCCCCGTGTTTATCGAAAACCCGGGATTGAGCGGGTCTTCGATCGCCACGTTTTCCTTCGTTATCTGGTAAACCGAGACAGTAGACTGAAGCCTGCCTTCGAAATAAAGGGTCTTGAATCCTCCCTCCCACTGCTCTCCGGTTTCCGGGGGAAGAGGCTTGCCCGATGCATCCGTGGACCCTACCTGCGGATAAAACGACCTGCTGTAGTTCCCGTACACGGACACGCCCGGCACGAATTCCCAAGCTATTCCCACGCGCGGCGAGAATTTATTGTCGTCCTTCTTGTATTCGATATCCAGCATCCTGTCGTGGTTATCGGTCCATACGAAATCCCAGCGGCCGCCGACCAGTATCATAAGCTGGTCCCAGAGAAGCGCCTGCTCCTGCGCGTATATGCCGAGCTGCTTCTGCGTATCGCGCTGAAGCGCAATCGGGGCGAACTCTCCCGGCTCCGCGCCATACACGGGGTCGAAAATGTCTATCGGGGCGATCCCGGCGAACGTAGCGGAAAAATCGGCAGTCTCATAGAAGAAGTCGGCGCCGACAAATGCGTAATGCTTTACAGGGCCGGTTTCGAACTTGGCCGCCCCTATATTGTCCACGTTTATAGCCTTGTTCTTTTCATGGCTCTCGTAAACGAAACGCGTAAGTGTCCGCATGTCGGGCTCGAGAATCGAGTTGTATATGCCCCCGAACTTCGTATCCTGCCATCTGTAGCGGAAGTTCTGCCTGAAAGAAAACACCTCGTTAAAATTGTGGGAGAACTGATACCCCAGCAGCGCGCGGGTGCTGTCGGTTATGTTCTGATATCCCGGCTCGCCCAGGTTACGCGATATCGGCAGCCTTCCGTTGGGGTTGTTAAGCACGGTCCCCGGGGCCACGAGCGGCATGGCTACGGGAACGTTGTCGTGAACGAACTGTGTCAGGATGGTAAGGTTCGTGTTTGGGCCGAGAGCAATGCTCACTGCGGGGGCCGCGTAGAGCCTCTCTCCGGCATCCAGGAAATCCGTGAACGTCCCCTGCCTCCTGTAAAGCGCGTTAAAACGCCCGTTGATGGCTCCGGACTCTACGAGCGACCCGCCTACATCCGCCCCCACCTCTACGAAGTCGTAATTCCCGACGCCGACGTGAAGGTCGGCGAAGCCTCCCGGCCGGGGCCTCTTGCTCACCATGTTCACGAGGCCTCCAACGTTGCTGTATCCGTAAAGAGCCGACGCCGGCCCCTTCAGGACCTCCACCCGCTCGAGCCCGAACACTTCCTCCGAGATTGATATGTAACGGCGAAGCGGGAGCCCGTCGAGGAACGTGTTGTTCCCGGACTCAAAGCCCCTTATCCTGTAATAGTCGTAATTCTTGTAATAGCCCCCGGGTATAACGCCGGCGACATTCCTTAAAACGTCGTCCAGATTTGTCGCGTACTGGTCGTCCATGAGGTTCCGGTCCACGACCTCGACAGAAAACGGCGTCAGCAATATCGGGGCGTCCGTCTTGGTAGCGGTGTTGGCGTCCTCGGCTATATAACCCTCTGCCTCGGTCCCCTCGGCCGCGTCCGTTACCGTAACTTCCGGCAGCTCGAACTGCCCCTGCTCGTTCGTCTCGCCGGCTTCGGGCGCTGTCTCAGCCACCTCGTCCGCCGCATAAACGGGCCCCGTCGAGGCGCCCGCCCCGGCGATTAACACAAGGCACAAAAATATCCGGTTTACTCTTCTCATCTTGTCTCCTTATCCCTGGTGATATTCCTGGTCTTTTTCTTGTTTGCGAAGCTATGAAGGAGCTCGGAACTATTTAGATATTGATAATCAATATCATTAATATAACTATCAGGCTTGTCTGGGATTGTCAAGGAACTGCAGACCCTTACATCCATATCTTAAGAAAATACTTTGCATTTATGTAGATGCATGATTCCGTGGAAATCACGCGGGAAGACTGATAATAAAGGTGGATGCATATGCAATTCTAATCGGTGTAGATGCATTTTCGGGCCATGGAAGATTTCACTTGATAAGGGGGCGCCGCGGCGTAGACTATTACATTGAAAGAGGGAATTTCGTCATATGAAGGCACCTTCCACAAGCGATAACGCCGCCTGCGTGATCACGAGACAATCCATGCTCGTGCTCCTGTCCGCGGGCGCTTTCTTTATTTGTGGAACCTACTTAATATACGGTCTCGGGGATAACGCCGGCTCTGCCGGAGAGCCTTATTCGGTTTCCCGGCACCTCAATTCCCAGGCGGGGCAGTACGCCGCAAGCACGGACAACGGGGACGAGAACGGCGGCTACAGCGCCGGGTACCGGCTCGTCAGGTCTTCAGGCTCCGCCGCGGGTCAAGTGTTCGCCGCCTCTTTAAGCCCGTGCTGGCATTACGGGCATAGTACAGACATACCGGTCAATCCGTTTAAGTATGAATCTCATTTCGGCTTTTCACCTCTGAGATCCCCTCCGTTTGCCTCCTGAAACGACTTTTGCAGCCGAATGAATTGGTAATTAGACCCTCCGGCCCTTTCCGTCGGAAAACAGGGCCGGTGCGGTCGGCAAAAACAAAATAAACGGAGGTTTAACGACAATGAAAAGACTATCGAAAATAGGGAACATTTTAATGGTGGTTATGCTCCTGGCGGGTGGTGTCACTTCCTTCGCCGCGGCTGAGAGCTCCATGAACCAGGCCGCTACGAGGCCGCATGTAATGATGGGGCAGATAACGTCCATCGGCGACCACAGCCTGACGCTTAAGGACAAGAACGGGAAGATGCAGACAATACAGCTCACCGATCATTCGATGACAAACGGGCTCAAGAGCGGTGATAAAGTGAGCGTCGCAGTACAGGACGGTCACGTGTCCTCGATTAAGAAACTGGCGGGGACATCCTCAGGTTACTAACAAAATCACTCTCCATACGGGTGAATAATACCAACCAGAAGGGGGCGGGCCGAAAGGCCCGTCCCCTTTTTTATTGGCTCCCCGGGTATTCATCAGCCGCCGATATTAAATTATAATCAGTGACATGGCTTACGACGAAACGCTGGCCGGCCGCTTAAGGAATGCGCTCCGCGGCGCCGGGGCTGTATCGGAAAAGAAGATGTTCGGCGGCATAGCCTTCATGCTGAACGGCAATATGTGCTGCGGGGTTATAAACGATCTGATGATGGCCAGGGTCGGGCTGGAAGCCTACTCAGGCGCGCTCGAAATGCCGCACGCTAGGCCGATGGATTTTACGAAGAAGCCGATGAAGGGATACGTCTACGTCGAGCCGGGCGGTCTCAGGTCGGATGAACAGCTTCGGGAATGGCTCGGCAGATGCACCGAGTTCGTCCGGACCCTTCCCGAGAAATAAAGCCGCCGGTTCATCCGCATGTCAGTCAGGAGACTTTGAAGAATATCACGGCCTCAGCACCACCACCGGAATCTCCCTCTCCCCTGCCCTCTTCCTGTATTTCTCATAGCCGCCGTACACGCCGACCGCCTTTTCCCAGAGCCTGTCGCGCTCCTCTCCCTCGGCGTCCGACGCCGTGCATTTTATGGATTTGCCGTCCACGAAAACCTCGGCCTCCGGATTCGCCTTGAGATTCACGTACCACGACGGATGCCTCGCGTTTCCGCCCTTGGACGCAATCAGGACGAAGCCCCCGCCGTCTTTGAGGTACAGGAGCGGAGTCGTCCTCTCCTTCCCCGTCTTCGCCCCTGTGGTTTTGAGTAGAAGGCACGGCCACGCAAAGGTCGTGTTCAGCTTCCCGCCCGAAGCCGTTATCAGCCATCTGTCCACCGCCGAGCCGACGTTGATTATGGTCCATGCGCCGGCCCTGGTCGAGCCGAACCACGCGAGGATACTTTTTATAGCGCCGCCGTCATCTGTGTGCATTGGCCGTGTCACCACTATATGATAAAAGAATTTATCCCGGGGCCGCAAGACGCCCTGCCGACATTCGCCGCGGCCTGCTGTATAGTAATCCCGCATGCGAATTAATATGAGCAGACTGCACCCGGCAAAGCTCGCCCTCGCGCTCGTCCTTTCCCTTTCGGCAGCATCCTGCGCAAACATGGGCAGGTTTGCCTACATTATGAACCCCGAGGAGCTGTCCAAGGAAGAGCTCCAAAAGCTCCCGTACGAGACCACGCCCGTGTACCGGTTCATGGTAGCCGTCGAGCCCGGCGCGGCCCCCTTGGGCGAAGAGCTCCTCGAAGATATAGATCTACGGTTCACAAAATTCAGCGAGTGCTTCGGAATAACGGACGGCGGGAAGGAAGTGTCCGGCTACCTCATAGCCGTAGTCCAGGGAACGTTTACCTGCGTCTACCACAGGGGAAGGTGTAACGGCGAGTACGACCCCGACTATTCCCTTATAATCGTCACCTACAAGGCCTTTAACCGAAAAGGGACCCTCCCCCTACTCGAGCACGAATGGGCCCATGCATACGGCATACTCGCGAGTAATCACGAAAATCTGGACGAGGTCCAGAAATGCACCAGGTACTAAAAGCGGCCGGGATCAGTACCCTCTATAACCCGTGGGCTTACTGTAATTCCCGTCGATGAACATTTCCCTTGCCGGATCTGCATCCTCCCCGGTGCCTCTCAGCTTGTTAAGCTCGTCTTCGCGCTTGGCCTGATTGACCGGCTCGTAGGTATACACCATCTTCACTGTGTGATCCTGCGTGTTCGTATGGAGTACTATCCTCACGTCGGGTATGTGCCAGGTCCAAGTTTTGAAGTAAAGCATGCTGTCCGAGCTTGCGGGTTCGCCATAGGTTTCGGTCAGGTACTGACTCAGCATCTTCTGGTACTGGCGCTCCTCCGATGAATCGGTCGCAGAGAAAATAAGGGCAGACGACAGGAGCTTCTTCTCATAGAATTCGAGCCCCGTGCTGACGTCCGTTCCGTCCAGCGGCAGCGGAAGCTCCGTGATTACGCCCTGCATCTGTATGGTTCTTATCTTCTTCGAATCCACGTCGTCGTTCATTATCCTCTTGCCGTGCGATTCGATTAACTTTTTGGCGTCTTTGTCCGACATGCCGAACGAAAATCCGAGCGGCGCGAGGTTCGCCTGATCGGCGGACGCGAAATGAGAAAGAGCGAAGAACGATAGTACTGTCATTATTAAAATTGATTTAAGTGGACCCGGCATTAGGATTGTCCCCCCGTTATATCTCTTGTTACGGCTCGATCATATAAAGCCTTAACGTAAAAAGTTAAAAGATGACCCGGCTGAAATCAAGTTTTTATTTGAGCCAGTACCTGTCGGCCAGGTAGCTCAGGACCAGTATTACCACCATATAAGTAACTAATAATACGTACCTTCCCTTCCACTTTCCGTGCCCTTCTTCGGCGTCTTTGTGGGCAGCCGCCGTGTAGCCGTCGTAAGGATACGCGAGGCTGACGCCGTACCCCACCGCGACCGCCGACGCGCAGCCCGTAAGGTTCCACCAGAGCCAGGAGATTTCGGGGAACCCGATCCAGAGGACGAGGTTCACGGCTATCCCGGTCAAGACCCCAAGCTTTACGCCCAGGGGGCCCGACCTTTTGAACAGGACGCCCAGTAAGAACGCCGCCAGCACCGGGCCGTAAAAGAGCGAGCCGACCTTGTTTATCGCCTCTATGATCGTATCGGAAATGCCCCCCACGACGAACGCGAACCCCGTGCAGACGACCCCCCAGAAGACGGTGATTATCCTCGACCACCTGAAGTAGTGCGCGTCGTCGGAATCCGAATTCACGTACTTCTGATAAATGTCCTTCATCGACGCCGCGCTCAGCGAGTTTATGGAAGAATCGAGGCTCGACATGAAGGCCGCGACGAGCGCCACGACGATAAACCCGATAAGCCCGTGGGGGAGGTAATTGAGCACGAACACCGGGATCATGTAATCGAGCTTGTCCTTGGGGATGAGGCTCATGAACTCCGGGTTCTCGTAGGCATACGCCCCGACTAAAAGCCCCATGCCGACGTAAGCCGATACGAGGAGGAACCTCGCGAACCCGTTTAAGAGCAGCGACTTCTTCGCGTCGTCGAGCGTGCTCGCCGACATCTCCCTCTGTATCTGGCTCTGGTCGCATCCGTAATATGAGACGTAGAGGAAAAACCCGCCGAGGAAAAGCGCCCAGAAGCTGAAGTCGTCCCCGTCCCCAAAGCCGTGTGTTCCGAGCTTCATAATATGAAGCCGCTCTGTGTCGAATCCCGAAAGGACCCCCTCCCAGCCCCCGGCCAGCATGTATGCCGCGCCGCCGCATATGAGCACGCCGAGGGTGAGAACGACCATCTGAAGGACGTCGCTCCACACGACGGCCTTCATGCCGCCCCACGCGTCGTAGACGATGGTTATAGCGCCTATCGCAAGAATTGTGGGTGTGAGCGGCAGGCTCCAGACGGCGGAGAGGACGAGCCCTATGGCGTATATAGACACCCCTGTCGCAAGCGCCCTCCCGATGAGGAAGATCGAGCTTACGATAGACCGCGTCCCGGAATCGAACCGCCTCTCCAGGTACTCGTAAACGCTGACGATATCTTCCCTGTGGATTACGGGAATGATAAAGATCATCACGAATACGACGGCTGCGGGCACGGCGAATTCATATCCCAGCCACGACAGGCCGCCCCCCGGCTTAAGCGCTACGAACGCCGGGGCGGATATGAAGCTGATAGCCCCCAGCTGCGTCGCCATCGTGGACATGCCTATAGCCCACCACGGCATCTCCCTTCCGCCCAGGTAATAATCCTCTATCGTTCCCTGCCCTTTGCCGAAATACCGCCCTAGGAAAAGGAGGACGAGTACGTAAACGATTACGACGAGCCAGTCGAGTGCGTTCATAAAAAGATCACGGTCCTCCAAACGGCCGAAGACGGCAAAGGGTCAATGCATCAGGTGCCCGATTCCGAATATTCGACAGGGGTCTGGTCGATTTCCGACAGCGTGAGCTCCCCTATCTCTATCCTGTTGATGAACTGCTCCGCCGTCAAAACCCATCCGTACGACTCCGCTATCTGGCCCAGTGTCGCATCGTGATACTTCTTTTCCCGCGAGGCGACGCAGTCGCTCAGGAGTATGACGTCGTAGCCCTTGTTAAAAGCGTCCCTTACGGAGCTTTCAACGCAGATGTACGTGTCTATTCCCGTGAATATTATGGTGTTCGCCCCGAACGACCTGAGCCATAGCTCAAACTCCGTATCCTGGAAAACGGAATCGCGCCGCTTCTCGACGATATAATCGTCGTCCGTCGGATAGATCTCGTCTATGACGTCTGCGTCCCAGGTATCCCTGATGCACAGATGCATGCTGCCCAGCTTCTCCTGCCTGCTTTCCGGCAGTATCCTGTGCACCCTGTCGAGGAGGTCGAGGCCCGAAGCCTCCCTTATCGCCTTCGCATAGTACACGGGGACGCCGTTTACGCGCATGAAGTTTATCGTTTTCGCGAGCGTCGGGATAATGGCCCTGTAGGGGGCGATGTTAAATCCGAATTGATCGAACGAACCGCCCACGCCGCAGAACCCGTTCTGCATATCGACTACTAACAGGACTGCCTTGATTTCCATGCCGGTAACCTCCTCCTGCCGCCCGGCGGCAAGCGTTTGGATTAATTACTCCCGGCCCCCACGATCGACCCCGGCGCGCTGTCCTCACTGAGCTCTCTCAGATAAGCCATCGTCTCGGGCGTTCCGTAATGGTTCCCGAGATAACGGTAGCTGCTGCCGAAATCCACCAGCTCGACATCGTCTACGTCCTTTCCCTTGTAGTGCTTCGAAGCCAGAGCCTGAATCATGTCGTGCACCCCAGTCCCTTCCTGAGCCGGAGACTTCTCTCTGTATGCAAACTCTCTGGGTATACCCTTCCTCATCGACAGCTCCCTGTGGACGCGCTTTCCGTATACGTCGTCTCCGCCCGTGAGCTTAAGATGCGGGGCTATCCTCATGGCGGTCCTCATAACCTCGCGGTCGAGGAACGGAGCCCTGAGCTCTATGGAATGCGCCATCGCCATCCTGTCTTCCCTTTCGAGCGTGTCCTCGTACAGCTTGTCTATATCCTCCCAGAGCTTCTGGTGAAGATAAAGATGCCCGTGCTCCCTGACAACATCCCTGTACCAGGAATATCCGGCGAAGAGCTCGTCGGCCGCCTGCCCGCTGAACATCACCTTGTGGCCGTCCTTCGCACAGTTCTGTGCAGCAATATACATAGGTATAGCCACCTCCACCTGGAGAAGGCCGTTAAGCTCGATGGCCTTGATGACCTCCGGTAGACACGAGCTTATCAAATCATCCGTCAGGTACTCGACGTTGATCTCGAGTCCGAGCTCGCGCGCCGCCTTAATAGCCATTTCGACGTCTCCGCTGCCCTCGGCGCCTACTGTGTAGCAGGTGACCCTGAGTCCCTTCAACTGAAGAGCCCTGGCCACGAGCACGCTGTCTATGCCTCCCGAGAACAGCACCCCTACCCTGTCGAGCCCGCGCACTCTCTTGTCCACCGCGTGGTCGAATACTTCCTCATAGGCGCAAATCGCCTCTTCCATCTCGTTTATCTCTATAGGCGGCCTTTCGACTTCATAACCGTCGTGAACCGAAACCCCGTCGCCGGTTACGAGAACGAGCTTTCCGGGGAGAACCCTTTTGATTTCATCGTTGCTACGTGCATGCAGGAGGGCCTTTCTTTCCGAAGCGAAATAAAACGGAAGCCCGTCGGTGTAGTAGAGCGGCTTCTTGCCTATCGGGTCCCTCGCCAATACGAGCGAATCTCCGTCGGTCACCGCCAGCGCATACATGCCGTCCAAGACAGGCATCGCCTGTTTTACTGCGTGTAGCAAATCGCCGTCGTAATACTCTTCCAGAACCCTGAGAACGACGTCGCTGTCGCTCCCCAGTCCGAAATCGTCGACCAGAAGCTTCCGGAGCTCCCGGTGGTTGTATATCTCGCCGTTGTGGACTAGTGTGAGCTTCTCGCCCGTTATCGGTTGTACGCCCTCGCTGCCGCCCACGATTTCGAGCCTCGACTGGGCGAGGCAAATGCTCCCGCTCGATCTCTTCAATTTGAGGCCTGAGATCTTTTCCGCCGAAGACACTTCGCCGTCGAGGTATACACCCACCTGATCCGGCCCCCTGTGCCTGATCTTGGACAACATATCGAGCCCTTCTGAGAGCGGGACATCCTCCCCCTCGTCCATAAATCCGCATAATCCGCACATAGTGTTATTCCTCCTTGGAATGTATGCACAACGATTAACATGCCGACCGGCAGTGAAAAACTGGGATTCGGGTACAATCGAGAAGTGACGCTGCCGGAAGACGGCAATCGGTGCTTTAATTCAGTTTTTGGATTGTAATTCTTCTACCGCTTGTCTACATAGGCTACCTTACGAACCGCCTGATATCAACCCGTTTTCGATTTGAGGCGTATATATATTATTTATGCGCTATCTGTTATATTATATATTATGTAGATGCGCCGCGCCGGCCGCAGGAAGCTATTTGAGTCCTGGCGCGAAACGTAATATAATCTATGTTGAATGAAGACTGTTATCGGCGTGATAGGGGCTTCCGAAGCGTCTTCGGACGAGCGCGAAACGGCGCTCGAAGTAGGCAGACAAATCGCCGGTAAAGGGGCCGTCCTCTTGTGCGGCGGCGCCGGGGGAGTGATGGAGGCCGCCTGTATGGGGGCCCACTCTAAAGGGGGACTTACGGTAGGCATCATACCGGGGGCGTCAAAATCAGACGCCAACAGGTATGTGGACATACCGGTAGTTACAGGAATGGGGCACGGAAGGAATATCATCGTCGCAAGCTCGTGCGACGCTGTGATTGCGATAGGCGGAGGGTTCGGCACATTGTCCGAAATAGCCTTCGCCCTCAGATTGAAAATACCGGTCGTAGGGATAAGAACCTGGGATGTATCGTCTGAGATTAAAAAAGCAACCGGCCCCGACGAGGCAGTGGATATGGCTGTTGAGCTCGCTCGTGCTCGTTCTGACGGCGGCCTGCGGTAGCAAGAGGACATCCGCCCCGCCGCCCCACAGCCAGGTAGTGCCCAAGGTCAGCCAGGAAGACATAGCAAAATGTCTAAGAGAGCCCGTTACGTTAAGGGCGGGGAACGGGTACCATGTCCTCGCCTCGGGCGAGACGCTCTACAGGGTGTCCAGGATCTACGATACCACCGTCGACGAGCTCATCGAAATAAACAACATACAAGACTACACCGACATCCCGACGGGCACCCGCCTCAGGGTCCCCGGGGTCGCCGGGGTCACCGAGCCTTCGAGCTTGATCTGGCCCCTTCCCGGCAGCATTTCGTCCGGGTACGGTAAAAGGGGCCGAAGGTTCCACTGGGGCATAGATATCCCCGCCCCGAGCGGAACCCCGATCAGGGCCCCTGCGGACGGGCTCGTGCTCGTGAGCACGAACGGCATGAAGGGATTTACAGGCTACGGCAGGGTGGTCGTCATAGAGCACGGAAACGGAATCAGCACATTATACGCACACAACAGGTCGAACGAAGTGAAAGCGGGCTCGTGCATCAGGGCCGGTGAGGTATTGGGGAGGGTCGGCGCCACGGGGAACGC
>JBFWTW010000089.1:0-11313 GCA_050247635.1 Candidatus Dadabacteria bacterium | reverse complement strand
GCCTTCTGGTCGCTCACCGTGTACGACAACCAGTCGCGCTCGATGCTCGACACGCCCCAGCGCTATCCGAGGGCCGGGAGCCAGAGCTACCCGACCCCGGCGGCCGAGGCCAATGCCGACGGCTCGACGACCGTTTACTTCGGCCCCGGGCTGCCCGAGGGCGTGAAGCCGGGCAACTGGATACAGACGGCGCCCGGAAAGGGCTGGTTCGTAATTCTCAGGCTCTACAGCCCGCTCGAAACGTTCTTCACGAAGAAGTGGAGGCCGAGCGAGATATCTGTCGTCAAGTGATTTCACGGAGGATTATCGATCGCAACGTCACAGGAGCCGCCCGTCGAGCACTTTAAGCGGGGCTGACGGCGTTTTACTCGAGCCGGGAGCCGCCGCTGAATTCTCTGGCAGCCGGGCCGCTATGAACGCAAGTTTTCAGATTTGTTAAGGCATTGAAAAAATATTTGCTATCTCTATTTGGTGAATTACTATTAGTTCGTAAGAATCAACTCCGCTTAATAAAATAGGAGGTGATGTAATGGGAAGTCGTGCCCTTCGCGAACTCCTTCCCTTCTTATTCCGGTGGACCCATCGTTAGTAATCAGCGCATCTCGGTCGGAATTCAGTATCCGTAGAAAACCATAGCTTAAAAGGAGAACGTCAATGCCATACGTTAACGTAGGTAAGGAAAACGGTTCGGATATAGAAATATATTACAAAGACTGGGGCAAGGGTCAGCCCATAGTATTCAGCCACGGATGGCCTCTCTCGGCGGACGATTGGGACCCTCAAATGCTTTTTTTCCTCTCCAAAGGTTATCGGGTCATCGCCCATGATCGGCGCGGGCACGGCCGTTCGACCCAAGTAGCCGACGGGCACGACCTCGACCATTACGCCGACGACCTGAAAGCCGTGACCGACCATCTCAAGCTTAAGGATGCGATTCACGTCGGCCATTCGACCGGCGGCGGCGAGGTGGTGCGTTATCTCGGCCGTCATGGCGACAAGAACGTGGCGAAAGCGGCGATCCTTTGCGCCGTGCCGCCGCTGATGGTGAAGACCCCGGACAATCCGCTGGGCCTGCCCAAATCGGTGTTCGACGATCTCCAGGCGCAGCTCTTCGCCAACCGGGCCAAGTTTTATTACGACCTGCCGGCCGGGCCGTTCTACGGCTTTAACCGTCCCGGCGTGGAAACGATCGTGCCTACCGTCTGGAACTGGTGGCGTCAGGGCATGATGGGCGGGGCCAAGGCGCATTACGACGGAATCGTCGCGTTCTCGCAGACCGACTTTACGGAGGATCTGAAAAAGATATCGGTGCCGGTGCTCGTCATGCATAGCGAGGACGACCAGATCGTGCCCTATCAGGCATCCGGCCCTCTTTCGGCCAAGCTGCTCAAGAACGGCACTTTGAAGACATACAAGGACTACCCGCACGGCATGATTACAACACACGCCGACGTCATCAACGCGGAGCTTCTAGAGTTCTTCAAGAGCTGATCGGCCGGGTCTTTCCCGATGACGCTCGGCCTGACAGCACGAATCCCGGGGCCTAACGCGCGGTGCTCGCATCATTCAAAGAGCGGGCATAGTTCGAGTACGGCATTTCGAGCCCTGCCGGCGAACGGGTTTCATGACAAGGGCATCATTCACACTCTTTGCAGGTGCCTGACACGGTTGGTCATTAACGTTTGAATCCAGGAGGCAAGCATGAAGATCGTAGTGATTGGCGGGAGTGGGCTTATTGGGACAAAGGTAGTCGATAAGCTTCGTCGGCTTGGCCATGATGTGGTGGCTGCGTCGCCCTCGACGGGTGTCGATATCCTTACGGGCGCCGGGCTCGACGAAGCACTTGCAGGTGCAAAGGTCGTCGTCGATGTGACGAATTCGCCTTCGTGGGAGGACCAGGCCGTCATGGATTTTTTCGTGACGTCAACACGTAACCAGCTTGCCGCCGAAGCGGACGCGGGCGTCGGGCATCATGTCGCCCTGTCGGTTGTCGGAACCGAACACCTGCTCCAGAGCGGCTATTTCCGGGCGAAAATGGCCCAGGAAGAAATGATCGAAGCCTCCGGGGCTCCCTATACTATCCTCCGCGCAACGCAGTTCTTCGAATTCATGGGCGCTATTGCGGATTCGGTGACGGAAGGGCAAACGGTAAAGCTGCCTCCTGTCCTTATGCAGCCTATCGTGTCGGATGACGTTGCCGATGCAGTGGCCGACGCCGCGCTCGGGGCGCCGGTGAACGGCATGGTCGAGGTGGCGGGCCCCGAAAAGATTCGTCTCGACGAAATAGTCCGGCGATACTTCAGCGCAAGCAAAGACCCGCGTCAGGTAGTCACGGACGTCCACGCAAGCTATTACGGCCTGGCGGACCTAAACGATAAGTCCCTCACGCCCGGCGACAACCCGCGCATCGGCCCGACGCGTTTCGAGGACTGGCTCGCCCGCTCCGCTCCTCGCTCGTAAGGGTGCTCGGGACGGATCGGGATTCATTCCAGCAGGCTTGACATGCCGCCGGTTTACGCATTCTATGTAATGTAGGGGCTGCGAATGAGCAAGGGAAGACTGGAAGCGTTCAGCGACGGCGTCCTCGCCATCATCATCACGATCATGGTGCTGGAGCTCAAGATACCGCACGAGGCCGACCTGGAAACGCTTCGCCCGCTTTTGCCGAAATTCCTTAGCTACGTGCTCAGCTTTATTTTCGTCGGGATTTACTGGAATAATCACCATCATCTGTTCCAGGCGGCCCGGCAGGTTAACGGCCGCGTCCTGTGGGCCAACCTGAACCTCCTCTTCTGGCTGTCGCTGATCCCGTTCGTTACGGGGTGGATGGGCGAGAACCACATCGAGTCCTGGCCGGTCGCGCTCTATGGATTGGACCTGCTGCTGGCCGCAATCGCTTATATCATCCTCGCCGGCTTTCTCATAGCCTGTAACGGCGCGGATTCCACGCTGGCCTCGGCGCTCGGGCACGACTTCAAGGGGAAGGCGTCGCTCGTGCTCTACGTCGCGGCGATTCCGCTTGCGTTCGTGAGCCCGTGGATCGCATGCGGCCTGTACGTAATGGTAGCCGCCGTATGGTTTATACCCGACAGCCGAATCGAGAGAAGATTGGCCGGGTGAGGGCGTAAGGCCTTCATGCAGCTTTCGTCCGTTTGCGCGCGTATTCTTTTAATAACTCTGTGTGTTCCTTATTTGTGTTTCCTTCAACTGTGTATTCCTTAGTGTTCATATTTTGAACACCCGGCTGTTCACCTGGTGAACAGCCCTGTTCATATCGTGAACAGGTATATGACAGTTTCGTCAGCCCTGTTTTGACGGATTTGTCAGGAGGGGGGAGGGGTGGCGCGGCTGGGGTTTACTCAAACCTGAAGCTGCTGACCGGATCAGCCAGCTTGGCATAAATACAAATCCGTTCGGTATGTTGTAAGAAAGCTAGCAGTATTTAGATGATTTTCAGATAATTGCACATATGTTATATTATAGTTTTGATAATAATTAACTCTGAGTGGTGGGATAATGTTAGCCATAAGATTAAGCCTGTATATCGGCATAGCCTTGTTGATCATAGCAAATATTGGTTGTTCTGAAAATGGCAATAATAAGACAAGCCATAATAATGTAAAGGCTAAGGAGTATATTGAAACAGGAATGGAAAAAGCAAAAGCCAATGATCATCGTGGCGCTATTCGGGATTTCAGTAAAGCCATAGAATTAGATGATACAGCAGGGAAGGCTTATTGCTTGAGAGCATTTACCAAAGAACAATTACATGATTATTCTGGGGCTTTGGTAGATTACGACAAGTCAATTGAATTAAACTATTATCTAGAATTTTCCTATTTTAGAAGAGGCGTAACAAAATTACGATTAGGGAGGGATGAAAGCGCACTTGAAGATATTAATAGGTCTATAGAACTCAATCCTAACAATGGCAATGCTTATTACTATAGAGGCTTAATAAAGGGAATAAAAAAAGAATACCAAGCAGCGATAGAGGACTTTGCTAAAGCTATAGAACTCAATCCTGAAGATGCAGATGCTTATGTGGAAAGAGGCAAATTAACATTGGAACAAGCTGGTGAAAAATATTCAGAATCGATAAACACTGGTTCTGAGAAAGAAGTTACAGAAGCTTACGACAAAGCTAGATTAGACGCAAAGAAAGACTTCGATATGGCAATAAAAATTAACCCTAATCATGCAAGTGCGTACCTAGAGAGGTCAAAAGTTATAGATGACGATAATGAGAAATTAGCGAACATTAACAAAGCAATAGAACTCGATCCAAATTTTGCAGATGCATACTCATCGAGGTCATTACACAAGAAGTGGTGGTTAGGTGATCTTAAGGGTGCATTGGAAGACTTTAACAAGGTAATAGAATTAAGACCGGAGGATATAGAAGGTTACCGTGATAGAGCCAATCTCAAGCAAGAAATGGGTGACTATGAAGGAGCAGTCAATGATCTAGACAAAGTAATAGAGCTTGATCGTAAGTATGCATATGCATATTCTATGAGGGGTTTTATTAATCATCAACTAGGTGAAAATGAGTCTGCCTTGAAAGATTACAATAAAGCTATTGAGCTTAGTCCTGAATACAGTCTTTATTACGAAGATAGAGCCGGTGTTAAACGAGACCTCAAAGATTTAAAGGGAGCGTTAGAAGACTATAACAAAGCCATTGAGCTAGACCCAGAGAGTCACCTAGCTTATTCTGGCAGATCAATAGTTAAGCAAGAATTAGGGGAGATAAAAGGTGCTCTAGAAGATATAGGCAGAGCTATAGAATTGGCTAGTGGTGGTACATCAATTTCTTCTAGTTACTATGCTCAAAGGAGTTTGTTGTACGAAATAATTGGTAACTATCGTGAAGCACTTGAGAACTGTAACAAAGCTGTAGCTTTATACCCTTCCGAACCTGCTGGTTATATGTGTAGGGGATCGTTATATGAATCAGAAAAAAAATATAATGAAGCAGTAGAGGAATACAATAAGGCAATTGAACTTTTTCCCGATGATGCTAGTGTCTACGCGCTTAGAGCTGGTATAAGGGTAGAACTTAAGGATTACAAAGGTGCGATTGAAGACTTTGATAGAGCTATATCTATAAATCCTACTTATGCAAACAATTACTCTGATCGAGGGCTTGCTAAGTGTCAAATAAGCAAATGCAAGGAGGCCTTATCAGATCACAATAAGGCAATTGAGTTAAACCCAAAATCAGCTATCTATTATAACAATAGAGCGTCGGCTAAGAGTGCCTTAAATGATATTTCTGGTGCATTGAAAGATTTTGACAAAGCTGTTGAACTTAACCCCGATTTCTCGAATGCTTATTTAGGAAGAGGATTTGCAAAAATTGCATTGGGTAAAAATCTAGATGGTTGTGCTGATATTCGAGAAGCCAAGCGTTTAGGCAATATAAGTCTATACAGCGATGAAATAGACGTCGACGAGTTAATCAAAGAGAAATGTGGAGTACAATAAAAATGAAATTGAAATGGTTCCTCGCATGGTGAACAGGTTCCAACCTACTCGAACCTGAAACTGCCCACCATCTTCTCGAACTCGCCCGTGAGTGTCGAATACGTGGGATAGCACGTGAACACTGCCCGCTTTCCGGCGTCTACGAAGTAGATCGAGTAGATCACTTCCTCGCCCGACTCGCCGTCGTCGAGCCTCTGCCATACCTTCTTGGCCTTCTTCCCGCCGATGTCGAAATCGTCGATCTTCATGACGTCCTTCGTCTGCGTGATTATCTCGGCGAGCGACTGGCTCTCGTCGGGGAATATCCACGCCTCCATCTTGAGCGTGTCCGCAGGGAAGTAGTGGAAGCTCTGTATGCGGGGGTCGTCGGGCTGGTAGCTCTGGACGGCGAAGTAGTTCCCGCCGTCGCGCGCGGCCTCTTTCAGCGTGTCGTATTCTTCTAGGTCTGTCTTGAGTATCCAGTTTTTGGGGTAATCGATCTTAAACCCGTGCTTGCTCTTGTACGTGTTCACGGGCGGGGGAGGGGTGCTTTCCACGGGCTCGGCGTACGCCTCCGCTCCGTGGCAGAGCATCGCCACCAAAAAGAGGGCAGGCGCTATCTTCTTCAGGCTCATCCGTCCGGGCTCACTCGTTATAAACGAACATCATCATTTTCTCATATTTTTTGTCACAAAGCATCAGGTTGCGCTTGTCGGGGAACGATTTTATCTCGTCGATGGCGTCCGTGATCCTGACGGGCCGGACGTCGTCCTTCGCTAGGACGAGGTTCAGCTCCTCCTCGTCGGGGAAGAGGGAAAGCACCCTCATCTTCGCCTGCGCGTACTGCTCCGCCGAGCCGCTCCCTTCGAGCGACCATTCCATATTCTCGTTCATCCATATCTCTATTCTGAGGTTCATTTTGTTTCTCCCCGGCCATTACCTGAACGCCGGAATCACCTTCTCCGCGAAGAGCTTCAAATGCGGCTCGGCCCACCAGGCGGGCATTCCCGGCGGAATGGCCCACGAGGTGAGGTGGGTGACAGGCACCTTCGAAAGCTTCTCCTTTATTATGCCTATGCACGTTTCGGGGTCGACGACGATGAGCCTGCCGAGCTCCTTTAAATGCGCCTTGTCGTGGATCATATCGTAGAGGCCCGGGAAGCCCGATTCCGAGAGCCACTCGTTGTACTTGTTCACCTGGTATATGACGCCGTCGGCCGCCTCGTCCCACGTTTTCTCGGGGGTCTCCGACACTATAAGCCAATGGATGCAGTCCGCTATGCGGAGGTTCTCGGCCGGCTTTCCGGCCTCGGCGAGCTCTTCCCGGTAGTACCCGTAGAGCTCCTCCGCGTCTCCGCCGCAATTAAAGAATCCGTCGCCGAACCGGACGGCGCGCCTGAGCGACGCCCTGACGAACCCGCCGATCCATATCGGCGGCCCGTTCTTCTGAACTGGCTCCGGAGAAATCGCGACGTTGCCGACGGTATGGTGCTTGCCCTTGAAGTCGAGCTTCTCGCCGGCCCAGAGGCGCTTTATAATTTCGAGCCCCTCGTCCATGCGCCCGGCCCTCTGGTGTATGTCTATGTCGAGCCCCCTGAACTCGTCGAGCTTGTAGCCGACCCCGACGCCGAGCTCGAACCTCCCGCCCGAGATCACGTCCACAGTCGCCGCGTCCTCGGCGAGCCTCACGGGATGGTAGAGCGGAAGGAGCGCGACGCCCGTCGCTATCCGAATCTTCTTCGTCCGGGCCGCAATCGCCGCCGCTATAGGGAAGAGGGAAGGGGCGTAGCCGTCTTCCGTGAAGTGGTGCTCCGATATCCAGACGTAATCGAATCCGAGGTTCTCGGCCCAGGCTATCTGGTCGAGTATGTCGGCGTAAATTTTTTCGTAGGGCCGTCGCCACTGGGGAGGGTTTCTGAAATCGTAGAATATTCCGAACTTGAGCTTTCCGTCGTTATCACCCGGCATTTATCACCTCTCGCGCGTTTTCGTAGTATCCGTATTAGTGTAACGGAAGGACGGGAGGTGCAAAGGAAGGGGGTTACTTCTTCGCCGTCATCGCGCTCCGGACGACTGCCTTCAGCGCGCCGAAGTCTATATTGTCAGCGTCCCTGAAGTTAAGGCACGCCTTTCCGGTTTTCACATCGGGATGCATTTCCTTATACGGCGCTATGTGGTCGGGCGAGCAGGTGTATATCGAGACGTAATTTTTCTGATTGGCCACGGCCACCCAGCCTTTATCCATCTCGAACGTCGGCATACCGTACTTTATGCGTATATTCGCGTGCGGGTACCATGCCCTGATGTGCCCGATGAGATGCTCCAGCCTCGCCTGCCTCGCCGGCGGTACGTCCGCCATGTATTCGTCTATAGTCACCGCACTCCCCCCTGGGCAATATAATTATTATATAAATAACTGTCGTGGATGGAAGGAGGGCGGGAATATCGTCGAGAGTCGAAGAAGCAGTCGGCCTATCCTTCGATGACGCCTCTTACGACGTCCTTCAGTTTTTTCTTGTCTGTGTCGTGTATGTCGATGGTGAACGGATCATCGGATTCGCCAGGCACGCCGATGAGGACCTGCTCCGAGCCCTCGGGCCAGCACACGGAAACGAATCTTCGCGTCGAGTCCGGGAATATCACGTATATGCCGTGCACTTCCGCAACGTCGGGGGCATTCTTCGTAAGGAACTCTTTTGCATGCACGCCCGCCTCGTATCCGTCGCGCGCGTTGTACTCTTCGAGTATCTCCTCGACCGCCGGGTCGACCACACACTCGAAATACTGCTCAGCTACTTCGTGAACGTTCGGCATGGCTTCACCTCGCCACTCGTATTCACATTCTCCATCGAACAAGCATAACTAATAAGCGGGCAAAACTAAGAAGTTTTTGGAGGGGGGACTATTCTCAAGATTGACACTGATAAGGATTGTCAGTAATTAGTTTATTCAGGAGTTGCCAATGATTCAGGGCACATTGTCATTATGCCTTTCATGCAATCTATTTCATCCCCATTTTCCCAAGTATCCCACCCATAGGAAGAACTTCGCTTATGATCGTATTTTAAATAGCTTCCATTTATATAACATGTCGAATTGATTAAAGATCCCTTTAAGCTTTTTGCCTTACAAAGTTGTTCGACTGCAAGACCACTTGTTCCGGTTATTGTTGAATCTATAATGTTGACATCCTCAAAATTTGTGAACATAAAATTTACGTTTTCAATAGTTGTGTTAGTGAAATTTGTATATCTTAATTGAGCTCCTTTGAGATTTACCTCTTTTAGTATTGCATCTTGAAAATTTCCCATTATTAAAATCGAATTTTCAAAACTGACTTTTTGTAATGTGACTCCCTGGAAGCGGGGTATGTCCCAGAATGAATTACTTAGATCGACTCCTATTAAGTCATTACTACCAATTGAGGTAAGTTCTATAATTGAGCCTTGAAGATTAGTGTTATTAAATTTAGCTCCATCGAAACTGCCATATCTAATGGCCGTTTGTGCTAATACAGTGTTTGTCAAATCTGCTCCTCTAAAATTGCATTCGTGAAAATGTACTTCTTTGAGATTTGCATTTGAAAGGTCGGCCTTAGAAATATTTGCTCGCCAAAAGGATGAGCTTTCTACATTAGCATTTCTAAGGTTTGCACCACTAAAATTCACTTCCCATTTTTCGGAGACTCTTTCCGTTCTCCTTTCCAAATAATCTCGTAAATAGTTGATTTCATTCAAGGGTTCGTGCCAGAATTGTACATTTGCTAGTTTAGCATTTTCTAAAGATGCTTTTTCAAAAGTGGCATTTAGGATAAATACTTGCTCCAAGATTGCATTATCTAATTTTGATTCTTTAAAATTAGCATTTTCTAGATTTGCGTCTTTTAAGTTTGCCCTTTGTAAATATGCCCCTTCGAGATCCGTATCATTTAGTTGCGCAGATTCGAGGTTCGCGTCCACTAGGTAGGCTTCATTTAAATTCGCGCCCCCAAATTTAGCTTTAGCAAGATTGGTGTTGGCGAGACTCGCTTCTATTAGATTAGCATCTTGAAAATTTGCTCCGACAAAGTTATATTCATCTAACTTAGCTCCTTTAAGATTCACTCCATAAAGATTTAAGACCGCATCTTTTCTGTCATTTTCAGAATTCCGCCTCCCTAGGACTGTCATGATTGCTTGTATATCTGTTTTTACAGGAGAGGATTCCACATTAGCTGCATTTTCAACTAGTTCTACAGTTTCTTTCATTTCGTTTTTTGATTTATCTCGTGCATAAGTGGTTAAAACTTCCATGATTGTCCAATGATCATTTGGTGAATCCTTTGCGATTCTCTCAAGTGCGTATATGCCACCAAGTCTAACCTCAAGTTTTTCACTTCCGAGCTGCTCGATTGCTCTTGTAAATCGTTCAGTTATTTGTTGTTCTCTAGTTATGGTTAGATCATCTCTTTGTAGTTCAAGGGTTTTACGCTGAGATTCAATTGTCTGCCAGGAAAAAAAGAGACCAATAATAATAGCGGTGCCGCCAATTATTTGAGCTAGTGTTTTGCGGGCTTCATTCTCAGCATGAAATCGATCTGTTGGTCTAGAAAAATGCGTTTTTTTGATTTGCGATTTTGGAACAAATATGAGCAATACCAAGATAATTAAACCTGCTATTATCCAAATAATTAGATTGATGGACGTGGTCAATTGAACTCCTCTGGGAGTATTCGAGGAGGAGGCGCGCTATCTAAATGCCTTGTTGTCCCGATGCTGTAGGACTGAAGGGTTAGATAGTATTATATGCCTCCTTATGCCTAGCGAATTGGGGCTTGAATAAAACTAAATCAGCATCTTTGTATTCAAGCAGCCTCACGCTAAAAGCTCAGGAGCGCGCTCCCTCAAAAGTTTGGTTAACATAAGTCACCTCCCTTTTGAGATAGAGACGATTACGCCTCCTCGATTAATAGGTTATCAATTTTAAGAAATATTGTCCACCTATCTCCGGTTTAACCAGGCGGGGGAAGGGGCACCAACTTCCTCATTTTTATCGGATTACGCCAACATAGCCGGTATAATATAGCGGGGGTTCCCTTCCGCGATATGAACCGAAAGATTGCGATCATAGGCACAATCCTGTTCGTCGGCGCATTCCTCGCTCTCTTTTTCGAGGAGGGCTACATCCGCATGAACTACCCGGACAAGAAGAAGTATCCAGTCCGGGGGATAGACATTTCGCACCACCAGGAATCGGTGGACTGGCGGATCCTGTCGCGCGCGAATCTCGACTTCGCCTTCATCAAGGCGACAGAGGGCGGCGACCACAAGGACACGAAGTTCCCGTATTACTGGGACGAGGCCGGGAAGCTCGGCATCGCCCGCGGGGCTTATCATTACTTCACCTTCTGCAAGACCGGCCGCGAGCAGGCGCTTAATTACATGGACTCCGTCCCCGACGAAGAGGGCACGCTCCCGCCCATCATCAACCTCGAATACAGCGGCAATTGCAGCGCCCGGCCCGGCAAGGAAAAGATCATCGAGGAGATAGTCGAGTTTTCGGACCTCGTCATGGAGAAGTACGGCAAGCGCCCGATAATCTACACGACGAATAAATCCTACAGGGACTTTCTGGCGGGCGAGCTGCCCGAATACAAAATCTGGATAAGGGATATCTACTGGTCGCCGTCGCTTCCCGACGGCAGGCAATGGAGCTTCTGGCAATACACCGACAGGGGGAAGCTCTGGGGGATAGAGGGCTTCGTCGATTTTAATGTGTTTAACGGCGGGCGCGAAGAGTTCGGCGAGCTGCTTAAGAAAGAGCCCGCCGCCGACTATTCACGCAGCAGCCACTGACGAAGCGAAG
>JBFWTW010000088.1:0-11359 GCA_050247635.1 Candidatus Dadabacteria bacterium | reverse complement strand
GGTCGTAATTGGCCGTTACGAAGCCGGTCGTGGTGCTTATCGAAATGACCTGGAAGCTCGAATACCTTAGGGCCTCGAGAAAGCTCGGGTAAATGGTCATCCGCACTTCGAAGGCCACGATAAATATGACGATCAGGTTGAAGAGGAGATAGAACCTGAACTCCGAGCTCTTCCAGAGCTTTCCCGGCTTTCCTCTCGTGAGCCAGTAGAGGAGGACGAAGCTCATACCTGCGATGAACATGAATACGGTGAGTATGCAGTCTATGGCGGCGCTGTTGTACGCGGCGATGCTGGAATTCTTTACGCCGAAGCCGCCCGTCGCGAGAGTGGCGAAGGTGTGGAGGACGGATTCGAAAACCGGCATCCCGGCGACGGAAAGAAGGATGACCAGGAGGACCGAGAGGCCGACGTATACGGCCCAGAGGTTCTTCGCCGTTTCTGCTATGCGCGGCGTGATTTTCTCTGTCGTCGGGCCCGTGGATTCAAGACCCATGAGCTGCATGCCGCCCACCGCCAGGCGGGGAAGTATCGCGATGCCGAGGAGTATTATGCCCATGCCTCCCAGCCATTGCGTGAAGCTCCGCCAGAAGAGTATGCCGTGGGGAAGCGCCTCGATGTCTCTTATGACGCTTGCGCCGGTGGTGGTGAAGCCGGAAACCGACTCGAAGAACGCGTCGGCCGGGTTCGGAAGGGCCCCGTATATAAACAAGGGCAGCGCGCCGAATATGCTGCAGCCGAGCCACGCCAGGGTCGCCACCAGAAAGCCTTCCTTTCGCCTGAGCTCTGTCACGGGACCATTTGGTATCGTGAGCCGTTCGAGCGCGAAGCCGAATACGCCCGTTATGATCGCCGAAGCCAAGATCGCGACGAGGTCGTCTTCGCCGTAGAAGATAGGGAAAGCCGCGGGAATCAGCATTACGACCCCGAGCAGCTTAAGCATGTTGCCGATTATGTGGAGGACAAGTCTGATATTCACTGGCCTAGTATGCTCTCGACTTTTTTAACGGCTTCCGGGAGGCTGAAGACTATGACCCTGTCGCCGGGCTGGGGCGCGTAATCGCCCCTCGGGATAATTACCTCGTCCCCACGGAGCGCGATGCCTATTATGGCCCCCTCGGGGAAATGCGCTTCCTGGAGCGGGATGCCGCTCAGCCTGGTTTCGTTCGTGATGTTGAATTCGAGCACCTCTGCCCGGCCTTCCTCGACGAGCGCGACGTGCGCGACCCCCCCGATGTGAAGCAGGCTGAGTATCTCGTTTGCGAGCGCGAGCCGGACGCTAATGGCCCTGTCCACACCTATCGTTTCGAGAAGGTCTATGTAGTCTGGCTTGGTGTAGAGGACGGTCGTTCTTTTCGCGCCGAGGTTCTTGGCCAAAAGGGCGCTGAGGACGTTCTCCTCATCGTCGCCCGTAAGCGCCAGGAAGTAGTCGGCCGAATCGACGCCGGCTTCCTTGAGGGCGTCGCTGTCCGTAGCGTCTCCCTTGAATACGCGCACCTTTTCGAGCTCTTCTGCAGCCTGGCGCGCCTTTTCGGAATTGCTGTCTATGAGCTTTACCTTGATGCCCTCTTTCGTGAGCGCCTTCGCCGCCCCCTTCCCGAGCCTACCGCAGCCCATTATGACGGCGGTGTGGACGGTTTCCTCGACTACTCCGAAAAGCTGCTTCAGCTTGTGAAGGACCTCGGCGACCCCGAGCGCGAAAACGTAGTCGCCTTCCTTGAGCCTCGTCTCGCCCGTGGGAATCGTTATCTTGCCGTTCCGCGAAACGGCTACGAATATCCACGATTTCGCCGGCCCGAGGTCGGCCAGGCGCTGCCCGGTGATGGGGGCGTTCTCTTCTATCTTGAGCTTAAAGAGCTTTATCTTCCCGAGGGCGAGCGTTTCGGTCTTCCATGCGAATGGCGAGCTTATAAGGCTGGATATTTTCTCGGAGATAATGTCGCCGGGGTTTACGACGGAGACGTCGGAGTTCTTTAATATTTCGGGATATTTTCTGTAGCTGTGGTCTCTGACCCTGAGAATAATTCTCCTGATGCCCATCGATGCCGCGAGAGTGGATGCGAGGATGTTCGTCTTGTCGTCTCCCGACACCGCCAGAAGCACATCGGCCTCCGGGAGCCCGGCTTCGTTGAGGACCGCCGGGTTATCGCCGTCGCCTTCTATGACGAGCGCGTCGTGGGATTCCTTCAGCCTCTCGGCCGTTTCGTGGTCTTTTTCGATTATTACGATATCGTGTTCGGTGGAGAGGTTCCTTGCCAGGAATGATCCGACCTGGCCTGCTCCGATTATGACTATATGCATTTGATCTCCGCTTTACGCAGTGCGGGTTCCCGCGGCGGCCGCGGGGCGTCTCTTTATCCTTCTAAGCATTATAACGCCTATAATCACGAGGACGATGGAAATGATCTGGGCCTGGGAGATGCCCGGAATAAAACTCGGGGTGGTTTCCCTCAGGAATTCGACGAAGAATCTCTGTACGCCCAGCGCGATAATGGTTACTGCGGTGAGCCACCCGGCCGGATAATCCCTTTTCCTTATCTTCCAGAGGACGGCGAACAGAATCAGCATGCATATGGTGTCGTATATCTGCGTGGGATGCACCGTGTCGAACGTGGGGGGCGAGCCGTTCGGAAAGGACATAGCCCAGGGGAGATTCGACGGGGTGCCGTAGTCGTCGCCAACGAGGAGGCAGCCGACCCTTCCTACCGCGTAGGCGATTATTAGGAGCGGCGAGGCGAGGTCTGTTATGACGAGGAACGGAACGCGCTTCATCTGCGTTACGATCCACGCCAGGAATACCGCGCCTATGAGCCCGCCCAGAAACGTGAACCCGGAGGACATATAGCGGAGCGGGTCGTGGATGAAGTCGGTGAGGGGGACCTGCTGGTAGAGGAACATAATCTTGGCCCCGCCGAGGCCGCCTATGACGGCTGCGATAAGGAGGAGGTCCACCAGTCCCGCGTCGAGGCCCTTACGTTTGAATTCGGGCTCGGCCAGTATGTACGCGACAAGAAAAGCCAGGAGGACCATGACCGAAAACGAGGATACGGCTATGCCTCCGACAGTGAATAGTACCGGATACAACCATCTCTCCTTTGAACTGAACTGGGGATAAGTCTTACATGCTTTGCGCTCGTCCGCAAACTTAGTCGAAGGCGGCACTGCGCGGGAAAAAGCTGTGGTAATTTATCTCTTGATGGTCAGATTAATGGCTTTGACGGCACTGTTCGCCCTGCTGGCGGCGCTTCCATCTCCGGCGGAGGAGACCGGGGATGCCGTTAATGATCCGGCTATTACGGCGGGGGAAATAATGTCGCACATTAAATACCTGTCGTCGGACGGCCTCGAAGGCCGTGAGACGGGCACGGCTGGCTCCGAAGCCGCGGCCCGCTACATCGAGCGCATATTCGAGGAATCGGGCATCGGCCCGGCGGGCGACGGCGGTACGTATTTTCAGAAGTTTCCGATATCGCCCAAGATAGGCCTCGGGAAGTCGAACTATTTTTACATTTCTATAAAAGGGAAGAAAGAGGGGCTCATGCCCGGCGTCGATTATGCCCCGCTCGGCATTACGGAGAACGGGCTCAGGGCAGGAGAGTTGGTATTCGCGGGATACGGAATAAGCGCGCCCGAGCTCGGATACGACAATTACAGGGGCCTCGACACGCGCGGGAAGATCGTCCTTGCGCTGAGGTACGCGCCGCCGGGACTCGACCGGCGGGGTAGGTATTACGAATATTCGTCGCTCAGGTACAAGATCGCGACGGCCATGGAGAAGGGGGCGAGGGCGGTGATATTCACGACCCCCACCACGAGGAGCGAAGAGGAAGACATCACGTCGGCGGCGCTCGACGCGCCGCCGGCTGTGCGAGGGATGCAGGCGATTATCGTGAGGCGGGACGTGGCCGAGGAGATCCTGGAGGCGTCGGGTAATTCTCTCGGCGACTTGGAGGAGGCGCTAGCGGGAGAGGAGGGAAGCCCGCTGCCTCTAGCCGGAACGCGGGCCGAGATAAAGACGGAGCTCGTAAGGGGGAGGGACAGCGCGTCGAACGTCGTCGGATACATCGAAGGGCGTGACCCGAAAGTGAGAGGACAGGTGATAGTGATAGGGGCGCATTACGACCATCTCGGGAGGCGCGCTTACGAGGGGACAACCGACGATATATACAACGGGGCCGACGACAACGCTTCGGGCGTGGCGGGGCTGCTGGAGCTCGCGGAGTATTTCGCCTCTGCCGGCGGAAGGCCGAGGAGGAGCCTCGTATTCGCCGCGTTTTCAGGTGAGGAGAAAGGCACACTCGGATCGACTTATTTCGTCGCCAACCGGGGCCGGGCGCCCGGGAGGATAGTCGCGATGGTGAACCTCGATATGATAGGCAGGCTCAGGTGGAATAGCCTCGCGGTTTTCGGCTGGACGTCATGGCCTGCGTGGAGGCCCCTGGCAGACGCCGCGTGCTCCTCCGCCGGGCTCGAAGCGAATTACGGCGTCATGGCCCCCGGGCCTAGCGACGAGTCTGCGTTCGAGATGAACGGCATCCCCGCCGTTACTCTTTCGACCGGCGTTCACGGGGACTACCACACGCCGTACGACGAATGGACGAAGATAAACCCCGATGGGGCTGCGGCGGTGTTAAGGGCCGCGGCGGCGCTCGTGGATTACCTCGCTAGCGCCGGGGAGGCCGGCGAGTTCCCCGGCGACGCGTTCGCGGGGGATGGCCTTTCCGGCGACGGGGTTTATATCGGGGCGCTCCCCGATTATTCCGGAGGCGGCCCGGGCGTAACGCTCCTCGGCGTCGTCGAGGACAGCCCGGCGGCACAAGCCGGGCTCGAAACCGGGGACAGGGTGGTAACCGTCTCCGGAAAAGAAATCAGTGGAATAGAAGATTACGTTCGGGCCGTTAAGGGGTTGCATCCCGGGGAGCGGATACAGGTGATTGCCGAAAGGCAAGGGCGGCCTGTTTCAGCCAGCCTCGTACCCGGAAAGAGGTGACGCGGGCTCAGCCGCCGGCGCTCTACACTATGCCGACGCGCCGGTTATTTCCCTCTCCACGGCGTGTAGTCGATGTTGTGAATTATTCCCATGGAATTGGCGACGGACTGGGAAAGCCTCTCGCCGTACTGATCTATCCACTCTTCCGGGGCGTACGTATAAAAATGATTGAGCGTCATCCATTCGCCGCCGCTCAAGACCTTGCCGTCCACGACGCTCACGAGGAACACGGTCATGTCGCCTCCGTCCATCGCATTAATAACCCTGCATTCGGCGTAGGAATGCACGTCGAGAAGTACGGGGCTCCCCGTGATGCCCGTTTTGTAGTCTATGCCCTGGAATTTGTCTCTTTCCCTTCCGGTGTAGAATCCGAAGTTCCTTACGAGCCCGAGCTGGTCGGTCCTGAGCAGGTGTATAGTGAACGCTCCGCTACGGGTTATGAAGCTGTGCGTGTGATTGATCTTCCATATGCCGACGATGAGCCTCGGGATGGAATGGACTATCGAGGATGTGACGGCGGTTACCGCTACCTGGCCGTTTATGTCTTCGCCAGCCGCGCTGGTTATCACCACTACGGGCGACAACGACCAGAAAGTGCCGGCTACGGCGGATGCTTCTTCCTTACTCATATTAATTTCCGTGCTGCGTGGAAACGGAGAACGTTACCAGTGAAATGCTATTACGACCTGCCCGCTCACGAGAGGGGCCACGTTAACGTTATCTTGGTCCGGTACGATAATTTTCACGGGGTTTATGACGTAGCTCATTGCCCTGAGGACGCCGCTGTTGGTCGATTCGAGCCAGTTGGAGGTTTCCTCGAGCACTATGCCCGCCGGGACTCCTATCCCCGGAGTTATTACAAGGTCGTGGATGGAGGGCGACTGTATCACGCCCTCTATCGTGTATTCGAAGAGTGTGCTTTGAACCACCGAGCCGAAGGCGGATGTGAAGCGGTCGTATCCCTTGGCCCTGTAGTAAAGATATGAATAGGCCCCGAAAGCCGGGTGGGCTATCCAGTTCGTGGTGAATCTGTCGCCGTCCTCCCATTCGAACTGGCCCCTTCTTTTTCCGTCGTTCTGGAACCCGAAGAAGTTCTTCCACCACCTGACCGGATTTATCAGCACCTGGCTTTCCTTTTTATTATTGTCCATCATGTTGACCTGGGCTATGCGGACGAGCCAGAGCGTGAAATAGACGTTACGGGTATTTCTGAGAAAGTCGCCGAAATCGGCCAGTGATTTGGTGTCGTCCTGCTGCCTGAGCTCTATGGAAGGCTTTCTGTAATCGGTGATGTCTACGTAAGAAAATTCGTTTACGGGGACTGCGGGCAGGGGGCGCGGGATATTATCGCTGTATATTATCTGTGACTGCGCCGGGCGGGCGCCCAGGATAAAGAGGCAGGAGACAGCCAGCAGGCCCACACTTGTAATTCTGGCTGTTTTCCCCGAAAATCTCCTCAAGCGTCCCATGGAGGAAATAATAACATTATCGAAGCCGCAATGGTAGCTGATATATCTGTCCTGAAAATCTTCCGTTCCATGTTGTGATTTAGACTTTTTCGCATTAAAATGTCTTGACTATACAGACAAAATAATGTAATAATCTCAGGTATAAGTTTCATTTCTACCAGGAGGAATTTGATGGCGAGGCATTGGTCTGTGGCAGCGGGTTTATGTTTGGTTATAACTCTAATGTTTGCCGTAGGTTGCGGTTCCAACCTTGATAAAGAGATGGCGGATGCGGAAGCAGCGCTCCAGGCTGCCAAGGATGCGGGTGCCGAAGGGCTGCCCGAATATCAGGCCGCCGAAGAATTGATCGAACAGGCCAGGCAGATGATGGCCGCGGGCAACAAGGATGCCGCAAGGGCGCTCCTAGAAGAAGCCAGGTTTAAGGCCATAGAAGCCGAAGGCAAGGCCAAAAATCAGGCATATGCACAGACCGTGGACGTTGACGCAGCGGAGGAGAGTCTGCAAAATCTCAGCCCGGCCGGCTCACAATACGGCCTCGTTGATGTTTTCTTCGATTTCGACCAGGCGGGTATTCGTTATGATGCAAAGCCTGTACTTGACCAGAACGCAAGCATTATTAGCAGCAGTGGCAATAAATTCCAGGTAGTCGTCATAGAGGGATACTGTGACGTAAGGGGCACCGAGGAATATAACCTCGCGCTCGGGCAGAGAAGGGCCGATTCAGCGGCGAATTACCTTATCGGTCTCGGCGTGTCCCCATCGAAAGTTCAGGCTGTCAGCAGGGGAGAAACTGACCAGTTTGCAATGGGCACCTCGGAATACGACTATCAGCAGAACAGAAGGGCGCATTTCGTTCCCGCTGTAGGTTCTCCCAGTTTTTAGGAACGGTTTATGAGCATTAAAGCATTAATGGCAGTTGTTTTAGCGGTATCGGCTATGTCGGCGGGTTGTGTGGCTACTCAGGGTGACGTGAGCAGCGTATACGCCCGGCAGACCAGGCTCGAAGCCAAGATGGACAGGTTGTCGCGGGATATGCAGGCGCTGAATCAGAAAGAGACGTCTGCTTCCGGGACGGATGTCGAGCTGAGGGAGAAAGTGTTTCAGATGGAGCAGAGCCTTAAGGATCTGAACGAGGCCTACTCCAAGCTTTCTGCCAAGGTGAACCAGATGAGCCTGGGCGGTGCGCCGCCTCCGACAACGGAGCTTGGCTCGCAGACGGGCCCGGCACCGGCTGGTCCGGCGGTCGAAGTTAACGAAGCGGATGTTATTTTCAACAACGGGTATACGGCGCTTGGCGACGGCAATTACCAGGATTCGAGGGCGCAGTTCAAGGAATTCCTGGCCAAGTATCCCAAGTCGGCCAAGGCGAGCGATGCGACTTACTGGATTGCGGAATCGTATTACAGGGAAGGAGAGTTCGAAGAGTCGATTCTGGAGTACCAGAAGTTCATAGATACCTATCCGAAGGACGGACGGGTGCCGCTCGCATACCTTAAGCAGGGACTCTCGCTCGTGGAGATAGGGAAGAACGAAGAAGCACAGCTATTCTTTCAGACTTTAATAGATAAATATCCGAATTCCGACGAGGCGAAGACGGCAAAAGAAAAAATTACAGAGCTTGCAGTTGAGCGTTAAACTGTTTATTATTATGTACTCGTTAAGTACTCAAAAAACTCTTAAAGGAGGTGCAGTAGAATGAAAAGGGATAGGCAGATAGTTTTTCTGGGTCTACCCGTATTCCTCGTTGCATTGCTCTATTTAGCTAGCTGCGCGACACCCCCGCCAACGAATGAGTTAGCGGCTGCTGAATCTGCAACGGCTGAAGCAACAGCTACATGTGAGCAGTGTAAACAGAGAGTATGCGGAGACGATCCCACCAGAGGGGATTATTGTGGAGCCCCCTGCGGTGAGGCTGAGCTTGCAGCTGCGCAGGCCGCTCTTGCCAAGGGTAAGGCACTCGCCAGCGAATTCTGCAGCGAGCTTGAAGCCCGCAGGATGCTGATCGACGCGAAGGCAAAGGCAGACGAGGCTAAACTGAAATGTGCAGTTCCGCCGCCGCCGCCACCACCGCCACCGCCGCCGCCCGCACCTGAGTTGAAGGACATATTCTTCGACTTTGATAAGTACAACATAAGGCCGGACGCTGCAGCGGTTCTCGAAGAGAACGCCGCTACCCTGCAGGCCGACGCTAACCTTACGGTTCTCATCGAAGGTTACGCAGACATCAGGGGTACCCCGGCTTACAACCTTAAGCTCGCGCAGAGAAGGGCCGACTCCACGAAGGCGTTCCTCGTCCAGCTCGGTATAGATCCTGCCAGGATCACGACCGCAAGCGGCGGTGAAACGACTCAGTTCGGAGCAGGTACGACGGAAGAAGCTTATCAGCTTAACAGAAGGGCTCATTTCGTTGTAACGTCCCCGACTGCGAAAGTAGGTGCAAGGCTTATCTTTCAGTACGCTAACTGATAGCCTTCACTGACTGATAGATAGAAAAATCTCATCCTTGAAGTCGGAGGATGATGAAACGTAAAGAATGGAGAGAAACTCTTCACAGGGTTTCTCTCCGTTTTTTTTGTGCTTTCGACACGGCCCATAGGGCCAGGAATACTTGACAGTATTTTCTAATCCATGTTTACTACCTCCGGATTTACCGGCTCATATCGAACCTTAATTCTATGAAATTAAATCTCACGAAATCAAAAGCGCTTTATAAAGCTGCAGAGAAGCTCATGCCCGGAGGGGTGAACAGCCCCGTAAGGTCATTTAACGCCGTCTCCGGCTCTCCCGTATTCGTGGCGAAGGCCAGGGGAGCCTACATATACGACGAGGACGGGAACAAATACACCGATTATATGTCGTCGTGGGGTCCATTGATCCTGGGCCATGCCGATGCGGACGTCGTAAGGGCCGTTAAGAAGGCTGCCGAGCTAGGGACGAGCTACGGCGCGCCGTGCAGGAACGAGATAGAGCTCGCAAAGCACGTGGTCAAATCCGTGCCGTCCGTAGAGATGGTCAGGATGACGAGCTCGGGAACAGAGGCGACGATGAGCGCCGTCCGTCTCGCCAGGGCGTTTACAGGCCGGGACTACATTATAAAATTCGAAGGGTGCTATCACGGGCATGCCGATTATCTATTGGTGAAGGCCGGCTCGGGGGCTACTACGTTCGGAACGCCGAGCAGCCCGGGGGTGCCCAAGGCATTTGCCGACAGGACGCTTCTTGCGACGTATAACGACCTGGCATCCGTCGAGGAGCTTTTCGGGAATTATCCGGACAAGATAGCGGCCATTATACTCGAGCCCGTAGCCGCCAACATGGGCGTCGTTCTCCCCGAAGAGGGGTTCCTTGAAGGGCTCAGGAGGATCGCTTCGGAGAACGGGGCGCTTCTTATCTTCGACGAGGTTATAACCGGGTTCAGGATGAGCCACGGCGGCGCACAGAAGGCGTTCGACGTGATTCCCGACATCACATGCCTCGGGAAGATTATCGGCGGTGGGCTGCCTGTGGGGGCATTCGGCGGGCGCCGCGATATAATGAACATGGTTGCGCCCTCGGGGCCTATGTACCAGGCCGGGACGCTGTCTGGTAACCCGCTCGCGATGGCCGCGGGGCTTGCGACGCTACACAAGCTGGCCGGGAAAGGGAATTACCTGAGGCTCCGTGAGCTTACAAAAATGATGGTTACGGGAATTACCGAAATAATAGAAGAGCTTGGAGTTAGCGCCCGTATTAATTCTGTGGAATCGATGTTTACGGTCTTTTTCACGGACGAGGAGCCCAAGGATTACAAGTCGGTCCTTAAGTCCGATACGAAAATGTATTCGAAATTTTTTGAAAATTTGCTCAGGGCTGGTATTATGTTTCCGCCTTCTCAGTTCGAGGCCGTTTTTCTATCATTGGCGCATACCGAGAAGGACGTCGACAGGACGCTCGATGCGGTGCGTAAGTCGCTGAGCGCGCTTTAGACTTTACACAGAGGAGAATGAACTCAGACGGGACAGGGCAAGTACAAATGGCTCATGTTTATCGTTATCGGGTTCGAGCTCGGTTTTTCGGTGATCGCCGGAATACTACTCGGGCAGTACGTCGATAGATGGCTCGAAACCGATACCCCGTGGTTTACGATGCTCGGGCTTTTGGCCGGGGGATTTGCGGGGTTCAATCTTCTCCTGAGGATGATAAGAAAAATTGATGACAGAAAGGACGGCCAGTCTGATTAATCTGCCAGCAGTCGGGACAGTTGAAAAGGCCGGGCTGATCGTGACGGCCTTGCTTGTGGCCGTCAACTATTTAATAGGCTCCAAAGAGCTCGCCGTCGGAACCGCGGCGGGCGGCATTCTGTTTACTGCCAATTTCATGGCGATAAGGTTCCTCGTGAACGCCATAATCGGGAAGGCTTACACGAAGGGGTTCGGCATTTTCGCGTTCGTTATGAAGCTGGCGGTTTTTCTCGGGATAGTGGTCGCCATGTTCGTATTCGCGAAGGTCGATCTGTTCGGCTTTTTCATAGGCGTTACGGGAGTTGTGATAGTTATAATCGGAGTAAGCTTGAAAGGGAGTAAAGATGGAACACTTTAGCTGGTTCACACTTATCGGGATGGATAAGTACGATTATATACTGGGCTCGATCCTGGTGCTTATATTGCTCACGCTCGCAGGGCTCAGCATAAGAAGCTCACTCTCTAAAAAGGATGCAGTGCTTCCGGAGGAGAAGTTTTCTATAAGGACGATATTCGAGATCCTTACCCTCGATTTCCTGTTCGACCTCTTCGCCAACATGCGTGGATCGAAGAAGCAGGCCAAGAAATATTTCTCTCTTCTCGGGGCGGGCTTCTTTTTCATAATTTTCGCCAACCGGTTGGGGATCGTTCCCGGGTTCTTGCCGCCGACCGGTAAGTTCATC
>JBFWTW010000087.1:0-11465 GCA_050247635.1 Candidatus Dadabacteria bacterium | reverse complement strand
CCTGAGGCTGCCGTTTTCTATTTCGAGAGTTCCCGAGGCCGCATGATCGTCGGCGTCCTCGAATGCGAATATTTTTATTTCGTCTACGGGTGCGCTCAGCTCTTCGAAGGCCTTGTCGCTCCTTAGTTTTTTTAGGACCGCCTCTTCGGAGCCAACGGAATAGAGCGCCGAAGCCAGTATAAGCTCCTCGCCCTCGGGGGAGACGAACCGGGGGTTCTTTACGAAGTCTTCTATGTAGTGGCCGATTTGAAAGCCGTAGTCTTTCAGGTACGCCCTCTTCGTGCTCTTCTTGCCGTGCTCGCGTTTGTAATCCCTGAAGCCCGAGTTGAAAAATTCGACGATTACTCTCTGGAATGTGGCCGGATAAACGGATATGACACCGGAAAAGTAGGTGTTCTCACCCGTCCCGAGCGGCCTGGCGCCGATTATGTCGGAGGCCTTTAGCTTTTTCGATGAAGATGTATCCCTGACCGTACAGGTTTTATTTTCGAAAAGGTCTCTAATCGTGCAGCTTTCGCCGGGGGTAACACCCACGACTTCGAAAAAGCTGTAGATGTTATCGCGCCACTCGCCGACCATCTTGTCTTCGAGCTCGCTTAGCCCTTCGCGCTCCTCTTTGTAGAACCGATCGATGACCCTCTCCCCGGTGTCGAGGAGCCTGAAGTCAAAAAGGAACCAGTCGAAGAACTTCTCGAATGTGACGTCGTCGACTTCGTCTTCCGATATGTCCTCGGCCAGAAATTCGGGGTCGTCCTTCCATATATAAAAGGCTTCTCCGAGCTGGGACTGTATTTCCGGGCGCTCTGTGTATTCGACGAGTTTCGTGCGGAGATCCTGTTCGGCCTGGTCGAGCCTGTATCGGCCCATGTCTACGACGGAATCATTCATATTTGAAAGTATATTTTCCGTAGAGGTTGTGTCAATCAAAACCGGTCGGCATACCGCCGTCCGCGGCGAGGTCAGCCCATATTACGCGGGCCCGCGCCGAATTTTCTTTCGACATAGTCCTGCCTGAAGTCGAATATGCGGTCAAGCCGCTTTTTTGTGTCGAGGTTGAGTACCATCCTGCCGAGGGGGCCGAGCGGGAGGGCGTAGTTGACGATGTCCTTCACTACCGTGACGCCGTCCTCTTCCTTAAATATGTGCTCGTGGCGCCAGAGGCTGTAGGGCCCAGTTCGCTGCTCGTCTACGAAGCGGCCCGGCTCCTCGACCTCGGTGATCTCCGTCACCCAGGTGACCGGTATTCCGAGAAGGGGGGAAACACTATATTTAATTATCATTCCCTCGTGTATTTCGCCGCCGGCGCCGGAGATTATTTTGAACCCGAGCCAAGGGGGCGTGATGCGGGCGAGGTTTTCGGGATTGGAGAAAAAGCTCCACAGCTCTCCGAGAGGGGCCGCGACTTCCTGTGATCTTTCGAGGGTGTATATCTTCATGGGTCTGTCTTCGCCGGGGGCTTTACGGATTAGTGTACAGTATGAACCGGCCGATGCGGCGCAATCCGGGCTGGCCCGCGACTTCCTGTCGCCGCCTATCCTGTGTATAATCCTTCCCATCGTGAAGATAATCGAAATTAAAAGCGGAAATATAGACGCCCAGTTAAAGGGGCTTAGAAGGGGCGAGTCCCTCACCGACCCGGCCCTCGAATCTACCGTAAGGGAGATAGTCGAGGACGTCCGGAAAAACGGGGACAAGGCCCTTTTCAAATACACCTCCAAGTTCGACAGGGTAAAGCTCACGCCCGGGACCGTGAAGGTTTCGGCGAAGGAGTTCGAAGAGGCGAAGTCGCGCGTTCCGAAGAAGCTCCGGAGCGACCTCGTGAAGGCAGCCAGGCGCGTGAGGGATTTTCACAAGCGGAAGCTCCCGAAAAGCATGACGTTTAAGGACGGGCTCGGGAACGAGCTCGGCTGGCTCATAAGGCCTATCGAAAAGGCGGGGCTCTACGTGCCCGGCGGGAAGGCCGCGTATCCTTCGACGGTTCTCATGACGGCCATCCCTGCGAAGGTGGCAGGGGTGAAGGAGCTCGCGCTCGTAACGCCGTGCCCGGGAGGGGAGATAAATCCCGCAGTCCTCGTCGCGGCCGAAGTGGCCGGAGTCGATTCTGTGTATAAAGTAGGAGGGGCGCAGGCTGTCGCGGCGCTCGCCTACGGGACGGAGTCGGTGCCGAAGGTCGATAAGATCGTCGGCCCGGGGAACATATACGTCACCATCGCTAAAAAACTCGTATTCGGCGTCGTGGACATAGACATGATAGCCGGGCCGAGCGAGGTGCTGATCATAGCCGACGGCAGCTCTCCGGCGGCGTGGGTCGCGGCGGACCTCCTCGCGCAGGCTGAGCACGACGAGATGGCTGTGCCGCTTGTAGTAACGCAGTCAGTGCGGTTCGCCCGCGAGGTGGCCAAAGAGGTCGAGGCGCAGCTCGAAAAACTCACCCGGAAGGATATAGCCGGGGAGGCCGTAAAAAACCAGGGCACGATATTCACCGTGAAAGGTTTGGACAGAGCGGTGGACGTAGCGAACGCGCTCGCGCCCGAGCATTTGGAGCTTTGCGTAAAAAAACCGAAGGAAGTACTGAAAAAGATAAAGCATGCGGGCGCGATATTCGTCGGGTCGATGTCCACGGAGGCTTTCGGCGATTACGTCGCGGGGCCGAGCCACGTTCTGCCGACGGGCGGGGCGGCGAGGTTCTCTTCGCCGCTCAGCGTTTACGATTTCCTCCGGATGCCGAGCGTGATATCGATCTCTGACAAAGGGTTCAAGGCGCTTTCGGGCTCTGTCATGAACCTTGCCTACAGCGAAGACCTCGAGGCGCACGCGCTTTCGGTCGGCGTAAGGGTGAAGGGCAAGTAGAATTCCCGCGTCGGTTCCCTTGAGATAAATCCATGAAATCCCGTGACAAGGACAATAAGAAGACGGTAGAGAGCGTTCTGGAGTCGAGGCTGAGCGAGCGCGTTAGGGGGCTTTCCGCCTATTCTGTCCCGCACCACGAATGCTCCGTAAAGCTCGACGGGAACGAAAGCCCGTTCGCGCTTCCGCCGGATGTCGCCGAGCGTGTCGTCCAGGAAACGGGCCGCCTCGAGCTAAACAGGTATCCCGACGCCGAAGCGCATGACTTGAGGATGCTCCTGTCCGAAATAAGCGGTTTCCCGAGCGAGGGAATAATCCTGGGGAACGGCTCGGACGAGATAATAGGCATGCTCGTGACTGCGTTTACGGGAGGGACGGGGAAGGTCGTCTGCCCGGCCCCGACGTTCTCGATGTACAGGCTGAGCGGGCTTGCCCTCGGGGCGACGATCCTCGAGCCCGGGCTCGACGAGAAGTTCGACCTCGACATGGGGCGCATGCAAACTCTCATAGAGGAAAAGGACCCGGACATAATCTTCCTCGCCTCGCCGAACAATCCGACGGGCAACGCTTATTCCGAGGACAGGATACTCGAGATAATAGACCTCGCCGGGGGGCTCGTCGTCGTGGACGAGGCGTACGGCGATTTTTCGGGGCAGAGCTTCTTGCCGCTCGTCCGCGAGCACGGGAACCTCGCCGTGATGAGGACACTCTCCAAGATAGGGTTCGCCGGGCTAAGGCTCGGGATGCTCTACGCGGGGGAGGGGATAGTGCACGAGGTCAACAAGGTGAGATATCCCTACAATATAAATTCGGTGAGCCAGTGCGCGGCGCGCGTCGTCCTCGAAAACAGGGAGTTTATCGCCGAGAACGTTCAGCTTGTCGTAAAGGAGAGGGGGAGGGTGTTCGGCGCTCTCTCCGATATCCCCGGCGTCGAGGCGTTTCCGAGCGACGCGAACTTTATACTCTTCCGGGTCCCGAATGCGGATTCTGTTTTCGAGGGGCTCATCGAGAGAGACGTTTTAATAAGGAACTTCCACAGGCCCGGGCGGCTCGAAAACTGCCTCAGGGTTACGATTGGCACACCGGGCGAGAACGACGCCTTCCTTGCCGCACTACGCGGCGCGCTTTCCCCTTAAGAGATATATCCCGCCGAAGACGGCCCAGAATATGAGGCACGCGACCGGAAACACGTCGCCAACCCTGGTGTAGAACGTGTTCGCGCCGTTCATGAGGCCGACCTCGCCTTCGAGGTTCATCCTCTCGAAAGTGGGCGTTTCGGCGACCACCCTGCCCACGGGGTCGATGATCGCGCTGATGCCGGTGTTGGTCGAACGGAGGAGATATTTCCTCGTTTCGATGGACCTCGGTATAGAGACGAAGAGGTGCTGGTAGGGGGCGATGGTTCTTCCGAACCACGCGTCGTTCGTGATGTTGATTATGAGGTTCGCCCCTTTTTCCGCGAACTTCCTGCTGAAGGGCGGGAGTATGTCCTCGTAGCATATTATCGGCCCAATCCGGGCTCCCTTTTCCGGTATCTCGAAGAGGTCGTATTCGTCCCCGGGGGTGAAGTCGCCCGACGCCGGGCTTATTTTCTTTATCGCCGGAAAGTATTTCGAGAACGGGAGGTATTCGCCGAAGAGGAGGAGTTTATTTTTATGGTAGCGGGAGAGTATCCTGCCCTCGGCGTCGGTGAGGAATGCCGTGTTGTACTGTATGACGTTGTCGCTCGTGATGACCTCGATATTCTCTTCCTTCGGTGTGAACGACATGCCGCCTACAATGAAGTATTTTCCTTCCATGTAGGGCACGCCTACGGTGTCTCTTAGCGCGAGGTAGTTTGTATCCGTGGGGAACCACGCCTGTATGGCTGTCTCGGGCCAGATTATGAGGTCTACGTCCTTCAAGGCGAGCGACATCTCCTTGTGCTTTTCGGTGACTATATCTTCCTGGCTTTCGGACTTTTCGAGGAAGTCGAAGTTGGCCTGCACCATGCCTATCTTGAGCTTGGGGGCCCGGGCTATCTCGGCGTCCACCTGCCCAATACGGACGTAGCCGTATGCGATGGCGGCCGCGACGAGGACGGCCGAGAGAGCGGCTTCCCTGACAGGGAACGGCGAGCCGCCGCGGCGCATGATAGCCCTCGTTATAGCGACGTTCACGAGGACGATGATGAAGCTGAGCGCGTAGACGCCGAACAGGTCGAATATCTGGACGACCGGGATGTAGTCTGCCTGGGAGTTGCCTATGCCGTAGGGGAACAGGAACGGGAAGAAGTATTCGACGGACGTCCAGACGGCGGCTACGAGGAGGGCCGACAGAAGGCCCGGGCGGCGTATGAAGCCGAGGCGCGTTACGATGTAGGAAAAGAGTGCGTAGGAGAGCCCGGAAAAGGCGCTAAGTATGACGATGAAGATGACGCTCACGGGTATGGGGAAGCCGCCGAACCTGCTGAGCGTGCCGATGAGCCAGTAGGTTCCGATGAGGTTCGAGAGCGTTCCCGCGAGTAGGCCGAGCCGAAACGCGTTTCGGGGCGTCTTGCCGGATATGGCGCAGAAGAGCGGGACGAGCAGCACCCACGACAGGATGCCGGAATACGGGATCATGAACGTCAGCGGATAGAGGATGCCGGTGAGCGCGGCGAGGGCGAGATCGAGCCTGCTTGTGCCTTTCATCGTGCATAAAAGATACCCAAGCGGGATGTTATGGAAAGGACCGGCTTAAAACGCTCGCCGGGCGGGGCGGGGAGCCGTCACGCGCGGGCGCGTTTCTTCCTGCCGGACTTCTCGGGGCTTTCGGGAGCAGGGGCATTTTCGCCGGCGCCGCGGAGGGAATAGAGCTTCACGATGCCGATTATGATAATGGCGACCGCCATAACCTGGGCCAGCGAGAGGCCTGGTATCGGGCTCGGGGTAGTGCTGCGGAAGAATTCGACGAAGAACCTTTCGAGCCCTGCGAGTATGAGGTAGATCGAAAAGAGCCATCCCGCGGGCCTCATCCTCGTCCGGATCTTCCATATGATAGCGAATACGATTAATATGAGCCCGATCTCGTAGAGCTGGGTCGGGTGGACGGGGATGTCCGTCGGGGGAAGGCCCTTCGGGAACGCCATCGCCCATGGCACGTCGGCCGGAACGCCGTAGTCGTCGCCGACGAGAAAGCAGCCGACGCGCCCTATCGCGTAGGCGAGCGCGAGGGACGGGGAGGCGAGGTCGCCGACCGTCCACATGCTGATCTTGTTACGATAGGCTATTATCCAGGTGAGTATTATCGCCCCGAAGAATCCGCCGTAGAACGTGAGGCCGCCCCGCGAAAGGAGGCTCGCGCCAGGGTTGGCGAGGATCTCGGAGAGCGGGATGTTCTCGAATACATAAAGAAGCTTCGCGCCGACGATGCCGCCGAACATGGCCGCGAGGAACATGTTGCCGACGACTCTCTGGTCGAGCTTCTTCCGTTTGGCTTCGATCGTTATGAGCCAGTAGCCCACGAGAAAACAAAGGGCCATCATAGCGCCGAAGCTCGAGATGCTGAAATTTCCTATGCTGATCAGCTCGGGATACATTAACCAGCCTTTTGGCCGAGCCGTTTTGCGGCCTCGGATTCGATCTCTTTTTTGAGCTCGCCGTTCCTGGCCACAAAGACATACGTCACTAGGAAGAGGGCTGCGATCATAGCGAGCTGAATGTAGAATACGACGTCGAGTAAGTTCATGTGTATCTCCGGTTAATAATTTGAATGGAGGGGCCGATAAGTCAAGTACAATCGTTTTTTGCCGGCGCAAATCGAGCGAAAATCCCGTGTTTTAACGGAAATTTAACACTTATTTACTTGAAGTAGCCTTTAAAAAAGGGTAAATTGAACATACTAAATGCTAACCGCTCCCGTGTTAGTCCTAAATCGTTATTTCGTTCCGGTTACCATAACAAGCGTCAAAAGAGCTTTCGTAATGATGTATAGCGGCGTCGCGAAAGCCGTCGGCTCGGACTACGAAACGTTCGATTTCGAGTCGTGGTCGCAGATATCCGCCATGAAAAACGACGCGGACGTTGTAAGGACCGTGAGCACCGTTTTCAGGACACCGAGGGTGATACTCCTCGTCAGATACGAGGGGCTCATAAGGAAGGAAGCCAAGTTTAACAGGCTCAATATATTCAGGCGGGACGGCGGCATGTGCCAGTATTGCCGGAAGAAGTTCTCGCGCGTGGAGCTTACGATAGACCATGTGATACCGCGGTCGCAGGGCGGGAAGAGCGTGTGGGACAACGTCGTTTGCTGCTGCGTCGATTGCAACAGGAAAAAAGGCGGGAGGACGCCCGAGCAGGCGAGGATGAAGCTCAGGACCAAGCCGCGTAAGCCCGTGTGGGACCCGTTTTCAAACGTTTACCTGAAGGCGGTCCGGTATAAGGAATGGGAGCCTTTTCTCAATTTTGTAGACGTTTCTTACTGGAACGTCGAGCTCGAAGAGTAATGCGCCCGGGATTTCGCCCATGCCCCGAATAGCTGTGGCTTTTCACTCATCCATAGGCTAAATTTATTCTCAAGATTCTAATCAGGCTGTACCGACCCAAAAGACTGGAGGACCGATATGGTATTAAGGACGCTCATAGTTATATTGGCTGTTTTCGTATCCGCGGCCGGGAGCGCGTTCGCGCAGATTAAACTTCCCGACGTTACCGGGCCGACGATTCAGCGTATTCCCGTATTCGTACCCGACCTTTCGAGCGTGGGCTCGCCCGACGCCAAGGGCCAGGAATTCGTGGAGGTCCTCCGGAACGACCTTTTAAACGCCGCACTCTTCGAAGTGACATCGGGAAGCGCCGTATCGGGCGACCCGGCGAGCATAAACTTCCAGTCTATATACGATGCGGGGGCCGATTACATGGTCGCGGGTCAGTACCAGTCGGTAGGCGGGAAGATAAAGTTCGCCGTTCAGCTCTTTAATGTCCGCGAGCAGAGGCCGATCCTCGGAAGGTCCTACGATGCCACTTCGGGCAAGGTGCGCGAGGCGGCCCACAGGTTCGCCGACCAGGTTATGAAACAGATAACCGGGAACGACGGATTCTTCACCTCCAAGATCGCGTTCGTCATGGGCGGCACGCGCGACAGAAATCTCTTCCTCATGGATTACGACGGGGCCAACATAAAGCAGCTCACGAGGCACGGCTCGCTCGTGATGTCGCCGCATTGCTCGCCCGACGGCTCGAAGATCGTCTTTAACTCGGACAAGGTGTGGGACCAGGACCTTTACGTGATAACGCTCGGCGCGTCCATTTCGGAGACGAGGCTGACGAAGGCCTTTAAGCTCGAGCAGAGCGCAGAGTGGTCGCCGAGCGGGCAGCAGCTCGCCTTCAGCGCGAACGGCGATATCTACGTTTCCGGCCCGAACGGGAAGGGCGCGGTGAACATAACCAGGAGTAACGCCATAGACGTTTCGCCGACGTGGTCGCCGGACGGTGGCAGGATAGCGTTCGTTTCGGACAGGGGAGGGAACCCCGGAATATACATTATGAATTCGAACGGAAGCGGGGTCAGAAGGATTAGCGGCGGCGGTTACGCCACCGACCCTTCGTGGTCGACGAACCCGCGCGTTAACAAAATCGCCTACGTTAAGCTCGGCGGGGGCGGCGCGGATATTTACACCGTAAACCCGGACGGCTCCGACGAAAAGAGGCTTACGGCAGCCGGCAGGAACGAGAACCCGGCATGGTCGCCGGACGGCTATTACATAGCATTCAGCTCCACGAGGAACGCCGCCAAGGACATGTACATCATGTACATGAACGGCGAGAACCAGAGGCGGCTCAGCCAGGGCGGCGGGAAGTCCTTCCCGACCTGGTGCAAGTAGCCGGGCGCGCTGCCGGGCCTGCGAGAATCGATTGAGACTCTTCATCGCAGCGCTTCTCCCGGACGAGGCGAGAGCCGCGCTGGGCGGCTACATTGCTTCGCTCCGGAAAGTCACCGAGGGCGTGAAATGGGAGAAAGAGGAAAAGCTCCACGTCACGCTCAAGTTCCTCGGCGAAGTAGACGACGCTACCGCCGAGGCCGCTGCTTTCATAACTGCCTCACTCGTACGGGATTACGCCCTCTTTGAAATGAGCACGGGAAACCTCGGCGGATTCCCGAACCTCCAGAGGCCGCGCATCCTTTATGCGGGGCTATCGGAAAACCCCGGCCTTTCTGCACTCCAAAGCGAAATAGACGAAGGACTCGAACCTCACGGGTTCGAAAGGGAGACGAGAAGGTTCATTCCGCACGTGACCATAGGCAGAGTCAACGGCAGAATGAGGACTACCGGCCCGCTCCCCATCCCGGAAAAGGTCCGGTTCACAATCAGCGAGATTGCCGTAGTGAGAAGCGTCCTCGGAAGGGCTGGCTCCACGTACAGTCCGCTTCATACCTTTACCCTCGGCGAATGAGCCGCGTCCCGGGCGCATTTCCTGCGCGCCGAATAAATTCTCCATGACCTCCGGCGGGGAATCCTGTACGCTTTAATAAGATCGGGTTCGGCCGCTTAATGGGGATGGATCTACCGGAGGAGCATATGAAGATATACATAACCGGAGCGACTGGGGTATTAGGAAAGAGAGTGGTAAAGGAGCTCTCCGGCCTCGGGCATACTGTCGTCGGAATGGCAAGGAGCGCGAGGGGTGAAGAGACGGTCAGGTCGATGGGCGGAGTGCCTTCGCACGCGGACCTCTTTGACAAGGAGGCCGTTTTAAAGGATATCGAGGGCTCGGACGTAGTCATACACGCCGCGACGTCCATACCTGTCAAGAAGAGACTCAAGCCCGAAGACTTCAGGCTCAACGACCGCATACGCCGCGAGGGGACTCAAATCGTCACCGACTGCGCCGTCGAAGCGGGCGCACGGAAGCTCATATTCCAGGACGTCGTATGGGTCGCGCGCCCCGAAGACGGCTCGTTTTATGACGAGGGTTCTCCAGTCGTCCCGTCGCCTACAGTTCAATCGGGTTTAGACGGTGAGGGAATCGTGCTCGGGGCCGGTGAGAATCGCGGCATGGTCGCTACAGTCCTAAGGTGCGGATTTTTCTACGGCGCGGACACGGCGCACACGAGGCAGATGGGCGCGGGACTCAAAAAGAGGGCGTTTCCCATCATCGGGGACGGCGAGGCGCTGTGGTCGCTCATACATATAGACGACGCGGCGTCGGCCTTTGTGACGGCAGCCCTCGAAGACCTGCCCGGGATATGGCACGTCGTCGACGATATGCCTGTCAGGACAGGCAGTTTCCTGAATTACTTCGCCGGGCGGATAGGGGCACAGCGGCCCTACAGGTTCCCGGTATGGCTCGCGCGCTTTCTTGCCGGGAGCTACGCGGTCGAATTCTTCACGGCGTCTAACAACACTTCGAGCGCGAAGCTAAAGGCCGCGTCGAGCTGGTCACCGAAATATCCCACGTACCGAGAAGGGATTCCGGAGGTCGGCCGGGAGTGGAAAGCCGAGGGCTTTATCTAAACCGGCGCTTGTCGCCCGAGGCGCTCATTCGGACTCGCGGCGAAGGAGCGAGCGCTTGCGCTCGATGCCCCATCTGTAGCCGCTGAGGGAGCCGTCTGTCCTTACGACGCGGTGGCACGGTATGGCGACCGCGAGGAGGTTAGACGCGCAGGCCGAGCCGACGGCACGGGCCGACCCGGGAGCGCCGATCCTTGCGGCGATCCAGCTGTAGGTCGCCGTCTCGCCTGCCGGTATCTCCATGAGCACCCGCCAGACCCTTTCCTGAAAAGCCGTCCCGCGAATGTCGAGCGGGAGCCCGATGCCGCGGGACGGATCTTCGACGAATCCGACTACCGTTGCGACGAGCCTTTCGAAGTCCGGGTCGCCTCCGGAGATCTCTGCCTTCGGGAAGCTGCGCTCGAGCTCGCGCACTAGGGCTTCGGGGTCGTCGCCGAGCATGATGGCGGCTACGCCCTTTTCCGAGGCCGCGACCAGGATCGCGCCGAGCGAGCACTGCCCGACTGCGAAGCGAAGGCCCACGCCTTTCCCTCCGGAGCGGAATTCCCGCGGCTTCATCCCGAGCATCTTCCCGGATGATTCGTAGAACCGGGAGCTGGAGCCGAAACCGGAGCGGTATACGGCGTCGGTGACGCTGGCCTCGCCGGGAAGCTTCTCCCTGACGGTTTTTCTCCGGACGGCGCTCGAGTACGCCTTTGGCGTGACGCCCGTGACTTCCTTAAAGAGCCGGTGGAAATGGAAGCGGCCCATGCCCGCCGCACGGGCGAGCTCGGCGAGACTGATGGAACCCCCGGATTCCTCTATCGCCCGGCAGGCTTTCTCGATCGCAGCGGTGCATGTCGCATTTCCATCCTCGTCGGGGCGGCATCTTTTGCAGGGCCTGAAACCCTTTCGTCGGGCTTCCTCGCGCGTTGAGAAGAAGAGGACGTTTTCGCGCCGCGCTTTCCGCGCCGGGCAGGAGGGCCTGCAGTATACGCCCGTCGTCAAGACGGCGTAGTAGAAAGCCCCGTCCTTGCTGCGGTCCCTTCCGAGGACCGCAGCCCACTTTTCGTCTTCCGGCGGGAGCGTCGCCCCGCCATTGTGCATCATCATATGTTTCAGTAGTTTAACCCCCGGCTCGCTGTTTTATAAGGAGTGTAGCGCGGCG
>JBFWTW010000086.1:0-11788 GCA_050247635.1 Candidatus Dadabacteria bacterium | reverse complement strand
AAGCAGCTCCGGGAGTTCGACCTCAGGAACCTCAGGTGGAACAAGAACCTTTCGGGCGTAGTCGCGACGGCTGTTAAGAACATGATGAAGGAGCGGAATGAGAGAAAATAGATTTACTCTCCCCTCCGCGCGGGTCAACGCATGACGGCCGGCGATAAAACACTCACGTTCGTAATATCCCCCGAGCTTTCAGGCAAGAGGGCGGACGCCATTCTGCCAAGCCTTATGCCCGAGCTCACCCGCTCGCGCATAAAAAGGCTCATAGAAGAAGGGAATATCCTCGTAGGAGGGAGTGCGATAAAACCGTCGAGAAAGCTCGGGCCGGGCGAAACCGTTGTCGTTACGATACCCGCTCCCTCACCCGTCGAAGCCGAGCCCGAAGACATACCCGTAAGCGTCATATACGAGGACGATTATATAGCTGTCATAGACAAGCCCGCGGGAATGACCGTCCACCCCGGCGCGGGCGTGACGAAGGGGACGCTCGTTAACGCGCTCCTCCACCGACTGGACGGGCTCTCGGGCGTTGGCGGGAAGGTGAGGCCGGGGATAGTGCACAGGCTCGACAAGAACACATCGGGCGTCATAGTCACCGCGAAGGACGACGCATCCCACAACTCGCTCGCGGCCCAGTTCAAATCGCGCACAGTCGAGAAGCGATATCTCGCCATCGTGGAGGGGGCCATGAAGACCGACTCCGGCTCCATTTCGTCGCGCATAGGCAGGCACCCGACGGACAGGAAGAGGATGTCGTCGCGGGCACCGTCCGGGAGGGAATCTCTCACGCTCTGGAAGGTGCGGAAGAAGCTCATGGGCGCGTCGCTCGTCGAGGCGCGGCCGCGCACCGGTAGGACGCACCAGATAAGGGTCCACTTCGCCGAGGCGGGGCACCCGCTCCTGGCCGACGAGGTATACGGCGGCAAGGGCCGGAAGCCGCACGTGATTTCCGCAGCCGCGGAGATAATAGGAAGGCACGCCCTCCACGCGTGGAAGCTCGCGTTTAACCATCCCCGAACGGGCGAGCGCATGGAATTTACGTCCCCGATACCCGAGGACATGAAAAAAGCGCTTAACTTTCTCTCGGAAGCCGGGGAAAATAATTTATAGAAATGAGCTGGATAAAATCCCGTATCTTGTCGTCCATCCCGGGAGTCGTCCACGGCTTCGGGCAGAGAGACTCCGGGGGAACGGAGCGCATCGCCGAGGCCTTCGGACTGAGAAAAGTCGCCCGCCTGAAACAGGTTCACGGCAGCAGGATAATCTTCACTGACGACGAGGAAATATTCGAGCCGCCCGCTACTGAAGGCGACGGACTGATAAACACCTCGAAAGGGTTCGGAATCGCAGCCGCGGCCGCGGACTGCGTGCCGATTCTTTTCGCCGACGAAGGCGGCACCGTGACGGCTGCGGTCCACGCGGGGTGGCGCGGCACGCTGGCCGAGATACCTGCCGAAGCCCTCAAGCTGATAGACGAGCGCTACGGCATCCCATCATCACGGATGCGCGCCGTAATCGGCCCGTCCATAAAACTCTGCTGCTACGAGGTCGGCGAGGACGTAGCCTCGCAATTCCTCGCCAAATTCGGCCCTGAGGGCGATTATCTCCAGGAAAAGGGGGGCGGAAAGTATATGCTCGACCTTACGCGGATGAACGAGATCATACTCGAAAGGGCGGGGGCAGGCGCCATAGAGACCCTCACCCACTGCACCAAATGCGAGGGGAGGTTTTACTCCTACAGGAGGGAGGGGAAGGGCGTCCCGAGCCAGCTGAGCTTCATAGGCCTTCTTTAACCCGGCGGGAAATAGGTGTTATATTCATGCTTGGGTATAATATCGGGGTTTTATCCGGAAAATAAAACTGACTGGAGGCGAGCATGCTTCAGATACTGTGCTGGGTCGATACGGAAGATTATCTCTATCTCCAATCGATGAACGAGAAGAACCAGACGCTAAACTACTACGCTTACACGTTCGAAGTGGAAGGCGGCACGGAAGGTATAGGCACGAGTGTAATAAGGCTATTGGTCGCGGAGTTCATAAGCGCCAAAATGGCGGTGGGTTTCGTTCTTCCGAATAACTTCGTAATGGAAAGCAGGGATCTTACGCTCAGATTCGTTTCTCCCGAGAACCCTTCGAAAGACATTCCCATCGAATGCAAGGTCTCGGACGAGATAAAGAAGGCGAGCTACATGGGCGACGATCAGGAGAAGATAGAATATATAGGCTTTACGCTGGAGAAATTCTACGAGAACAATAACGCGAAATTCTACCTTCACGACCTGAGACCCCCCACGGAGCAGAAAGGATATCAGGAATAGGCCCGATTCCCGGCGCTGAAGCTCCATGAAATAAAGACCGGCAACAACATGCACGAACGCCGTTTCGGTTCCGGGACCGCTGTGAAAAAACCCGGCTCAAAGACACTTCGGAGGAATAGAAACAATGGCTAGGAAGAGTAAGATTGTGCTTGCGTATTCGGGCGGCCTCGACACGTCCGTCATCCTTAAATGGCTCGCCGAAAAGTACGACGCAGAAATAATCGCATTCGTCGCCGACCTCGGGCAGGGAGAGGACCTCGAAGCGGCCCGTGAGAAGGCTCTCAAGACAGGCGCGAGCAAGGTGTATATAGAGGACCTCCGGGACGAATTCGTGCGCGACTTCGTTTATCCCGCCGTTCAGGCAAGCGCGATATACGAGGGCGTATATTTACTCGGAACGTCGCTCGCTCGCCCGCTGATAGCCAAGCGCCAGATAGAGATAGCGAAGAAGGAAAAAGCATTCGCCGTATCGCACGGCTCGACAGGGAAGGGGAACGATCAGGTCCGTTTCGAGCTCACTTATTACGCCCTCGACCCGTCGATAAAGGTTATCGCGCCTTGGAGGGAGTGGGACTTAAACTCGCGGACCGCACTCCTCGATTACGCTAAGAAGCACGGCATACCCGTCCCGGTCACCGCGGCGAAGCCGTACAGCTGCGACAGGAATCTACTTCACATAAGCTACGAGGGCGGCATTCTCGAAGACCCGTGGTCGGAGCCCCCGGACGATATGTTCGAGCTCACGGTGTCCCCTGAAAAGGCCCCGGACGAGCCCGTATACATAGACATAGATTTCGAGAGCGGCGTTCCGACGAAGGTCGACGGGAAGGCCATGAAGCCCTCCAAGCTCCTGGGTACGCTGAACAAAATCGGCGGGGCGAACGGCGTGGGCCGCGTGGACCTCGTAGAGAACAGGTTCGTCGGAATGAAGTCGAGGGGCGTTTACGAAACCCCCGGCGGCACCATACTCCACACCGCACACAGGGCGCTCGAATCCCTCACGATGGACAGGGAGGTCATGCACCTCAGGGATTCGCTCATACCCAAGATCTCGGAGCTCATATACTACGGCTTCTGGTACTCCCCCGAGATGGAGATGCTGAGGGCCGCAGTGGACGAGTCGCAGAAAAAAGTGACGGGCACCATAAGGCTCAAGATTTACAAGGGCAACATCATACTCGCGGGAAGGCGCTCGCCGAACTCGCTTTATAACCCGGACCTCGCGACGTTCGAGGAGGACAGCATCTATAACCAGGCGGACGCGACGGGCTTCATAAAGCTGAACGCTCTCAGGCTCTCGATGCGGAAGCTCCTCGAAGATAAGAAGAAATAAAAACGGTCACGACATGAAGACCTCGGATTTCGATTACGACCTCCCGGAGGAGAGGATTGCCGTCCGCCCCCTTCCCGGGAGGCAGGATTCGAGGCTCCTCGTCCTCGACAGGGAAAGCGGCTCTTTAACGCACCGGAGATTCCTTGACCTGCCGGGCCTTCTAGGCCCGGGGGACCTGCTCGTACTCAACGACACGCGCGTTTTGCCGGCGAGGCTGTACGGCAAAAAACCTTCCGGCGCGGAGATCGAGGTGCTCCTCGAAGAAAAGACGGGAGAGCGCACGTGGAAATGCATCGCAAGGGGCCCGAAGCAGGGCCTCGTAGTAGATTTCGGGAGGGGGCTTGCGGGGACGCTTACGAAGCCGGGCAAGGACGCGTGGCAGGTAGAGTTCAGCGACGACGTCCTTTCCTTCCTCGATACGCTCGGGCACATGCCGCTCCCGCCGTACATCAAGCGAAGAGCAGACGAGGGCGATAAGGCGACTTACCAGACAGTCTATGCCGAGAGGGAAGGGGCCATAGCCGCGCCGACTGCAGGGCTGCACTTCACGGAAGAGCTTATCTCGGAGATAGAGCGTAAGGGCGTCGGCGTCGCGCGGGTTACGCTGCACGTCGGGGCGGGCACGTTCCTACCCGTAAAATCCGAGAATATAGAAGAGCACCGGATCCATTCGGAGTGGAGGGAGGTTTCGCCGGAAACGGCGGAGATGGTGAACGATATGCGGTCCCGAGGCGGGCGCGTCGTGGCCGTCGGCACCACTGTCCTTCGGTCGCTCGAATCGGCCGCCGGAGAGGATGGCACAGTCGCCCCCGTAAGCGGCAGGACGGACCTCTTCGTATACCCGGGCTATAAATTCCGCGTAACTGACGCGCTGGTGACGAACTTTCACATGCCGCGCTCGACGCTGCTGATGCTCGTATCGGCCTTTGCCGGGCGGGAGCTTATACTTAAAGCGTACGGCGACGCCCTCGGGAACGGCTACAGGTTCCTCAGCTACGGCGACGCGATGTTCATAACCTGATTCAGGGAGAAAAATTTGCAGGTAGAGATCGAGAGCATAGCATTCGGGGGCAGCGGGGTCGCGAGGGAAGAGGGGAAGGTTATCTTCGTCAAGGGAGGCGTCCCGAAAGACGTCCTCGAAGTCAGGATAATAAAGGACAAGGGGAGCTATGCCGAGGCGATAATCGAAAGCGTGATAACCCCCTCGCCCGAAAGGGCGGAGCCCGTTTGCGAGGTCTTCGGAACGTGCGGGGGATGCCAGCTCCAGAACCTCGGCTACGAGGCCCAGACGAGGGAGAAGGAGCATATGCTCGAGGACGCTCTCAGGAGGACCGGGGGCTTTGCCGACCTGACAGTAGAGCCGATATTCCCCTCGGGGAGCGAGTATTCCTACCGGACGCGCGTCAGGCTCGCCGCGTGGTATTACGCCGGCAAATGGCATGTCGGATACAACATCGGCGGGACGCGAAGGAAGATCGGGATCACGTCCTGCCCAATATCGGACGGGCCGATTAACGGCGCGATAGGGAGACTCTCCGCCGTGCTGGCCGCCTTCGGCGAGCCCAGGTTCCCGCTTGAATTCGTACAGATATCTTCCGACGGAAAGGACGCGCACATATCCCTCGTCGCCAAAACCGGGAAGCAGCCCGGTGCGCTCAATGCACTCGCAAAACACCTCGGAAGGTTCCCCGAAACGGAGAAGGTCTCGATAAGGGGAAAATCCGAAGGCGAGTTCGAGTTCGATCTCGCGGGGATGAAATTCCTGGCAAACCCGTCCGTTTTCACGCAGTCGAATCCGGGCGTGAACGAGGCGATCGTCCGCACGGCTCTGGAATGGGCCGGCCCTTTGGAAGGGCTCTCGGTCCTCGACCTTTACTCCGGCATAGGCAATTTTTCGGCGCCGCTCGCGAAGGCTGCGGCGAAGGTCGTTTCCGTCGAGATAAACAGATTCTCTTCGTCGCTCGCACGGAAGAATGCCGGGATCAACGGCCTGACTAATATATCGTTTATAACCGCCCCTACGGGCGAGGCTGTAAGGGAGCTTCTTGAAAAGGGTGAGACTTTCGACGTAGTGGTTCTTGACCCGCCGAGGGAAGGGGCGAAGGAAATCCTGGAAGGGATAGCGTCGCTTGCCACGGGAAAAATAATCTACGTCTCGTGCGATCCGGCGACTCTCTCCCGGGACTTAAAGCGCCTGAATGAGCTCGGCTGGAGCCCGCGGCGCGTAAAGCCATTCGACATGTTCCCGCAGACCTACCACGTGGAAACCGTGGCGCTCCTTGAAAAGGGCTGACACTACGCAGATTGTGATTGGAAATCCCGTGCGGTAAAAATCGGCTGGTATTCCTAAAGCGCGGCGGTTTTGGCTGTGCCCCTCATTCTCTCGCGGCTGCCTTCTTGTCCTGCTCGATTATTCCACCGGCATACTCGGAGCTTATTACACTATAGACGTTGTCGGAGAGATCCTTCCTCGACCCTGCGGACGAAACGCTTAGCGGCTCTAAAATGGTAACCTCGACGTCTATTCTCTTCACGTTGAGGAGCTTTCCGACGTGGGAGAAAAACTCCATGTCGCCGTGGAAGTAAACGAGGTCGCGGTTTTCGGGGCCGATATCCTCGCCGTTTATTCTCCTGTATTTGATACAGACCGGGAGGACCTCGACGCCGGCCTTCTCAGCCGCGCTTATGAGGGGCGTCTTGAACGGGAGGACCCTTTCGCCCGTGGATGTCGTGCCCTCGGGGAAAAGCGCTACGTTTACGCCGCACCTGAGTATGTCGGCTATCTCATCGATGTCGGTCCTCAGTGTAGAGCGGTTCCTCCTCTCGACAAAGTACCCGCCGCTGAGCGCCGTTATTCTTCCCAGTAGAAACATCTCCCTTACCTCGTCGACACTGGCGATGAACGACGCGGGGAACTCGGAAAAAAGTATGAAGATGTCGAGGTAGGAAAGGTGGTTCGAGAGTATGAGGTAGTTCTTGTCTGTCGAAAAACCCTTCGAGGTGTTTTTGATACGCGCCCTGACGCCGAAGTTAAGCGAGAGGAGCCATGTGAAAAAAGACGCACTCCCCGTCGAGAATCGGAGCTTTTTTCTCTTGTCTCTTAAAAGCGTCCGTCCCGCCGTAGCGATGACGAAAAACGAGGCGACTACACAAAAAAAAAGAAGATCTTCAAATACCGTCTAATCATTTGCGCCCTTGTACCTCTTCTCGAAAGATTTCGAAAGAACCTCGAGGTCTAGCACCGTGAAGAAGTCGGCGCACTTGAACTTCATGTCGAGGACAGGCTCTCCGCATATGACGGAGCCCGCCTTGAGATAGCTCTTAAGCAGCGGGGGTATGAACTCCTCGATGGATTCCGTCTTGATGCCGAACTTGTCGAAGGCGTTTATATAGTGGTCGAGCTCCTTCACCCTGTACTTTTCCTTCGGGAAAACCCGGAAGTCCTCGGGCGAGAGGTAGAGCTCCTTTATATATTTATAAATGAGGCTGACCTCGACGGGATTGGTCGTCCCGATGCTGGAGCAGCCGAAGAGGTACCTCGCTTTTATTGCCCTGAAGTATTCCGTGAGCCCTTTCCAGAGGAGCGCTATGCCTGTCCCGGTCCTGTAGTCCTTGTGAACGCACGCCCTTCCGAGCTCGAGCTTTATGCCCGGGGCGTTTTTGATCTGCTCGATGTCGAACTCCGATTCCGAATAGAATTTATCGGAGAACGTGGACGATATGAACCTGTACGTCCCGATGACCATGTTCTGCTTCTTGTCGAGTATTATGAGGTGGTCGCAGATGGAATCGAACTTGTCTATGTCGGTCCTGCTGAAGTTGTCCTTGTTGAGCGTCTCCCTGTAGAAGACCTCGTATCTGAGATCGAGGGCCTTTTCCAGCTCGGACATGTTTTCGACGGTTTTTATTACGAAGCGGTTACTTTCTATGTTTATGGGAACTTTGGTCCGGAACTGTCTCAGTTTCCATTTGAAGGCGCTACCGAGTACGTTCGAGCCCGTGACGGTATTCCTGAACGACGTAGATTTTTTCTCTCTCATTTCTATCTCATCTCCGGTGAGCTTTTTAACAGTTATATAACATAGTATTGTTTGGTTTTGACTAACCAGCTGTTAATTCACCGTTTACAAAACGTATCCATTATATCTAAAAACGGGATATAAAGTCCAGATGCGGACGGGGGCGAGTCGCTTGACGAGTTTGACATTTCCTCTAAATATTCCCTTAATAAAATCGAATTACAATACTTCGCAGAAATAACGTTGCCATATGTGTAATAGTACGCAGCCGGCTTTTCCGGACCGTGAACTGTGGCATGTGTTTCAGGACTCTGTGCCGAGCCCACGGGGGCGGCGAGAGCTTGGAATAAATTTCACGATGGAATATAATTTGATTTCTCTTGCAGGCAGGGCTCTTTCGTTTAAAAATCTGTTTGCGGGGCCGGTAACCGGAGGCGGCGGGATTAGACCGCCGGGAGCCTGTTTCCCGGGATCCGACTTCTCTCCGGACCGGCACAGAGGCATGACATGAAAGTACTGTTCGGCATACAGGGTACGGGCAACGGCCACATCTCCCGCTCCCGCGAGCTGCTCCGGTACCTGAGCAAGCGGGCGAGCGTGGATATTCTCCTCAGCGGATACCATCACGAGGTAGACATCGGGTTCGAGGTGAAGTACAACCTCCCGGGACTCGGATTCACGTTCGGCAAGAGGGGCGGGATAGATTACGTCCATTCCCTCCGGCATTTCAGCCCCGGAAAGCTCCTCTCGGACATATACGGCCTACCTGTCGAAAACTACGACCTGGTCCTTACGGACTTCGAGCCCGTCACGGCGTGGGCCGCACGCATCAAGCGCCGTCCGTCCGTCGCCATATCGCACCAGGCGGCGTTTCTGTCGCCGAAAATCCCACGGCCGCCGGAAGGCCGTAACCGCTTTCAGGAAAAGGTGCTCGAATGGTACGCCCCCGCCCCAGTCCTTATAGGGCTTCACTTCGAACGCTACGACGATTTCATATTCACGCCTATAATACGCGAAGAGATAAGAAAGCAGGATCCCCGGAACGACGGGCATTATACCGTTTACCTCCCGTCATACGATTACGCGCGGATATCCGGGATACTGAAAAAGGTAGACGTCAGGTGGGAGGTCTTTTCGAAGCACCACAAGGGCGAGGCGTTTAAGGACGGAAACGTTACCGTCTATCCTGTCGGAAATGCGGAATTCGCAAGGAGCCTGGTCACGTGCGAGGGGATACTGTGTAACGCCGGCTTCGAAACCCCGGCCGAAGCGCTTTATCTCGGGAAGAAGATAATGGTCATACCCATGAAGGGCCAGTATGAGCAGCAGTGTAACGCCGAGGCGCTCGGGAGAATGGGCGTCCCGGTTATAAGAAGGGTAGACGCCGGATTCGCGGATATGCTCTCCGGCTGGGTCAGCTCCGGATATTCGTACAAGCCGGATTACACGAACAACCTTCCGGAGATCGTGGACAGGATACTCGAGAACGGCAGCAACGCGGGCAGCGCACCCGAGCTCAGCTCCAAAAGGAGCCTCGGGGAAGACACATCCCCCCTCAGCCAGCCGGAATAGATATTCCGGCCTACGTGTTTACCGCCCCAATTACCACCCTGAGTTATTGTCTTGTTTCCGAAACCCTGTTTATGAGCGAAAGGTTGACGAGCTTCTCGGCGATGTTCTTGTATATCTCGCCTATCTTGAGGAGGTTTATAACCTCGTCCATGTTGTGCCAGTCCTGGACAAGATAGGTTAGAAGCACCCTCTTGTGCTGGTCCTCTATCGATTCGATGAGAATATAATCATCCTCGAGCTTCTTCGTATCGGGCACCCCGCCTTTTCCGTACTCGACGAGGTTTATGAGGTGCGGCAGGAGAATGTCGAGCATCTGTTTCGTGTCGAACTCACGGCAGATGGGCTTTTTCGACTTCATATTCTCCATAAGCTGAACGGAATAGTTGAACTTCTGGATGATCGAGAGCATCAGCTTCAGTATTGCGACGCCCTCGGGATTTTTATGCTTTTTGATTTTTTCCAGCTCGAGCTCGAGCCGGAGTTTAAGGTGTATAAGGTCGTTCCTGAGCGCTATTAGATCGCTTTCGTTTCGCGAGTTGATGTAATTCTGCGATTTCGAAACAAGCCTTTCGAACTTGCTCTCTATGAGCAGCTTTTCCAGATCGTCGGTCTCCATGATTTCTCCTTGGGATTTCCTCAAATTGGCTGTGGGTAGTGTATATGGGGATTGTTAAGAATGTGTTAAGAATATGTTAAGAAATCAGCCCCCTCGATAAGGCCCGTAAATCGGCCCGAAAAGCCCCCTTTTTGCGCCTCTTCGGCGTTCACATAAGATGATTTATGAACTGCTCGGCAATGGATTCCCAGCTCTGTGTCCGCGCATACCCGAGCGCGCCGGCCGAGACGTCTTCGAGGTTCCCGAAAGCATTCTCGACGTTCTCCTCGAGGTTGTCCCCGAGATACCCGGTGACCCCGTGCTTTACTATGTCGCTCGGGCTCGGCACGTCGTAGGCCGCGACGGGAAGCCCGCACGCCATCGCCTCCAGTATAACCAGCCCGAACGTATCGAGCCGGCTCGGAAAGACGAATACGTCGGCCTTTGCGTACATATGCCGGAGCTCGCCGTGCGGCACGGGACCCGTGAACTCGACGTCGGGGTATTTAGCCTTGAGCGTATCGAGGTATGGCCCTCCGCCGACGAGAATCTTCCTGTATCCGCGAATCCTGCAAAAGTCGTCGAGGTTCTTGTCCTTGCTTACGCGGCCGACCGTGATAATCGTCTTTTCGCCGTGCGGCTTCGAACCGCTTTCCGGATAGAATAGCCCGGTGTCCACGCCTCGCCCCCAGACCATGCAGTTACTGAGGCCGAGCTGCCTCGTGATGCTCCTCGTCGTGACGAGAACCTTCCGGCTGCACATGTGGAACCATCTTATGTACGGCCACGTCAGGAACGCCGGGACCTTGTAAAGTATCCATCCGTAGTCGGCGAGCCGGGTGTGGTACGAGGTGTTGTAGGCTATGCCGTTCTTCCTGCAGAGCTGCCTTGTCGCGAGTCCGAGCGGACCTTCGGTTGCTATATGCACTCTGTCGGGGGAGTGCGCGTCGAGGTACCTTTCGGCGAGTATTGCCGCGTTAGTTACGATCGGTATGTTGTGTATTCGAAGGGGCAGCGTCTCGGACCCTTCGACGTATGGGGTCAGCACAATGACGTCGTGCTCTTTTCTGATCAGGCCGGTTATGTAGTTTAACGTATTCGCGACGCCGTTTATCTGAGGGGGCCATGCATCCGTAACGAGAAGGATCTTCATGGAATTATCCTCTTCTTGAAAGCCTCTCCCGGCTCCCCGGACGGATCATACGGACAGCGAGCCGGTTATGTAAAGAATCCCCATTACTGTGGCCGCGCCGAGGAAGGTCCCGGCGATGGTCTGGTACAGCGTGTGCCTTCCGAGCCTTATACGGGACCACGCAACGACAGGGATAATCAAAGTGAGCGGAATCATGGGCTCGCCGTAAAGCGCTATCGCCAGGAACGAGAGCCCCGCGGCCGATGTGCAATGACCGCTTATTTTCCATCTGAGGGTAATGAGGAACACGAGCAATATCTGGATGAGTGCAATGCCAGTCACGATGATCATCAGCCTCGGAGCGTTCAGGAGATACGTGACCACGAAAACGAGCGAGGCGTATGTGAATATCACCAGGAGCGGCTTTGCCCGCTCTTCACGCCTGCTCAGGTGGAAATCGCTTACAGCGCCCGAGTGGACGAGCGAGAGTATGTAGAGCGTGGGCGGAATGATGAGAAGCGCGATAAACATGAATATCCACCACAGGGAGGAATCGGCCTTCGCCGCGTGTGCGGTTACCACGATACACGCAAGCGCTATGAGCGGCGGGCTGAAGACGTTAGAGATGATTCGCGCCGACCTGTCACGCCATCCCTCTGGGATGACAATCGGCTCCGCAGACTGCTGATATAGTTTTTTGTCAGTTTCCATTTCGGAGCTCCGTGTCCGAATCGTACCCGCGCCAGTATCCCCAATCCCTGCCGCGCCATTTGTCGGGTATCAGCCCAAAGTATAGCGCAGTGCATCTCGTAAGAGAATG
>JBFWTW010000085.1:0-11811 GCA_050247635.1 Candidatus Dadabacteria bacterium | reverse complement strand
CTCATGATAGGCTCCCCCGGCTCGGGGAAAACCATGCTCGCAAGGAGGCTTCCGACGATCCTCCCCGATATGAGCTTCGACGAGGCGCTCGAAACGACGAAAATTTACTCCGTTTCCGGGCTCCTCCCCGACCACTCTTCGCTGTTCGCGACGAGACCATTCAGGCCCCCTCACCATACGATAAGCGACGCCGGGCTCATAGGGGGCGGCGCGGTTCCGAAGCCCGGTGAGGTGAGCCTCGCGCACAACGGCGTCCTGTTTTTAGACGAGCTTCCGGAATTCAGAAAGAACGTGCTCGAAGTTTTAAGGCAGCCGCTCGAAGACGGCGTCGTCACCATATCGAGGGCCATAACCTCAATAACATACCCCGCGAGCCTGATGCTGGTGGCCGCCATGAACCCGTGCCCGTGCGGCTATCACGGCGACCCGCTTAAGGAATGCAGCTGCACCCCCATGCAGATTCACAAGTACAGGGCGAAGGTGTCCGGGCCTCTACTCGACAGGATAGACATACACGTCGAAGTCCCGCCCGTAAGGTACAGGGAGCTTGTGGAGGACACGAGGGGGGAAACCTCGGCCGGCATAAAAAGCCGCGTCAACGCAGCGCGCGAGATACAAAAGGCTCGCTTTAAAAGATCGAAGATCCATTCGAACTCCCAAATGTCTCCTTCGATGGTAAGGAAATACTCGAAGCCCGACGACAAGGGCGCGAGCCTCCTTCAGGCCGCGATAGACAGGCTCGGGTTAAGCGCCCGCGCGTACGACAGGATACTCAAGGTCTCCCGCACTGTGGCCGACCTCGACGGTTCGGAAAACGTCCTCGCCCACCACATATCCGAAGCCATACAATACCGCTCGCTCGACAGGGGTCTTGCTTAGAAGCGGAGGATAAACCTCCTTACGCCCGGCTCGCAACAGCACTCGCGATTTCCGGTTCTTCACCAGAATTAGGAAGCCCGGATAGATTACTGGTCCCGGCATTCGGAAACGAGCTTGGGACTAATTTTTTGCAGGTGAGCTGTGAATGAAGAAATAGGAAACAACTCCGCCCGCTATGGCAATTGCGGATACGAACAGCATTGCGTCATGTAAACCGAAGAGATAGGAATCATGGATGATCGAGATAATCTTATCGCCAACCTGGGTACTGTAATCTTTAAGAAGCTCGCTTTTTGATCCAAAGCCGGAAAGATAATTGTATATTGCGGTCTGCTGTCCTTCCGTGACCGAAATGCCGGCAATATCAAGGAGCGAGCCTATATTCCTTTTGGCGTCGGCGCTGAACATTGCCGTCGAAACAGCGAGCCCAAGCGCCCCGCCCCCAATTTGAAACATATACACCAACCCGCCCGCAAGGCTCGATCTCGCTTCATTGACCGAACCGATGGCAGCGGTTGTAAGCGTTGAGAACCCGAGGCCCAAACCGGTTCCCAATATTATCTGACCTGGTAGCAAAGACGTATAACCAGAATCGACATGCAACAAGGAGAAAAGAAAAGTCGCAAGCCCGATCAATACACCGGCGGCGAAGCTTAATATCCTCGGACCAAAGTGATTATAGAGTTTCCCCGCGAATGGAGACACCAGCGCCCATACGATCATGGACGGAACCAGCCCGATACCTGATTTTAATGAATCGTACCCCAGGAACTTCTGCATAAATTGCGGCAGGTACAGGAGCACCGCAAAAAAAGCGGGTGACACGAGCGCAATAATAAAACACGGGATCATAAATGCCGAATTATTCATAAGATCCGGGGGCACCAGCGCGCTTGGCACCCTTTTTTCAATTACGAGAAAGGACAGGATTAATACCGCCGACAGGGCTATCAGTGTAATCGTATAAGGAGAGCCCCAGCCCCAAGAGGTGGACTGGTTTAGCGCGTACATAAGCGAGACAAGTGCAATAGACAAGGTAGCTATACCGGCGTAGTCGATTTTTTCATCCGGTATCTTCGTATCTTTAATCTTTACGCTGTAATAAGTAAGACCCGCCGACAATAAACCGAGCGGAACATTCAACAGCAGTATCCACCTCCAGCTCAGGAGCTCCGTGAACGCTCCTCCCGTTATTGGGCCAATTGATTGCCCGAGCCCCGCCGAACCCAATATTAATCCTATTGCAATGCCTCTGTTTTTGTCGCTTACAGAAGCGTTTGTTATACCGATGATACAAGGCCAAAGTATGGCCGCGCCCAATCCTTGAACGACCCTTGCGGATATAAGCCAGGTATCGCTTTGAGCCAGCCCCCCCAGAAGCGAGGCGGATGAGAAAATGAAAAGTGCGATAAAAAACAACCTTCGCCTGCCAAAAATATCGGCGAGTCTGCCGCCCGTGACAATAAACATTGAGAATGCAAGGAGATACCCGTTTATTACCCATTGGATAGTACCGAGGCCAGAGTGAAAATGCCTCTCAATCCCCGAAACGGCGACGTTCATAGCCGATATATCCATGGCCAGAAGAAGAACCCCGATCCCCATAGCAATAAATGTGATAATGAGCTGTCTATTCATAATTCACAGGCACGTTCTGTCAGAATAAGGTTAAGCACAGATTTCAATCATATCATATTGCTTCTTATTGTTTTTCCACATATAAGACTCTAGAAAGATTTTTATAAGTTAAAATCAGTTTCGGGCTTTGTTTGTTGATCATTACTTTATAGGAGAACACGTCGGTAACCAGGCTCATAAATGGTATAGCTTGCCCGCCGATTTCTCATACGATAAACCACTCAAAACCGAGCCGGATACGAGCCAAAACTTAAAAAAATCACCCTCTGATGCCCTTCCCTAGCAAGAATTTTTTCATGTCTGATTTTTTATTTTTATCATATTTATTGCTATTACACCTATCGAATAAGTACTACATTATATTAAATAAAACAATCAAATTCCCCTGAAGCTAATAACTACCATCTGATAGCCAGTCTCAGCCAATCACCTCTTATCATTGAATTTTTTCTTGACAGAGCTCTCTTGCCTTATTATTATGATTATGATTTTGAATATCAAACTAATATAGTGGCGTTATTGCGCTTGAAATGAGGAGGAATTGCGATGTTTTCCAAAGCTAAAATTTTGACTCTCTTATTTGCCGTTTCATTTATATTCATGGCGGCCTGCGACGGCGGCAGCTCTGGTTCGGATTCCGGACCGGGACCTAACCCGAACCCGAATCCTAATCAGGAAGAGCTCATTCAGAACATACTCGACGATTACGTTGACGGAGTTGTCGTAGGAACATATGGATTGCTCCAGGAAAGGGCGGCTGCGCTCAGGGAGGCGTGCGAAACCCTCGAAGCCGACAGGACTCAGCAAAACCTCGACGCCGCCAAGGCGGCATGGATATCGGCCCGAATTCCGTGGGAGCAGAGTGAATCATGGCTCTTCGGACCGGTGGATTTCAGGGGTCACGACCCGGCGCTCGACAGCTGGCCGGTCAACAGAACAGACCTCGACGCTGTACTCGCGAGCGGAAATGCACTGACTCCGGAATTCGTAAGGAACCTGGACCCGACCCTTAAAGGATTCCACACGGCCGAATATCTGCTTTTCGCGTTCTCGATAGACCAGCTCGGCGACAGGGAGTTCGAGTATCTGATAGCTGTCGTTACCGACATCGAGCTTACGGCTACAGAGCTTCTTAACGATTGGATTGCTGGGCCCGAACCCTTCGGCGACATCATGAAGACCGCCGGAAGCAATTCGGTCTTCCCGTCACAGGTGAGCGCGCTCGAACAGATCATAGAAGGCATGTCCGTCATTCTGGACGAGGTCGCCAACGGAAAAATAGCCGAGCCCTTCGACAACCAGGACGTCGAAGCCGTGGAAAGTCAGTTCAGCTTTAATTCGAGGGCCGACTTCGCGGACGACATAAGAGGAGTCCTATACTCCTACACCGGCGACCAGCCGCTGCTGGGTATTAACGGCACCGGAATCGACGAGCTCGTGGCCGAGACTGATCCGGACCTTTCGGCCAGGGTGGAAAATGAGATAAACGATGCGATAGACGCGATTCTTGCGATTCCACAGCCGTTCCGCGACGCGATTCTCGACCCCAACGCGGCCGACGATATAGTAGCGGCGCAGGAAGCCTGCGTAAGAGTATTCAACACCCTTAACGGGGAAGTATTACCGGTCATTAGGCAATAAATCCGTAAATATAATGCCCGCCCCGGGCCTCGTGGGGATGGCACGGGGCGGGCATATCTCTATTTCTATTTAAGGTGAGGAAAAATGTACAAAACGGATGAGACCGGGCCGGGAATTTTCCGCCGGCTCTTTTATATTTTTGTTCTTTGTGCACTCTGCCCGGTGTTTTTCCTGGCGTCTTGCGATGGAGGCGATTCGTCGGACGCATCACCGGAGCCGGAGCCGACTGCGGAGCCTGTAAGGGCAGGCGGCGACACGAGTGTTTATAACCGCACTTCTTTTGCTTTCGAGGTGCCGGCATCGAATCTTTCCGAGGAGTCCCTGATCAAGCATCTAAACGGCGACATTACGTTCGGCGACGTTTTTGTGACGCCTCCCGCGCCGAGAAATCCGGGACTCGGACCGCTCTTCAACAATGTGTCGTGTGAGTCGTGCCACGTAAAAAACGGGAGAGGACAGCCCGTGTTCGGTAATACTGGCCTCAGGAGCCACGGGCTCATAAGAATTTCAGACCCCGAAGGAACGCCGCTTGTCCCGGGTGGTAACCGGCCGGTGGAAGGACTCGGCGAGCAGATACAGGACCACGCGACGTTCGGATTCGAGCCCGAGGGCGAGGTCCTCCTCGAATGGGAGGAAGCCCCTGGCACCTACCCCGACGGGACGCCGTACAGCCTGAGGCGGCCGATCATCGATATCATGCTGCCTGACGGGGAGTCTCTGCCAAGCAATATACAGACCTCTATGAGAGTCCCTCCCCCTGTAATAGGTCTAGGTCTTCTCGAAGCCATATCGGAAGAGACCATACTCGAAAGAGCGGACCCCGACGACGCAGACGGCGACGGCATATCCGGGCGTCCGAACATGGTCTGGAACACCGTCACTTCGAACTTCGAACTGGGGAGATTCGGGCATAAGGCTAGTTCTCATAGTCTGCGTGAACAGGCTGTGAAGGCATATTTCGAAGACATGGGGGTTACGAACCCGGACCTCCCGGGCGAAGACCCGGAGCCCGACATAGACGAAGAGACTGTCGAGCTCACGACGTTCTACACGCAGACGCTCGCCGTGCCGCTAAGGCTCGACACAGACGACCCCGATGTGCCGGCCGGAGAGCGCATCTTCAACGACATCGGATGCGAGCAGTGCCACAGGTCGGTCATAAGGACCGGAACACACGAGCTCCCGGAGCTAAGTGATCAGCTCATACAGCCCTTCACCGATCTCCTCCTCCATGATATGGGCGAGGGGCTCGCCGACCACAGGCCGGACCACAAGGCAAACGGGATGGAATGGCGAACGCCGCCGCTCTGGGCGATAGGGCTTACGAAGACGGTCGCGGGCGTACAGAACTTCCTCCACGACGGGCGCGCAAGGACGCTCGAGGAGGCGATACTCTGGCACGACGGCGAAGCACACAGCGCCAAAGAACGCTTTATGAATCTAAATAAAACCGAGCGTGAAAAGCTCATCAAATTCTTAAACGCACTTTGAGGAAGGAATGTGAAGATGAAAAAGTTTATTCTCCAATCACTCTTTATCGCGATAGCGATATTTTTGGCGGCGGGCGATTTCGCCTACCCGCAGGCCCAGCCAAGCAGCAACGAAATGCAGGAGCTCAAGGAAATGATAAAGCAGCTCCAGCTCGATAATGCGCGGAGAGTGGAAGAGATAGAGCAGCTGAAAAAAGATAACGCCGAGAAAATCGAGGCACTCGAAAAGAAGGTTGACGAGCTCTCCGGTGAAAAGCCGGTCGTGGTCGAAGAAAAAGCCGCCCCCGGAAAGCCCTCCGCGCCTGCGGCGCCTGTAGCGCCCGGAAAAGCCACAGAGGAAGAAACCCTGAAAGCGGCCGAGGAAGAAGAGAGGGACGCCAGCGAGGAAGATTTCTTCGAGATGGTGAACAGGGGTGAAAAGCCGTATAAGAAGCTAGTCGATGAGGGGCCGTTCCAGCTAACGTGGAGCGGATACGCCGATATCCTCTTCTCCTGGTACGGCTATGGCCCGGACCAGACGCGGCCCGGAGGCTCGGGCGACGACAACAGGCTAGAATTCGACCTGACACGGTTCGTCCTTGAGCTCGAGGGCGAGATGTACGCAGGGCTCGGCTTTGAGGCCGAGATAGAGTTTGAGCACGGCGGCACAGGCTCTACATTCGAAATAGAGTACGAGGAATTCGGCGAGTACGAGCAGGAAACCGAAAAAGGCGGGGAGGTTTACGTCGAAGAGCTCTACCTCTATAAAAAATTCGGCGACTGGGGGAAACTCAAGGCGGGCCGTTTTTACCTCGCCTTCGGACTTATGTCATTCCTCAGCAAGCCCACGGATTATCTCGCAGCGAGAAGGCCGGAATCGGAGACGATGGTGCTGCCGGCTGTATGGGACGAGATGGGCGCAAGCTTCCAGTATTACGCAACAGACAGCCTGAATCTTACATTTCAGGTCGTAAACGGGCTAGACTCTACAGGCTTCGGCTCGCTTAACTGGATACGCGGCGGACACCAGGGCAAGTTCGAAACCATAAAGGCTACCGGGCTCGCGATGGTGGGCAGGATCGATTACAAGTTCCTCGACTACGGATTACTCATTGGAACGTCAGCCTATTACGGCTTCGACACATCCGCCAACAGGCCCAAGGACGACCTTCCCGACGTGGACGCGCCGATACTGCTGTTAGACGCTCACGCCATATTCAACTACGGGAGATGGCGCGGAAGCGGACTCTTCGTGTGGGGGCATCTGTGGGATGCGGCCGAGGTATCGGAAAGAAACGCGAGGCTCTCGAACAATCTGGACGTTCCGAGGACAGCCGTTTCCGACAACGCGATCTCCGCATGGGCCGAGCTCGGCTACAACATAAACACGTACGTTGGCCTCGACCATCTACACCGTCTAGAGCCCTTCTTCAGGATCGATTATTACGACACGATGTACAACCCGCGCAGCGACCTCTTCGACAATCCGAGGTACGAAAGGACGGTGCTCACTGGAGGGCTGTCGTATACATTCGCAAACGCAGTCTTCGTAAAGCTCGACTACGGATACAGGATGATCTCTGCAAGCGACCTCAACAACGAAAGCACGGTAGACCTAGCCTTCGGGTGGGTGTATTGATTTGACGACAACGAAACACGTTAGGCCGGTCAGCACCAACCGGCCGGCCTGATTTGTAAATATGAGCTAATAATAAGTGCTGTAAATTCCGAGTAAGATCTGAAAGTCGTACCAGGCTGACAAGGATTTTAAGGTATGAGTTGACCTTTTCCGTAGTCCTGATGCCACGTTTCTTGAACGTCGTTTCCATGAAACGGCTTACCCGTGAAAGGTGATACTGACGTATATACCGCGACGAAAAAATTAGAAGCCCTGGGTTCGCCGAGACGATATTTATTAATGAAAGTCATATAATCGAAGTTAATAATCGAGCCGTCGAGTTTCTCGAATTCTATGCGCCCCTGCTGCTCGAATACGAATAAACCGTAACGGTCGGACACGCCCGGAATGTGGGGGTAACGGTAGGGCTCCAGCATGCCCACATTATTGGGGTTCGCCGTGCTTTCCTTATAACCGTTCCTCAACACCTGACCCGGTATATTTCCGACAATCCAGTGGCGTACCGGAGAATTTGTCCCCGGCTTAACCGGATCGGGCCACGATCCGTGGGCGTCTCCGTCGGGGTCTATCATCATAAGAGTATAAAACTTCCCGGATTTGGCCGAACCGTATGTCACAACCGGCGCCACAGGAATGTCGGGCTGTAAGAATAAATTTCCGCAGTTGACTTCCCCGTCGTAATGCCCCCCCTGTACATCGAATCTAACCCGAAGCGGCTCCGGTGTGCAGGTAAAACTTAGCTCGGTAACCGCGGTCTCCTCGCCCGCGATACATGGGGCAGACATAGCGAGAAAAACTGCGATCACGACAAAGCTCAACGTGCAAATAAATTCGTGTCTTTTAATAATCTCCTCCCCTCTCATTCCTGATCAGGCGTTTTGTGCTCTTCATACGGCATCCATTCGGAATAGTCTATAACAGGATGATGAGGCGATGCTTTTTCAGTTATCTCGTCCTTTGCCGCGTTACCCATTAACTCAACATCCATCCTGTATTCCAATTTTTTGCCGAAAACGTGCACTGCGAGGTCCCGGTCGTTAATTATGCGCCCGAGCAGCATGATCAGATCGTCCTGAGTCGGGTCTTCCAATGTTTCGGCAATAATAAGCCTGTCGTTTATTACATCCCGTCCCATCATCTGAGCCAGGATCTGGAAGTGGACGTTTTCGCGGCGCATAGCCCAGGCTGTATTCACGACAGCGTATAATCTGGACCATTCCTCTTCGCCCATTTCCTTGCGCCACTTCTTGAGCAGGGCTTCGAAATGATCAACCTGGAGTTTTCCGGCAAGCTCTATGTTCTTCGCGATAGCCGGCCACACCGATTTTGCGTAAGCAGAATACCCTTCCGAGGTGAATGAGCCTGTTTTCAGAGCACCGTCAGTGAATTTGATCCCTCCTTCCAATATTGTTCGGCAGCGTTCTTCCACATCGGGCGGCATGCCTATATCCCCAAGGGTTGCCAGAGCATCTTTAAGCATTTTGTTATATTCCGTAAGCTTCGGCTTCCAGTTTTCAACCCCGGAATTGTCGAAATACGGCGACATTATTTCAAAAACTCCGACTATAGTATGAGAGGCCGATTTTATCTGCTGGTATAAGGCGGGAACAGGCTCGACCGCTTCCACATTGCCGTTTCGGATTAGTATGTACTTGCCGCCAACACCGTTGAACATTACAAGAATGACCGGCGACTGGCTTTGACCGGCCAGACGCTGAGTGTCGGTATAATTGGCCGTCATTTTAGCGTCAAGGTTATAAAGCCTCTGTGCGGCCTCCTGGGACTCCGTCAACCGCTCCTCACCCACCACCGCCTCTTCCTGGCCCAGCGCCAAACCGCCGAATGAAAAAAACATAAGAGCGACGATTGCGAGATCCATAAACCAAAGCCTGCTTTTGTGTATCATGCTACTCACCTCTTTATCAACGATGCGGCTTTCTGCGCGCTAAACAATCTGTTTCATATCTATTCGTATTAATTGATATTTCCAACTATACTGCCATCCGATTTCTACATCAACTTTCTTAAATCCCGAGGAGATCATTTGTTATCTTCATACTCGCTCGACTTCCACGCCAATCGGTTGTAACGTAATCGACAAGAATGTTCGGAACTTTTGAAGCTGCTAAAATTAAAACCTCGGGGGCTACTATCAATCTCGTCCACGGAGGCGCGGGGAAGCCGCTTCTCCTCCTGCACGGGTATCCCGAGACACACGCGATGTGGCACCTGACGGCTCCAGAGCTGGCCAAACACTTCCACGTCGTGTGCATGGATCTCAGGGGATACGGCGACAGCCGGAAACCCGAATCGACATCGGATCACTACACGTATTCAAAGCGCGCCATGGCCGGGGACTGCGTGGAGGTAATGGGGGCGCTTGGCTTTAAGAGCTTCTACGTCGCCGGGCACGACAGGGGAGGCAGGGTTATGCACAGGATGTGCCTCGACCACCCGGACAGGGTGAAAGCCGCGTGCGTGATGGACATAGCGCCGACGCACACAATGTTCAAAACGGCCGACAAGAATTTTGCCGCCGGATACTACCACTGGTTCTTCCTCATTCAGCCTGACGGCCTGCCAGAAAGGATGATAGGGTGCGACCCGGAATATTATCTCAGGGAAAAGCTCAGAAGATGGAGCGCGCCGGGCGCGTCGTTCGACGAAGCTGCCGTCAGGGAATACGTTCGGTGCTTCAGCGCGCCCGAGGCTATACATGCGAGCTGCGAGGATTACAGGGCGGCCGCGACTATCGACCTCGTACACGACGAGGCAGACTTCGAAAAGAGGATCGAATGCCCGCTGCTCGTCCTCTGGGGCGGGAAGGGATTCGTAAACAGGACCTACAACGTCCTCGCCACGTGGAGAGAGAAGGCCATTGACGTTAGAGGCGGGCCGCTCGACTGCGGGCACTTCCTTCCGGAAGAAAAACCGGAAGAGGTCACGGATGAGCTGCTTAAATTTTTCTCCTCGATCTGAATCCTTGCCGCGCATATTCTCCACGGTTACCCTTGAGCCCAGAAAAAGAGTTTTACCTAAAACACCGGCGCAACCCGGCCCCGGATTAGACGAGGAGAAAAATACGATGAACAAGAGAATAGCTATTCCACCCGACGGCGGCGACAGCTTCGATTTCGGCGGGCTCGGCGTAAACTGGAAGATAGAAGGCGAAGAGACCGGGAAAAGATTTTCGGTCGTGCATCACCCGCTTGCTCCACGAGCGCTGGCCGCACCGCTCCACTATCACCACAACGAGGACGAATACTCGTACGTCGTCGAGGGCACACTCGGCGCGCTCCTGGGAGACGAGGTCGTGACCGCCGGCCAGGGCTCGTGGGTGTTCAAGCCGCGCGGGCAGTGGCACACGTTCTGGAATGCTGGCGACACGCCGTGCCTGATAATCGAGGTTATCTCCCCCGCGGGATTCGAGAACTATTTCCGCGAGGTGGCCGCCGCCTGGGGCGACCTCGGCAAATTCGCCGAGATAAATAAAAAGTACTCGCTCGACATGGACTTCGGCAGCGCGCCAGCTCTATGCGAGCGGTTCGGCCTCACGTTTCCTAGCCTCTGATCTGGAGCGGGAAGGGATCCGTCCGCAGTACCTACGACGTCCTCGTCACATGGAGAGAGAAGGCTCTCGACGTGAGAGGCTGGCGGCGCGACTGCGAACACTTCGTTCCCGAAGAACAACCTGAAGGGGTGTTTGTGAAAGAACCGAAATTCTTCTCATCGCTTCTGGCAAATCGATCCATCCTGGGACTAGCCGTAAAAATTCCTCCGCCAAAAAACGACTTTTCGTAAATTTATCTAACGATAAATCAATATTCACGAGAATTCGGAAATCCTTACATCTGCACCTATCGCACCTAACGCCCCATAATCTTTAGATATTTCTTTAGAATCACGCCTTGGCACGCCCATTGCCCCTAAAGAGACAAACTAAATTTAAGGAGGTAGTAAAAATGCAGGAACATGCAAAATCATTAACGGTGGTAAACGGTATAGATACCGCACATGTAATGGAGGTCGTAAATCAAATAATAGACGATCCTTCAAAGGCAAAGACGAGCTGGAGCGTTTCGACCGAGTGGAAGGGAGGCACCAGATCCGATACACATGTGAAGGGTTACGTGGTCGGCGGTGAGTTTGTAAAGAAGGACTTTAGCCTGAGCGTCGACGAGCCGCTTGAGCTCGGTGGGACGAACCTGTTCGCCAACCCCCAGGAGTATCTGCTGTCCGCCCTGAACGCTTGTATGATCGTCGGATACGCAGCCGCGTGCGCGATGCATGGCATCGAGCTTGACGAGCTGAGAATAGAGACCGAGGGCGACATCGACCTTCGCGGCTTCCTCGGTATCGATCCGGACGTAGCACCGGGATATGAGGAGCTGAAGTATACAGTGCACATCAGGGGGAACGCGACTCCTGAAGAGTTTCAAAAGGTTCATGAGATCGTGTGCGCCACCTCACCAAACCGCTTTAACATTTCCAGGCCGATCAAGCTGAACACGAATCTGGTAGTCGAATGACTCAATAAAGCTTACG
>JBFWTW010000084.1:0-11827 GCA_050247635.1 Candidatus Dadabacteria bacterium | reverse complement strand
GGAAATATAAGTCCAAAATCGGGACCGTCGTCAGTGACAAGATGAACAAGACAGTCGTCGTCGACGTCATACAGATGAAGATGGACCCGAGGTACAAAAAGGCAGTAAAGAGAAACACCAAGTTCAAGGCCCACGACGAAAACGAGACGTGCAAGGTCGGGGACAAGGTGCTCATAATCGAAACAAGACCCGTCAGCAAGACGAAGAGGTGGAGGGTCAGCAGGATTATTGAGCGTGCGATACAACTCGACATCGAGCCTGAGGCCGATCCGGCAGCGGCAGGGGGTGAGCAGCAGTGATAATGTCGTCTACATATCTGGATTCCGCCGACAACACCGGCGCAAAGAGACTTTACTGTATTAAAGTGCTGGGCGGCACGCGAAGGAAGTATGCGAGGCTCGGCGACGTGGTCGTCGTATCTGTAAAAGAGGCCATCCCGAGCTCGAAGGTGGACAAAGGCACTGTGCATAGGGCAGTGATCGTCCGCACCAGAAAAGAGCAGAGAAGGGTGGACGGCTCTTACGTCAGGTTCGACAACAACGCAGCCGTTCTTATAAACAAGGAAAACGAGCCCGTGGGAACCCGCGTATTCGGGCCGATTGCTAGGGAGCTCAGGACGAAAGGATTTATGAAAATTATCTCCCTTGCCCCCGAGGTGGTGTGAAATGGCTTTAACGGAAAAGAAAAACAGTCCTCATAAAAAGAAGTTCAATATAAAGTCCGGCGATACGGTATATGTAACGGCGGGCAAGGAAAAGGGCAAGACAGGGAAGGTTATAAAGGTTCTTAAGAAAAGGGACGGAGCGCTCGTGGAGAAGCTCAACATAGTAAAGCGCCACGAGAAGCAGTCTCAGAAGAACCCGACGGGCGGCATCGTAGAGAAGGAAGCCCCAATACATGTTTCCAATCTGATGCTGATCGACAGCGTCGAGAGAAAGCCTGTCCGTATCGGACGCAAGGTGCTCTCGAGTGGAGAGAAAGTAAGGTATAGCAAAAAGAGCGGAGAGGAGATCAGGAAATAATGGCTCCCAGGTTAAAAGAATTGTATCAGGAGAAGGTCGTTCCTGCGTTAAACGAGAAGTTCTCCTACAAAAACCCGATGCAGGTTCCGGGTATCGAGAAGATCGTTATCAATATGGGTCTCGGTAGGATGAGCGACGCGGGGAAGGACAAGAAGGTTATAGAAGAGGCCGTAGACGAGCTCGGACGCATAACCGGACAGAGGCCGGTCGTCAGGGCCGCGAAGAAGTCCATCGCGGGCTTTAAGCTGAGAGAAGGTCTTCCGATCGGCGTTTCGGTCACCCTTCGCGGGAACAGGATGTACGAGTTTCTGGACAGGCTCGTGAATCTCGCCCTTCCGAGGGTGAGGGACTTTCGCGGGGTCTCGGGAAAGGCCTTTGACGGGCGAGGAAACTATACGCTCGGCCTTAGAGAGCAGGTGATCTTCCCGGAAATCGATTACAGCAAGATTCAGCACGTAAAGGGTATGAACATAAGCATAGTGACTACGGCAGAGACGGATGCCGAGGCCAAGAGCCTCCTTCAGGAATTCGGAATGCCGTTTACAACAAATTAGGAGACAGAGCCAGATGACACGCAAAGCGCTAATGGAAAAATCTATGAGGGAGCCCAAGTTTAAAGTGAGGCAGAGAAACCGCTGCCCCCTCTGTGGAAGGCCGCGCTCCTATATAAGGCACTTCGATATGTGCAGGATATGCTTCAGGGACCTTTCGAGCCACGGCAAGATACCTGGCGTTAGAAAGTCGAGCTGGTAGGCGGTATTCAATCATGATTGGATTAATTTTTCAGATTATTACAGGGAGCGAAAAGATATGACAGACCCGATAGCCGACATGCTTACGAGAATCAGGAACGCCTTGATTGCGGGTCATAAGACTGCTACTATACCAAGCTCTATCATAAAGGTCGAGCTTGCGAGGATCTTAAAAGAGCAGGGATATATAGGCGACTACAAGGTCGAAGGGGAAGGTGTTGGCAAGGTCATCACGATAACGCTTGCCTACGCCGAAGGGAAAACGAGTGTTATAAAAGAAATCCAGAGAATCAGCAAGCCGAGCAGAAGGGTATACGTCGGCAAGAGCGAGATTCCCCGTATAAAGGGCGGACTCGGAACGTGCATACTCTCGACCTCCAAGGGCATTCTGACAGGTTCGGAAGCAAGGAAGCAGGGAGTGGGCGGGGAGCTTATCTGTTCTATATTGTGAGGGAGCATTAATGTCTCGAATTGGAAGAAAACCTATAAAAGTACCGAGCGGGGTCAAGATTGGCCTTAATAACGGCGTCGTCGAGGTCGAGGGCGGAAAGGGGAAGCTCTCCTGGGATATACCCTCGGGCATAAACGCTAAGCTCGAAGAAGAAAACATTTTAGTCGAAAGGGATAACGACGAAAAGAAGGTAAAGGCGCTTCATGGGCTCGCAAGGTCCATCATCGCCAATATGGTGACGGGAGTCAGCGACGGCTTTTCCCGTACCCTCGAAATCGTCGGTGTCGGATACAGGGCCGAGGCCATGGGCAGCAGCCAGATAAAGTTCAACCTCGGGTATTCGAACCCTGTCGAGTTCACCATTCCCGAAGGCATATCGGCGGAATTCGAGGAAAGGGGCACTAGGCTCATCTTAAAGGGCATCGACAAGCAGGTACTCGGACAGACGGCGGCCCGTATAAGGGAGCTCAGGCCGCCCGATTCGTACAAGGGTAAGGGAATAAGGTATTCGACTGAAAAACTGAAACTGAAGCCCGGAAAGGCGGGAGCTAAGGGATGACGACAAGATTAAGCAGAAAGATAAAGAAGGATATAAGGCACACGAGGGTAAGAAGGAAGATTTCTGGAAGCCCGGAAAAGCCGAGGCTCTCGGTTTTCAAGTCCTCGTCGCACATTTACGGACAGATTATAGACGACCTGAATTCGGTAACCATCGTTTCGGCGTCCTCCCTCACCCCTGAGATCAGGGATGCTCTGGGGAAGGAAAAGATAAAGAAAACGGATGCTGCCAAGGTCGTCGGCAAGGCCCTGGCCGAGAAAGCCGTGGCAAAGGGTATAACCAAGGTTTCGTTTGACCGTGGCGGCTACCCGTACCACGGAAGGATAAAGGCGTTTGCCGATGCTGCCCGCGAAGCGGGACTCGAGTTTTAACGAAAAAGAATTCTAAAGGATTTAAGTCTGGAGGCGTACTTGCAAAAAGAAAAGATCGACGCAACCGAGTATGAGCTCAAAGAGAAAGTGGTCCATATCCGGAGGGTTGCCAAGGTTACCAAGGGCGGAAAGAGGTTTCACTTCACGGCGCTTGCGGTGGTGGGCAATTCCGACGGTATCATAGGGGCGGGCCTCGGCAAATCGAACGAGGTGCCCGACGCCATCAGAAAGGCGATGGAAAAGGCCAAGAAGAATCTTATAAGAGTGCCGATAAAGGGAAGCACCATTCCCCACGAGGTGGTGGGCGAGCACGTATCGAGCAGGGTCATGTTGAGGCCGGCATCGCCGGGTACCGGTGTTATCGCCGGAGGCGCGGTCAGGGCTGTCGTAGAGCTTTCGGGAATTCACGACATACTCTCGAAGGTCGTAGGCTCGACCAATCCTCTTAACGTCGTAAAGGCTGCGATTAATGGACTTGCTCTCCTCAGGATGCCGCAGGAAGTGGCCGGTATCAGAGGCAAGGATGTAAAGGAACTCGATCTCCCGAAGTCTTATTTGAATTGAGTTTTGAGCGATATTCCGAAAAACCCCGCCACGGGCTGCCGTGCGGGCTAACAAAAAATTCATACACGAGGTCTGAAACAGATGCTTAACAGTTTATCTCCCCAGCCGGGTTCGAAAAAACAGAGAAAAAGAGTAGGCAGAGGGCCGGGGAGTACGGGAAAGACAAGCGGAAAGGGGCACAAGGGCCAGAAAGCTAGGTCCGGCGGGAAGGTCTCGCCGTGGTTCGAGGGCGGACAGACAGCGCTTAAGCTGAGGTCCCCAAAGCGCGGATTCACGAGCAGGAACAAGGAAAAGTTCGACCTCGTCAAGGTGTCCGACCTTAATAGATTCAACGACGGTGACGTTATTACGGACGTCGAGCTCAAGGGAGCCGGCCTCACGAAGGGGAAGAACCCTGTGAAGGTGCTCGCAAACGGTGAGCTCGAAAAGAAGTTGACCGTTAAGGCAACCGCTTTCAGCAAGGCCGCTATAAAAAAGATCGAAGACAAGGGCGGTAAGGCAGATATTATATGAATAGAAATATAGGCGCTATTCCTAGAATACCTGAGCTTAACAAACGCCTTTTATTCACAGCGCTCATGCTGATCATATACAGGCTCGGGGTATTCGTGCCCCTGCCGGGTATTGATCCCGAGCAGATCGTAAAGCTCTTCGAAGAGACGAGGGGCACGATCTTTGACATACTGAATATGTTCTCCGGAGGCGCGCTAGAGCGTGCGTCCGTTTTTGCGCTCGGTGTAATGCCGTACATTACCTCCTCGATTATCATGTCCCTTCTCGTAAAGGCGTTTCCGTCGCTTGAAGCCATGCAGAAGGAAGGGGAAGCCGGCAGGAGAAAAATAAACCAGTACTCCCGCTACGGGACAGTCCTTATATGTATAGTGCAGGGCTTCATGCTTGCCGTAACCCTGGAAGGGGGCATGGGGACTGGATCCGCGGTTGTAAAGGAAGCGGGTTGGACGTTCAGGATTATGACGGTTCTCACGCTGACGGCGGGCTCGCTCTTCGTCATGTGGATTGGTGAGCAGATTACGGAGCGCGGTATCGGAAACGGTATATCGCTCATCATCGCAGCTTCGATTCTCGTCGGGATACCGGGGGCGCTCTGGAATATAGTAAGGCTCATAAGCACCGGTGAGATGACCGTTTTCGGCGTCGTCCTCATCTTCCTGCTCCTGGTTGCTATAGTGGCGTTCATAGTATTCGTCGAGAGGTCTTACCGGAAGATACCCGTACAATATCCGAGAAGGGTGGTCGGAAGGAAGGTATATGGGGGGCAGTCCTCTCACCTTCCGCTGAAGACGAACACGGCGGGCGTTATACCCCCGATCTTCGCTTCTTCGCTTCTTATATTCCCGGCGACGGTTCTCACGTTCGTGAATGTTCCGTTCCTCCGGGATATGTCCGATTTGTTATTCGACAATTTGCTAGTGTATAATATTATATTTGCAGCATTAATTATTTTCTTCGCCTATTTCTATACGGCGATCATTTACAACCCGGACGATCTTGCTGAAAACCTCAGGAAGAATGGTGGCTTCATACCAGGGATAAGACCGGGGAAAAAGACCTCTGAGTATATAGACAGGATACTTGGGCGAATAACGTTCATAGGCGCCGTGTATGTGGCGTTCGTGTGCGTTATACCATCGTTTCTGCAGCGTGAGCCGTTTAATCTGCCTTTCTACTTTGGCGGGACCTCACTCCTGATCGTGGTAGGTGTCACACTTGACTTCGTTCAGCAGGTGGAATCGTTCCTAATCACTCACAGTTACGAGGGGTTTGTAAGAAAGCGCGGGATGAAAGGCCCCAGAAGATACAATATTTAATGGTGGTGTTTATATAATGCGACTTATTTTGTTCGGACCTCCTGGTGCCGGAAAAGGGACCCAGGCGGCCAAGATTACTGAGAAATATACTACGGCACACATATCGACGGGAGACATGCTTAGGGCGGCGGTCAAAAACGGCACAGAGCTTGGACAGCTGGCGAAGTCATACATGGACAAAGGGGAGCTCGTTCCCGATGGTGTTGTAATTGGCATAATAAAGGACAGAATTGCAGAGGACGACGCGAAGAGCGGATTTATGCTTGACGGCTTTCCGCGAACCGTGCCCCAGGCCGAAGCGCTCAGCGAGATGCTTAATTCGACCGGGGCGTCGATAGACGCGGTCGTGTCCATTGAGGTAAACGACGAAGAGATCGTCAAAAGGATACTCGAGCGGCAGAAGATAGAAGGAAGAGAGGACGATACGGAAGACGTCGTAAGGAACAGGCTCAAGGTCTACAGAAATCAGACCGAGCCATTGAAATCCTACTACGCCGAGGAAGGGGTGCTGCACGAAGTGGACGGCATGGGGAGCATCGACAACGTATTTGCGAAAATCGATTCGGTGCTGGCGGATTTGAGGGCATGATTTATTTGAAGAATAAAGAAGAAATACAAAAAATGCGCAGCGCGGCGCAGGTCGTCGTGGAAGCGCTCAGGAGAATGCGCGAGAACGTGGTCCCTGGAGTAACGACGTGGGATCTCGACCGCATGGCGGAGGATCTCGCGGTCAGCAAGGGAGCCAAGCCGGCGTTCAAGGGTTATTCGAGCTATCCGGCATCTGTCTGCTTTGCCGTAAACAGCGAGGTAGTGCACGGTATACCTTCGAAGAAGAACGTTCTCAAAGAAGGTGACATAGTCGGCCTCGACTTCGGGGTTATCCTCGACGGTTTTTATGGAGATTCGGCTATTACAGTGCCGGTCGGCGGCATATCTCCCGAGGCAGAAAAGCTTCTCAGGGTGACGGAAGAGTCTCTGATGAGGGGTATAAAGGAAGCCCGCCCGGAAAACAGGCTATACGATATATCGGCTGCGATACAGGACTACGTAGAAGGAGAAGGGTTCTCCATAGTGAGGTCCTTTGTAGGGCACGGCATCGGTAAAAATCTTCACGAAGATCCGCAGGTGCCCAACTTCGTCCCCGAGAACGGAAGCAACGGAAGGGGCATGAAGCTAAAGCCGGGAATGGTTATGGCTATAGAGCCGATGGTGAATGTCGGCAGGCCGGACGTAAAGATACTTAAAGACGGCTGGACGGCGGTCACGGTTGACGGCACTCTATCGGCTCATTTCGAGCACACGGTCGCCGTAACGGAGGACGGACCGCTGGTGCTGACACAATAAAACTTATGGCTAAAGAAGAGAGAATAGAATTCGAAGGTACAGTGATCGAGGCGTTGCCCAATGCGATGTTCAGAGTGGAGATCGACGGTGGGCATGAAATATTGGCGTACGTTTCCGGCAAGATGAGGACGCGTTTTATACGAATCCTCCCCGGGGACAAGGTAAAGCTCGAGCTTTCCCCGTACGACCTTTCGAAGGGCAGGATCACGTACAGATTGAGAAAATGATATTTCGGGGTGAAGACCGTGAAAGTTAGAGCATCAGTAAAAAGGATTTGCGATAAATGCAGGGTAATCAAAAGAAAGGGTGTTATAAGGATTATCTGCGTAAACAAGAGACACAAACAGAAGCAAGGGTAGGAGAGAAGAAATATGCCCAGAATAGCAGGCGTAGACATACCGCTCAATAAAAGGATAGAAGTCGGACTTACCTATATTTACGGTATAGGCAGGAAGTTCTCGAAAGATATCCTGAAGGAAGCCGAGATAGACGTGAACACACACTCCAAGGACCTCACGGACCAGGAAGTGGCCACCATCAGGGACATAATCGAGAACAAGTATCTCGTGGAAGGTGAGCTCCGAAAGGAAGTGCAGGGTAACATCAGGCGTCTCATCGAGATCGGCTGTTACAGGGGCATAAGGCACAGGCTCGGCCTTCCGACCAGGGGTCAGAAGACAAGAGCCAACGCGAGGACCAGAAAGGGACCGCGCGGTACCGCAATAGCTAAAAAGAAGAAGGCCGGTAAATAATCGGTTACGGAGATAATAGATGGCTGTAAAAAAAGGCGGCAAGAAAAGGGTAAAGAAATTTGTAGAACAGGGCGTGGTTAACATCCAGGCTACTTTCAACAATACCATCATTTCCATAAGCGACACGGCGGGAAACGTGGTCGCGTGGTCGAGCGGCGGAGCAAAGGGCTTCAAGGGCACCCGTAAAGGGACCCCGTTCGCCGCGCAGATCGCGGCCGAGGACGCGGCCAAGAAGGCGGCGTCGGTCGGTATGAGAAGCGTGTCTGTTTATGTAAAGGGCCCCGGCCCGGGAAGGGAGCCGGCTGTCAGGTCGCTCCAGGCCTCAGGTCTCAAGATTACTTTTATCAGGGACATCACTCCTATACCGCATAACGGATGCAGGCCGCCGGGAAAGAGGAGGGTCTGATTCATGTCTTTTGGAAACACTCGAGTCTTAGTAGAGGAACTCAAGGAGGTTACGCTGTAATATGGGAAGATATACTGGGCCAACAGACAGGCTTTCCAGAAGGGAAGGAGTAAACCTCTTCCTAAAGGGTGAGCGCAGTTACAACGGCAAGACGGCTATAGAAAAAAGGCCCGAGCAGGTACCGGGAGAGCACGGAAAGTTCCGCAGTAAATTTTCCGAGTTCGGGGTGCGGCTCAGAGAGAAGCAGAAAGTAAAGAGAATGTACGGGCTCCGTGAAAAGCAGTTCAAGAGCTATTTCCAGAAAGCCGCCCGTTTAAAAGGCGTAACCGGCTCCATTCTCATTGCAATGCTCGAAAGAAGACTCGACAACGTTATCTACCGCCTTTGCATGGGGAGCTCGAGGAGCGACGCGAGGCAGATAGTGAGCCACAACCACGTGCTCGTAAACGGCGAGTCCGTCAACATCCCGTCCTACCAGGTTAAGCCCGGGGATAAGATCGAAATCAGGGAAAAGAGCAAAAAGCTGCAGAGGATTGCCCAGGCGCTGGAGTTCACATCGAGAAGGGGCGTTCCCGAATGGCTCGAGCTCGACGAAGAGAATTTGAAGGGGACCGTGGTCAGGAACCCCGAGCGCGAGGACATAACGTTCCCTATAGAAGAGCAGCTCATAGTCGAGTTCTATTCGAGGGTATAAAAATCGAGAAGATAACGAAGATAATAAAAAGGCGTTTCCAAAAGGCGTATGGATCTCATCTTCATATAATGGAGGGAGTATGGTGAAGGATTTTCAAAAAAACTGGCAAGACCTTATCAAACCGAAAAGAATTGAGAAGGACGAAAGAACCGCTTCACATACATACGCAAAATTCGTGTGCGAGCCTTTGGAACGCGGATACGGTGTAACGCTGGGAAATGCGCTCAGGAGAGTTCTGCTCTCTTCGATCCAGGGACCGGCTGTTACGTCGATTAAAATCGACGGAGTGCTGCACGAGTTTTCGTCCGTACCCGGCGTGAAAGAGGACGTCACCGAGATCATCCTTAACATTAAAGGCATGGACCTCAAGATGCATACCTACGAGCCGCAGACGATTCGCGTAAGCGCTCAGGGTGAAACGGACATCAAGGCCGGGGACGTTAGTACCGGACATAACGTGGAAATACTTAACCCGAACCATCATATAGCGACCCTTTCCGAGGGAGCCAAGCTCGAAATGGAGATGAAGGTCGAGATGGGACGGGGATACGAACCCGTGGAAAGAAGGGGCGAGATCCAGAGCACGATAGGGGTAATCCCGATCGACGCGCTTTTTTCGCCTGTCAGAAAGGTGAACTACACCGTCACGAACTCGAGGGTCGGGCGAAGGACGGACTTTCAGAAGCTTACTATTGAGATATGGACCAACGGCACCATGCTTCCCGAGGATGCGCTTGCGTACGCAGCCAAGATCGTGAAGCATCAGCTTACGGTGTTCATCAACTTTGACGAAGCAGAGGTCGACGAGGTACTGGAGACCGACGATAAGCAGGAGATAAAGGGTACGGAAGAGATACTGTTCAACACCATCGAGGAGATGGATCTTTCGGCGCGTTCGCTCAACTGTCTCAGGAAGGCGGGCGTCGAGTACGCAGGCGATCTCATCCAGAAATCCGAAGAGGATCTCCTTAACCTCGAGAATTTCGGGAAGCGCTCGCTTTACGAAATCAAGGAGAGGCTGACGGAGATGGGGCTTGGGCTCGGGCTCAAGATAGACCAGGACGTTTTCGAAAACGAAAAAGCAAAGAGAAGCGATAAGACGGCGCTTCAGTAATTGTTTGAAACAGAACCGGAGAATTTGCGATGAGACATAAAAGAATCGGGCGTAAGCTTGGGGTTACGACAAAGCACAGAAAGGCCATGTTCAGAAACATGGTTACGGACTTCTTTCGCTTCGACAAGATAAAGACCACCGACACCAGGGCCAAGGAGCTGAGGAGAATCGCCGAAAAGCTGATAACCCTCGCAAAGGACGGAAGCCTTCACAAGAGAAGGCAGGCCGCGGCCTACATTCGTGACAACGAGGTCTTAAAGAAGCTTTTCGACGAGATAGCCCCGAAGTTCAAGGACCGCCCGGGCGGATACACGAGGATTACGAAACTCGGGTTCCGGAGAGGCGACAGCAGCCCGGTATCCATAATCGAGCTCGTCGAAGAAGACTACAAGCCGAAAAAGAAGAAGGCCAAGGCCGCGCCAAAGAAGAAGGAAACGCAGGCATCCGAGACGGAGGCCACTGCAAAGGCCAAGAGCAGCAAGAAAGAATCCGCTGAGGATCTGGGGCTCATAGAAGAGGAAAAGGCGGCGGAGGCATCCACGGCTGAAGCTGAGACTGAGACCCCGGCAGCGGCGGAGGCTCAGCCGGAAGAGGCGGCTGCTCCGGAAGCGGAAACCCCGGCTGCGGAAGCTGCGCCTGAAGAAACGGCCGAAGCTCCTGAAGCGCCGCCGGCCGAAGAGGCTACGGCTACGGAGGCGGCTGCATCCGAGCCTGTGGAACAGGAGGCGCCAGAAGCGGAGGCTGCTCCTGAAGAAGCGCCCGAGGCCGAAGGGGAAGACAAAAAAGAGTAATAATTCATCAAGGCGTAACGGTCCGGAAAGATAACGGGCTCGTTTCGGCCATTATAAAGAAAATAACCTAAAGGCGGCCCAGTGCCGCCTTTATTGTTTCTGCCTATGAAACCAGTCGGACTCATCCTCGATTCGGACGAAATGTCCGGCCTACTGCCCCTCGCAAGGGACGCCGAGGCCGCGGGGTTCGACTCCATCTGGGCCACGGAGCTTTACAGGACGTCCTTCGAGCAGCTCTCCTACGTATCGTCTGTAACCAAAACTATTAAGCTCGGGACGGCCGTGGCGCTCGCATTCGTGAGGACCCCTCTCATAACCGCGCTTACGGCGCTCGACCTTGACGAAATCTCGGGCGGAAGGCTCGTGCTCGGCCTCGGCACCGGGGCCAAGCGGACGAACGAGATGTGGCACGGCATATCGCACGGGAAGCCCGTAACGCGCATAAAGGAGTGCATGGACGTCATAAGGCTCGTTACGGAGAAGGCGGGCGACGGCGCGCTCAGATACGAGGGCGAGTATTACGACATAAACACGAAGGGTTATCACCGTCCGTTTAAAACGGTGAGGGATAGTATCCCCATCTACCTTGCGGGTGTCGGCGGTGGTATGTGCCGCGCTGCAGGCGAGAAGGCCGACGGGTACCTCGGGCATGTCGTGTGCTCGGAGAGGTATCTGAGGGAAAGTGTGCTGCCGGAAATAAAGGCAGGGCTCGAAGCATCGGGAAGGGACCGCCGGGGATTTACGGCGTCGTCGATAATTACCTGCGCTATATCGGACGACAGGAAGAGGGCGACCGAGGCCGCGAGGGCCACGATAGCCTTTTACGCGACCGTGAGGACGTACGAGCCTCCGTTCAGGCTCCACGGGTTCACGGACGAAACCGCGAAGATACGCGAGGCCTTTTTGAAGGGCGACGTAAAATCGATGGTGGCCAGCGTCAGCGACGAGATGGTGAATACATTCGCCGTCGTCGGGACCCCCGACGAGTGCAGGAAGAGGATCGATTCGTACAGGGAGGTTCTCGACCTCCCGATATTGAGCGCGCCGCACTACTATATAGACTTCGAAGAGGTAAGGGAGTATCAGGGGGCGATACTGGATGTGTTCGGCTCCTGAGCCTAATTCTTTTTCGATACCTGTCGTGTGTTAAGCTTAAAAAGAGGTGAAGTTATGAAAGT
>JBFWTW010000083.1:0-12200 GCA_050247635.1 Candidatus Dadabacteria bacterium | reverse complement strand
GTGCCGGAAGGAATAGAGGGCAGGATACCTTACAGAGGGCCCATAGGCGGGACGATTTATCAGCTGATCGGCGGCCTCAGGGCCGGAATGGGCTACACGGGATGCAAGACCATAAGCGAGCTCAGGAGCAACGGAAAGTTCATAAAGGTTACAGGCGCCGGGCTCAGGGAAGGACACGTACACGACGTCATAATAACGAAGGAATCGCCCAACTACAGACTGGAGTGATACCGGCCGCGTGCGTTTCACCTTCTTTAAAAATCCACTACCCCACCGGGACTTCTTTAAATATTAAGACACTAAAATGCGTGAGACTATACTCGTACTCGATTTCGGCTCTCAATACACTCAGCTTATAGCGAGGCGCGTGAGGGAGCTCGGGGTTTACTCCGAAATAAAACCGTTTACAACACCGCTTGAAGAAATAAGAGAGATATCCCCGAAGGCGCTCATACTTTCGGGCGGCCCGTCGAGCGTCTGGGACGAAGACTCGCCAACCGTCGACCCCGGGATATTCGACCTCGGAATCCCCGTCCTCGGGATATGCTACGGCATGCAGCTTACTACGAAGCTACTCGGCGGGAAGGTCGAGCGCTCGGAGGAAAGGGAATACGGCCCGGCGACGCTTGAAATCACGGATGGGGACGACCTCTTTTATAATGTGCCGGAAGAGAGCGGCGTCTGGATGTCGCACGGCGACCGCGTGCTGGAACTGCCGCCCGGGTTTAAGTCCATAGCGCTCAGCGGGAATTCCCCGGCCGCAGCGATGAAAGACGTGAAGAGAAGGATATGGGGGACGCAGTTTCATCCGGAAGTGGTGCACACAAAATACGGTAAAGATATACTATCGAACTTCGTAATCGGCATTGCCGGGTGCGACGGATCCTGGACGCCGAGGTCGTTCGTCGAAACGGCCATATCGGATATACGAGAAAAGGTAGGGGGCTCGAAGGTCGTCTGCGGTCTTTCGGGCGGCGTCGATTCGGCGGTCGCTGCCGTGATAATACAGCACGCCATTCCTGACCAGCTCTACTGCATCTTCGTCGATACCGGGCTCCTACGTGACAAAGAGGCGGAAGAGGTGGTGGCGTCCTTCAGGGACATGGGGCTTAACCTTACACACGTGGACGCGGGAGAGCGGTTTTTAAAGAGGCTCGAAGACGTGACCGACCCCGAGAAGAAGAGAAAGATAATCGGGGAAGAGTTCGTGAACGTTTTCGAGGAAGAAGCGTCCCATATAGAAGGGGCCGAATTTCTCGCTCAGGGGACCCTGTATCCCGATGTTATAGAGAGCGTAAGCGTGAAAGGCCCATCGGCGACTATCAAGTCGCATCATAATGTGGGCGGACTTCCGGAGAAGATGAACTTAAAGCTCGTAGAGCCGCTCCGGGAGCTCTTCAAGGATGAAGTAAGGGCCGTAGGGGCCGAGCTCGGCGTGCCGCCGGAGATACTCGGCAGGCATCCCTTCCCCGGACCGGGGCTCGCCATAAGGATAATGGGTGAGATAACGGAGGAGAGGCTGAGGGTGCTTCGTCACGCGGACAGGATCTTCATAGCGGAGCTCAGGAGTAACGGCATCTACGACGACATATGGCAGGCGTTCACAGTGTTCGTCCCCGTAAAGACGGTCGGAGTAATGGGGGACGAGAGAACCTACGAAAGCGTAGTGGCCCTTAGGGCGGTCACCAGCCTCGACGGCATGACCGCGAGCTGGGCGCGCATACCTTATGACATTCTCGAAAAGATTTCCGTAAGGATAATTAACGAGGTGAGGGGCATTAACAGGGTGGTATACGATATATCCACCAAGCCGCCCAGCACTATAGAATGGGAATGACGCGCCCGGTTCTCAGGCCTTGTCTTTGGGTCTTTTAAATATCGCGAAGTCGCCCGCTAAAGTAACGAGCTCCCAGGATTCATCGCCCATCTTGTTGAGTGTGCCTTCGACGCCCTGCCCTTGTTTGTTCCTCCGGGCCGCAGCGGCGTCTTTGGATATCGCGATGTCGTGATCATCACTTCCATGAAAAAGCTGGTCGATCGTGACGACTTTGTAATCCCACTTCATCAGCTTTCTTCCTCTTCCTCTTCGTCTTCGTCGTCCGTTTCCATTTCATCGGTGTCGGGCACAGTGCTCAGCGTTTCGGGCTCGTCGTCTTCGATAATGAGCGGCTCGCTATTGTCTTCGACGTCGGGAAGGTTGTCGAGGTACTTGTCGTAGTCTTTTTTAGAGACCACTCCGTCCCTGATATTCCTGTTTATTATTCGTACGTCGTAGAGAAAATCGTCTTTGCTTTTCATAAGTTCGGAACCTCCGAGAGGATTAAGGATACACTATGAACCGAGTTACGCAATCCGGGTAAAGGGGCGTCTGTCAGCCGTTATTGGAAGCCCTGAACCACTCCCACGTGTTTCTTATTCCCTCGTCGAGGAAAACGCGCGGCTCCCAGCCCAGGACGTCCTCGGCAAGGCCCGCCTCGAGGCTTATCCTCTGGACTTCTCCGGCGCGGGCGTCGGCGTATTCGGTGTTGAATACCTGGCCCGAGGCGACGCCGAGCTCGCTTGCGAGCTCGTTGACGGAGGTTTCGACCCCGGTGCCGATGTTGTAGCTCCCGGACCTGGAATCGAGAGCGAGGACGTTCGCGCGGGCGACGTCGCCAACGTAGACGTAGTCCCTCGTTTGGCTGCCGTCGCCGTATATGAGGCACGTTCTGCCCGAGAGCATGCGGCTGCAGAATATGGCGACGACTCCCGCTTCGCCGTGGGGGTTTTGCCTGGGGCCGTAGACGTTCGCATACCTGAGCGCGACGTAATTGAGCGAGTAGATGTGGCTGTAGTATTCGATGTATTTCTCCACGGCGTATTTCGACGTGCCGTATGCCGATATCGGCATCGGGGGCGTGCTTTCGTCCGCGGGGATGTCCTCGGGCTCGCCGTATATCGCGCCGCCCGTGGAGGCGAATACGAACTTTTTCACCCCGTGCCTTACAGACGATTCGAGGAGGTTGATCGAGCCGATTATATTCACCTGGGCGTCGAACGCCGGATCCTCGACGGACTTCCTTACGTCTATCTGCGCCGCGTGATGGTTCACAACGTCTGGCTGAAAGCGGTCCATGACGCTGTCGATTAAAGCGCGGTCTCTTACGTCCCCTTTCACAAACTCCGCTTTGGGGTTAACGTTCTCGAGCCTTCCCGAAGAGAGATCGTCGAATATCAGTACTTCGTGTCCGCCCTCGATGTAGGAGTCAGCGACCCATGAGCCTATAAAGCCGGCACCGCCGGTAACCAGTATTTTCATTCGTTAAATTTCCTTTGGCCGATAGTAATCAGGTATAGAAAAACTAAATTCATGTCTTATCAGTATTGCTAATATTCCCTTCAATACCCCTGGTTGTCAACCTGAATTTCGGGGACGATACGGGTCCCCCTGAATTTTCTTGCACATGCCTGACGAGAGTCGGTGCTGAAGCGACAATAAAAGCCGGGAATCGTTACATATGTAGTCCTTTACCGAAACCGGCAGTGATTTTTTGTTCCTGGACAGGACATTTTGCGCTTTCAATTTCCGGCAGAACCATACTGTAATGACATTTTTTGTCATGGGAACCTTATCCGCTTAAGAAACACTTCAGGTATGAAATAACGATTTAAATGAATAAGAACGGTATATTAGGATAAATACATAGTTTGTGGCATAAACATTGCATCGTTAACATCATGCTTGGTTTTAATGGGGTTTACGGGTCACAAAATTCGGAGGACTAAACTGGAGGATACTGCCATGGGTCGACAGAGCTTAAAAGAATCTTTTGATAGTTCGGTAGCTGGAAGCATCTCGAGTAAGGACTTTGATAAACAAAGGACGCACGCCAACGAGATGTCGTACGATCAGAACCTGATGAACGGGACGTCGGGCGGCAAGATGAACGGAAAGAACAGGGTGATCCCGGACGAGGATTATCAGCTACTACAATCCTACTTTAAAGAAGTCGGCACAGAGTCCCTCCTGACAGCCACGCAAGAGGTTCGCATAGCCACAAAGATAAAGAAATATAACGCCAAGGCCGATAAGCTCTCCGAAGAGGTTAAAGCGCTTTCCGAAGAGATTGTGAAGAAGGAAAATTCCGGGGTTTGCAAATGCAGCCTCGAGGAGAGGAAAGCCAAGGCCGCCGGCGGGTATATGCCGCTCGATGTAAAGCTGAACAGGATATCGGCTTTATACAGGGCATACAGAAACAAGGAAATAGAGAACAAGGACAAATTCATAAAATCAAATCTCAGGCTCGTGATAAGCATCGCGAAGAACTACATGGGGAGAGGTCTTCCGCTGGCAGACATAATCCAGGAAGGAAACATCGGCCTCATTAAAGCGGTCGAGAAATTCGATCCGTCGAAGGGCTACAGATTTTCGACCTACGCTTCGTGGTGGATAATACAGAGCATAACCAGATCGCTCTTCGACCAGACGAGGGTAATCAGGATTCCGGTAAGGGTGCTGGAGCAGGCGAACAAGATTACGAGGACAGCCAATATGCTGAGGAACGAGAACGGCGAGGCACCGGCTATAGAGGACGTCGCCGAGGAGACCGGGCTCAGCGTGAAGAAGGTGTCGAAGGTTATAAAGGCGACCTCCACGAACGTTGTTTATCTCGACGCCGTGAACACGGCATCGGGAGACGGGAAGAACAGCTTCATCGATTTCATACCGGACACGAGGCCGGCTACCGACACGCTTTTGGCAACGGTGTCTATGTCCGAAAAGATAGAGGAGGCGCTCAAGAACCTGACCGACAGGGAAGAGGACATACTGAGGATGAGGTTCGGGATCGGGTACGACGAGTCGTACACGCTCGACGAGATCGGGAACAGGTACAGCCTCACCCGTGAGCGCATAAGGCAGATAGAAAGGCGCGCGCTGAAAAAGCTCCGGCAGCTCAGCACCGGAGGGATCCTCAAGGACTTTATAAGCGCTTAAGAACTGAACTGAATATGAATCGAATCTGAGCCGCTCACGCCTGAAATGGCGTGAGCGGCTTTTTTGTTTTGGACTATATTAAACCTTCAAAAGACTGGATTCCCGATAAAGACATTCGGGAATGACACATCTTATACCCCCTACCACGTAGAAAGGAGACCGATTCTTCATTCGGAATCGCTTCATGTGTATGGAGGGGCGAGGGATTCGATCGATTCCCTTACGAGCTCGCGCGACGCTTTCGGAGGGAAGAGGAGCACAGGGAGGTCCATTCCGTCTTCGAGATAGGCTTTGACTATAGACCTTCCGTGTTCAGGAGTGCCCGATACGGAGAGCGAATCGAGGACCCTGTCGCTCACCGCGGAAACGGCCTCTTTCCTGTTCGCCTCCTCCCAGGCGCTTCTGATAGCGTCGGCCTCTTCGACGTAGCCGAACCTTACGAGTGTGTTGTAATAGTACGTTCCCATGCCGCCGACGTAGTAGGCGATGTGCTCTTTTACGGCTGCCTTTGCAGTTTCGGCGTCCTCCGAGACCGACGTCGTTATGTAGGGGCAGACCGATAATTCCGAAGCCGCCCTTCCCTTCGATTCCGCGCCGAGCGTAAGCTCCTTTCCGGCCTCGTTTATGCCTTCCCTCGGGAGGAGGAACGGTATCCAGCCGTCGGCGACCTCGCCCGTGAGGCGAATATTCTTCGGCCCTATGGCGGCGACGAGTATGGGTATATCCGGGCGGGGGGGCCTAAACTGAAGGCGGAATCCTTTGAGCTTGAATATTTCTCCGTCGTAATCGACCTTTCCGCCCGAGAGGATCATACGGATTATCTCGACGTATTCTCTAGTTCGCTGAAGCGGCTTTTTGAACTTCATGCCGTGCCAGTTTTCTATGACGGCAGGGCCGCTTGTGCCGAGCCCGAGTATCATGCGGCCACCCGAGATTTCGTCTAGCGTCGCTATAGTCTGAGCGATAACGGAAGGGGCGCGGCTGAAGACGGGGACGATGCCGGTCGCGAGTTTGATGCGGGTCGTGTTCGCGGCCAGGAGACCGAGTATGGAGAATGCGTCCCTGCCCCACATCTCGGGGACCCAGATGGAGTGGTAGCCGAGGCCTTCGGCCAGGCGGGCGAATTCCACGAGCTCGCCGGGTTTGATGTCGGGCCAATAGGGGGTGACTATGCCTACGCCTTTCATTCAGCCTCCTTCGAATACGGCCCCCCGCATTTACAGCGGGCCGCGGGTCAGGGCATATTATAATACCGGCGAGGTACAGCGCAAATAAAAGAAACATTCGGAGGTGCGAAATGGACGAGCTCAAAAGCGCGGCCAAGATAGCGGTGATCGATTGCATGGCGGTTAAGGAAGGAGAGAACGTTCTCGTAATAACGGACGAGCCGGCGAGGAAGATCGGTTACGCGCTCTGGGAGGCGTCGAGGGATGCGGGGGCCGAGGCCTCTATAATCGAAATAATACCGAGAAAATCGAACGGCGAGGAGCCGCCCGCATACGTCGCCGAGCTCATGAAGCTCGTGGACGTGATACTGATACCGACGTCGAAATCGCTCAGCCATACGGATTCGAGGCGAAGCGCGTGCAAGGCCGGCGTAAGGATCGCGACGCTCCCTGGGATAACGGAGGACATGATGGTGAGGACGCTCAACGCCGATTACGACGCGATAGCCAAAAGGAGCGACGCGCTCGCCGAAATCATATCGAAGGCGTCGAACGTGCGGGTGACCTCGGAAAAGGGGACGGACATAAACCTCGTCGTCGAGGGACGGGACGGGCAGTCGGACACCGGGAGGAACCACAAGCCGGGCGATTTCAGCAACCTTCCGGCCGGGGAGGCCTACGTGGCGCCGCTAGAGGGGAAGTCAGAAGGCGTGGTCGTGTTCGACGGCTCGATGGCCGGCGTGGGGATACTGAAAGACGAGGTTATCAAGGTTAAGGTCGAAGAGGGATTTGCGACAGAGATCACGGGCGGCAAGGGGGCCGAGAGGCTCATATCGATAATGGAGCCGCACGGGAAGCTCGCGTTTAACCTCGCCGAGCTAGGCATAGGGACACACGACAAGGCGCTTATCACCGGGCACGTCCTCGAGGACGAGAAAGTAATCGGCACGATACACATAGCGTTCGGCGACAACAAGAGCATGGGCGGGACGGTACGCGTCGCGAGCCACCTGGACGGGGTGGTCATGAACCCGTCCGTTACCGCTGACGGCGAGCTTATAATGAAGGACGGGAAGCTGCTTATATTCTAACGGACGGGAAATACGGCGGACCTGTGGTAAATTTTTACCTATGGAAAGCGCCGTAAGCTCTATCGTGTTTTTAGACCCGCCCGGCCTTAAGGAAGCAGCGATATTCGCCGTATTCCTGGCCGTCGTGATATACGGCTCGATAAGAAGCTCGAGATCTATAGAGAGCTTCCGGAAAAGGGCCGTGATACTGTCGCTTCACGTTATAGCATTCCTCCTCATAAGTTTCCTTCTATTGAACCCCGCTGTAAGGGTGGACAGCTACAAGGAAGAGAAGCGCAGGCTCGCTGTGCTGGTGGACAAGTCGTGGAGCATGAATCTCCCGAGCGGCCGGGGCGAGAACGCTCGCATCGACGCAGCGTGGAATTTCCTTAAAAACAACTCCGGATTCTTCTCGGGGCTGGACGACGATTTTGTCGTCGAATATTACACGTTCGGTCAAGGCGTTACGCCGACCTCGCGGGAAGGGGTATTATCGGAAGATCCACACGACGGGAGTACCGATTTCGGGAAGCTGCTTAAGGAGCTCCGCGGCAAAAACAGCCGGGGCGAGCTCGACGAGGCCATAATAATCTCGGACGGCGGGAACAACGGGGATACTGCAGGCGAAGACAGCGAAGACGGGAAGGACGGGCTAAGGATAAATACCGTGGGGGCACTGGCCGGCGACGCATCGCCCGATCTTTGGATAGACGGCGTCGAGTCGAGCGAGGTCTCGTTTCTAAGATACCCGTATTCTGTCCGGGTGAACGTCAAGACGACGGGGAAAGGGGGAATAAGCATCCCCGTGTCGCTATATGACGGGGACAGGCTGGTGGCTATAAAGGAAGTCGCGATAGACGGCTCGTCCAAAGCCGGGAGCGTTGATTTCGAGATTAACCCGCTTACGCTCGGAAGGCAGATATACACGGCCGCCGTGCCCGTGATGGCGGACGAGACGATAACCGAAAACAACCAGAAGTCTTTTTACACCGACGTGATCATAAACAAGATACGCATTCTGCACGTGGCGGGGAGCCCGTCGTGGGACGTCAGGTTTTTGAGGAAGGCGCTCAAGCAAAACCCGAACGTGGACCTGGTTTCGTTTTTTATCCTGAGGGACCCGACGGACCTCGTGTTCGCGACGGAGAACGAGCTCAGCCTGATACCGTTCCCCGTGAACGAAATATTCGGCTCTGAATTGGGGACGTTCGACATCGTAATATTCCAGAACTTCAATTTCCAGCCCTACGGTATTTTTGGATTTCATCTCCGGAGCATAAGGGATTACGTCCTGAACGAGGGCGGCGCGTTTTTGATGATAGGCGGGAACAAGAGCTTCGACAGCGGGAATTACGGCGCGACGCCCATTTCGGAGATACTGCCCGTCGAGCTCGACTACATCCCGCGCGGGCTCACCGATACGATAAACGATCAGAATATACACCCGAAGCTCACGATGGCGGGGAAGAACCATCCGATAATGAAGATATTCCCCGACAAGAAAAAGAACGAGGAAGAGTGGAACGATATGCCTGAGCTCGAAGGGTTCAACATGGTGCAGGGGCTAAGCCCCGACGCCGTGCCGCTCCTCGTGTCGCCGGACGGCGAGCCGATCCTGGCCGTGGCAAAGGTGGGCACCGGGAAGGCGGCCACGTTCCTTTCGGACTCGTCGTGGAAATGGAATTTCGTCAGGGGGAGCGAGGGAGACGTCTCGCCCATGTACGAAAAATTCTGGAACAGGCTCTTTTTATGGTTCGTAAACGATCCGGATTTAAATGATGTGAGGGTCGAGACGGACAAGGCCGTATACGGACCGGGCGAAAAGGCGGAGGTTCGCATATGGGAGCTCGGCGGCGAAGAGGCGGAAGGGGCCCCGCGAGCGACGCTCGTTCACCCGGACGGGGGAGTGGAGCAGCTCGCGCTCGAAAGGCACGGCGACAATATGTTCACCGCCGAAGTTGAGGCCGGCGAGACGGGGATATACAAGGTTACCGCGGACGAGGATACCGGCAGCGCAGCGGACGAGGAGCTCGGAGGCATATCGTTCATTGTCGAGCCGCCCGGGAAGGAAGTGAAGGGGCCGACGTCTGACGAGGGCTATTTGAAATCCATCGCGTCCGGGAGCGGCGGGGTTTATATCAGGGCCGGCGACGGCGCAGACAGGCTCAGGATAGACGATTCGCGGAAGAAGACCGTTACCGGGTATGAAACCAAGGAGCTCTGGGACAGCCCGTTCTTTCTTTTACTGATATTGGGGTTATTATTTTCGGAATGGTCGCTAAGAAGGAGATGGGGACTTAAGTAAAGGCGCGCCCGGGTGAATCTCAAAACGGCCATGCTCCCGGAAGCCGAGGCCGGCCGGATTCCAAAGGCCGGGGACCCCGAAAATAAGAATGCTTCTCGCAATAGATATAGGGAATACGAATATCGTATTCGGCATATTCGACGGAAAGGAAATCGTGTCCCACTGGCGCATCGCCACCGATAAATCGAAGACCTCGGACGAATACGGAATACTCTTCAGGGACCTGATGGAAATAAAGGGCGTCGAGCCCGGCTTCATAACCGGCGCGGCCGTTTCGTGCGTCGTCCCGAATATACAATCGACCGTATTCAATGCCATCAAAACATATTACGACGTGAACCCGCTCGTCGTCGGCCCCGGCGTGAAGACCGGAATGCCGATACTGTATCACAACCCGAAGGAAGTCGGCGCGGACAGGATAGTGAACGGCGTCGCAGGATACGAGAAGCACAGGGGGAGCGTGATAGTGGTCGATTTCGGCACGGCGACGACGTTCGACTGCATATCCGAGAAGGGGGAGTACATGGGCGGGGTCATAACCCCGGGGCTTACGATATCGTCCGAAGCCCTTTACAGGGAGGCCTCGAAGCTCCCGAGGGTGGAGATCGTAAAGCCCGAGAATATAATCGGCAAGACGACCGTCGAGAGCATACAGTCCGGGCTGGTGTACGGCTACGCGGGGCTCGTGGACGGCATAGTCGAGAGGATAAAGACCGAGATGAAGACGCCGCCGTATGTTACCTCAACAGGGGGTATCGCACCTCTCATAGCGAAAGAAAGCAAGACTATAAAGGACGTAGACGAATTCCTTACACTCCGCGGCCTGAGACTCATATATGACAGAAACGTATAGCTACACGGTATTCCGGCACGAGGCGGGTGCGCCGCACTGGGACCTTTTCGTGACGGGGGAAGGACGCGCCATGCACTGGGTGGTGCCGTCCGGCATACCCGAGGATGAGAAGGACAAGAGGCTGGCGGTCGGGGGGGACGCGCAGGAGGGAGAGTCCGAAGAGAGCGCTTACGGGGGCGAGTGCGGGCGCGGAGTGGAAGAGCGATGGGACCGGGGGACGTGCACGATCGAAATGTCCAACAAGATAAAGTTGGTTTTGAACGTCGAGGGCGAAAGGATGCGGGGGAAGTATCTCTTTATCATTCCCGCGTGGGGGAGATGGACCGCCAGGAAGCTCTGGGTCATAGAAAAGATCGGCTCCGAGTAGGGTTCCCCGGAGAAGCTGTCATTTTGTTATAATTCCCATTCGAAGATAGCAGAACTATTCTCTCTAGATAGGCTAACTCTATTAAATCCCCCCTGTCCCCCCTTTTCCTAAGGGGGGGATAATAGAAACAGTGGAGGATAGAACATGCACACCGCTTCCGGACGGCTATTCCTGATTTAAATATGAACGTAAATTTATGTATGTTTATCGGACCGGCTGGCATGACCGCCGTCGTCTACGTTCATCGACATGCGCACAAATCTCATCATACTCGTAAGCGGGCTCGTATCCCTCGGGATATATTTCTTCGTCCCGGCAGAGGAGAGTACACTCAAGGGACTCGCGATACTGGCGTTCATCGCCATACTGTGGTTCACTGAAGCCCTGCCGCTGGCTGTGACGGCGCTTTTGGTTCCGATACTGGTCGTGGCCGCCGGGATTATGGATGTAAAGAGTGCGCTGAGCCATTTCGCAAACCCGGTCATATTCCTTTTCCTCGGGGGGTTCGCCCTCGCGGCCGCCCTTCACAAGCACAACATCGACGAGTACATCGCGGGATACATAATGAACGCCGCGGGGACGAAGCCCATCTACGCGATACTCGGGCTCTTCGGCGCGACGTCGCTGCTCAGCATGTGGATAAGCAATACGGCGACGGCCGCCATAATGCTGCCTGTGGCGCTCGGGCTTATATCGAAGCTCAAAACGGAGTCGCCCGCGACCGACGCATTCATACTGCTCGGCGTCGCATACTCGGCGAACATTGCAGGGGTAGGGACTCTTATCGGCTCGCCCCCCAACGCCATCACAGCCGCCAACCTCGACCTCGACTTCAGGGACTGGCTGGTCGTGGGCCTGCCGCTTGTTGCGATACTCATCCCGGCGATGGTTGGCGTACTTTATTTCGTCCTGAAACCGAAGCTGCCGAGGGTGGAGATTTCGCAAATCGCCGAAATAAAGGGGCTAGTGGACCGGAGGAGCGGCTTCAGGGTCGGGCTCGTTTTCGCAATCGTGGTTTTCCTCTGGCTCTTCAGCAGGCCCATATCGTCGTGGATAGGGATAGACAAGGAGTTCGATTCGCTGGTGGCCGTGCTCGGAATAGTCCTCCTCGTTTACTTCGGGACCATAGAGTGGAAGGAGATATCGAGATTCACGGACTGGGGCGTTCTGCTCCTTTTCGGCGGAGGGCTGGTGTTGAGCGCGATGCTGTCCGAGACAGGCGCGAGCCAATTTCTGGCCGATATAGTGAGAAACAACCTTTCAGGTCATGGTGCGTTCGTGCTCGTTTTGGGATCGGTAATGCTCGCGATACTAATAACGGAGTTTGCGAGCAACACGGCAAGCGCGGCGATAATGGTGCCCATATTCCTCGCCCTAGGGCAGGATGCGAAAAATTTCCCTCCGGAAGCTCTCGCGTTAGCGGTCGGTATAGCGTCTTCGATGGGGTTTATGCTGCCCGTGGGC
>JBFWTW010000082.1:0-12220 GCA_050247635.1 Candidatus Dadabacteria bacterium | reverse complement strand
GCCTGGCCGCCCCAGAACCCGCCGAGGGCCTCGCCGAATCCGAAGCATCCGCCCCCGCCCGTGCATGCCGTCGGGTATCCCTTACGGCAGTTCGGGCAAATGCCGCAGCCCACCCAGAACGGGGCAACGGCCTTGTCGCCCTTTTTGAAGTTCTTGACGCCCTTGCCGACTTCTTCGACGACGCCCATGAACTCGTGCCCCACGACGAAGCCCTCGTCGAGGGGGATGTTGCCCCTGTAAAAGTGCAGGTCCGAGCCGCAGATCGCGCTCTTCGTTATCTTCAGTATTACGTCGCCGTCGCTTTTCATGACGGGGTCGGGGACCGTTTCGATCCTCACGTCCCTCGCGCCGTGGTATACGTTAGCTTTCATAAGCTTGCCTCCGCCTTTAGTTATATGAAGATGTTAACTTATGAGAATGTATCTGCAACCGCGGCGGCGCCGGAGGCCCGAGGCCTGTCACTTGTCCATCTTCTCGACCCACCCTGCCCGCCACCCCGGCGGGTCGAACGGCTGGCTCCAGTACGCCGTCTCCTTCGCTATCTTTCCGTCCCTGAACTCGAAGACGAACACGCATTTATAGACCGAATCTCCGCCGTAATCGAGCGTGGCCTCGGCAATGACAACCTCGCCCGCGGTTACCATGCGCCTCGGCGTTATCGTCGGCAGGCCGGGGAACGCCCCGTATATCGCCCGCCTATTGTCGCCGCCGACTATCCTTTCGCCCGACTGCGGCCATTCCATCACCGCGTCTTCGTGGAACAGCTCGTCCATTACCGCAACATTCCTGTCGTTGATGCAGCCAATCAGCCTTTCGACGACCTTTTCGTTCTCACTCGCTGCCATGATGCAGCCTCCCTCGCGCCCCGCTTTCCGGGGGCGCCTAAATGAGAATATAGAAGATCGGCGGCTGGGAAGTCAATAGGTTCTAAAATGGTGTGGAGAAAGCGCGGCGAAACGGCGCACCTCGCCCGTTTCCCGGCCCGGTATGAGGCTTGGGAGCGGATTAATTGCCATTCATACCGGGCCACCGGGACGCCCCTTCGGGCAGTATGGGAGAAAATGCGCGGGCACGCTCCCCAACGCACCCGCTTCGGAATGCCGAGGCTTTTAGCTCGTGCTCAGAAGCTCGCAGTACTTATCGAACGCGGTTAACGTGCTCTCAAAAGCCTGTTTACGACACTTCCTGATGTTCTCGGCGAGCGCCTCGGCCTTCTTCTTTTTGATGTCTATAATGTCCTTCCCCAAATCGCTGAAATATTCCAGCTGATTTACAAAGGGGTTGTGCCTCCGATATGGAGCCAGGTACTTCATCTCGAATACGTTCCTCAGAAAATCGAGGTATCCGAGGTGTGCCGCGAGCCCCATCTCGAGACATGTGTCGGCGGCGTTGCCGAACTGTTTGAAAGCCTGCATTCCCATGCCGAAGGCGTTTTTATACGCACCTTTCATCGCGGTATCCATGGCTTCTTCGCCCCTTTCCGCTTCTTCGGCGATTGCTGCTGCGTTATTTCTAACGACTTTCATAACGCACCTCCTTGTCTCGAATTCCAATAATTTTTATTGCATAATTCGTGCCGCGAACGGTTTTCAATATCGGGGGCGGGTTAGCCGGACGGCGCCCGGCGGAGGGTGTCGATTGTCAGAAAATCCCACAGTCGGGATTTGTGCAGGCGGGCGGTGTCAGTGTGCGGAGGGAATCTCTTCGGCAAGCCCGAGTATGTCGAGCAGACGCTGCCTGAGCTCGATGGCCTCGGCGATGCGCGCGTTGGGGAATCTGTGGGCGGGGAATTTTTCCATGGCGTCCCACAGTCCGCGCATGCTGTGGCTGGACGCGCGGGAGACGACGTCCTGAAACGAGGGCGTTATATCGACGTCGAATTCGAGGTAATCGAGCGAATGGTGGATCGGCGGCTCGACCATGACGGTCACCGGGCTGCAGAGAACGTCCCTTCCGCGTATGTCCGTCGCGTCGGCGAAGGGCGTAGGCTTGTGGAGATACCACTCGACCTTGTCCTTATGCTTCATGAACTCTTCGATGAATTCGTTTACGGAGTTTATCATGGGCGGGCCTCCCGGGGCTTATATAAATTTAGTATGCGGACGGGTCGGATTATTGCAAGCGGGCGCGCCATGTGCGCTCGGGAATGACAAAGAAAAAATGAAGGATTAAATCCCTCCTACCCCCCTTTTCCTAAGGGGGGATGAAATATAGATTTCTCGCATCTGCTCGAAATGACAGATTAAGTATGCCTTACTAATAAATATGAGAAGAAAGGGGAGCCGAATCTCCCCTTCAAGTATTCATATCGGATTGTTTTCAGACTTTAGGCGGCGGCTTGCCTTCTTCTAAGTACCATAAAAGCCGCCATTCCCAGGATACCGGCCAAGCCGATCAGGCCCCATTCGCCGATCGTGGGAATGCTCCGCACAGCCGGGCGTAACGTCAAGACGCAAATCCTGGTGTTGTACACATCAGTGAAAGGAGGGAATTCAACCCCCTCAAATCCGGCGCCGCCCGGGTCGAGGCTCGAATTGGCTCCAAGACCCAACAACCTGCCTTCTCCAATCTCAACAGCCGAGTTGGCTACTCCTGACGTAGAACTAAAATCGACAAAGGGTTCTCCGACGCCGCCCGTGGTCACCAGCATCTGAATATTAACGAGCTGTGCCCCCGGTTCCGAGCTTACCGGATCGATGACGTAATTACCGTCGATAAATTCAGAACAAGCCATATCTATTATGGGATCTTCGGTATCGACATTCGAATACCTTATCGAAGCGGCGACAAAGGCGCTCGACCCGTTAAGCCACGAGCAATTTATCTCTTCCGATTGTATGGAGCTTACTTCACGCGCCCATATGCCGAGCTGACATAGCGGCCCCTGACACACACTGTTGTTCAACTCGTCCCATGATCCGGGAAAAGGCAAGGAAAAGGGATTTTCCGCTGCGGCATCGATCCCGCAAATTATTATCTCGAAATTTCCGTTTCCGGATCCCGTGCCGATGAAACCCGAGCTTAATCCCGCCCCTTCATCCCTGGCGGCGGTCATATCGTTTATTAATACGGAAGCATAAGAGGTGTAGGTAAAACCAAGTATGGATAGCACAAGCACGAAGATACCCGGCAGACCTGAGCGCAGGATTTTCATCATCTCATTCCTCCCTTAATTTGGTCGATTTACATCACTCTACATCGATTATGTTTCGTTTAACGGACGCAGTTACCCTCCGCGTGCTCGAAGATTCATTTAACTCGAACGCCGATTCACCGACGCGGCGCTCAGGCCGCCGCGCGCTTCCTGCGCGCGTAGAGCAGCCCCGCGATTCCGAGCACGCCGGCCATCGCCATCATGCCCCATTCGCCGAGGGTCGGAATGCCTGTTGTAACGACCGTGCCGCCCCCGCATGTAACCTCGTCTATCGCGAAGAGGAACGGGTTCTGGTTGTCCACTTCACCGGCCCTCAGCCTGACCGTGGTGCCCGCGTACGCGGAGAGGTTGAATTCGATCGTAGTGTAGTCGAGCTCTTGGGGGTCTCCCGGCACGGTCAGAAATAAATTCTCGAGTATGCCCGAGGAAACCGTGAACGGATCGGCGTCGGTGGTGGTTAAGTCGATACGCGCCTGCTGGTTCGGATCCCCAATGAATTCAAAACCGGGCCCGTCGATGATTTCCGAGCCTTCGTTGAAATAATAGACTATCAACGAGCAATTGTAAGGGCCGGTTTCAGGGACGGCTATGTCCTGGTACAGCACCTGTGCGCCCGGGCCGCCCTGAAACGTCGTAGCGGCGTACTGCCCTTCGGGCGGTGGAGGGAGCGGCAAGAACTGGTCTCCCTGGTATACGTTCCAGTCGCCGCCGCTGCCGGGCGCGACAACAACCGTCCATCCCGTGAAAGTTCCGGTCTCGAACCCGCCGTTAACGATCACAGGCTGTGCGCCCGCCGGGATAGAAACAACCGCCAATGCAAATAATGAGAAAAGAAAAAATGGAATTTTGCCGTAAATCTTCATCTTACCGTCCTCCGATATTTTCTTCGAATTTTTCGTGCTTAAGCCTGTTAAATCAAGACGGTTCTAATTTAAAACACGCTTCCTCCGCGCATATAGAAGCCCCGCGATTCCGAGCACGCCTGCCATCGCCATCATGCCCCATTCGCCGAGGGTCGGAATGCCGGTAACGACAGTGCCGCCACCGCAGTTAAGATCGTCGATAGCAAAATTAAACACTCCCAGATTATCCACTTCGGCGGCCCTGAACCGGACCGTCGTGCCGGCGAAAGGCGAAAGGTCGAATTCGAGCGTCGTGTAGCCGAGCGTGCCCGGGTCCCCCGGAAGTGTCTGGAATATGTTCAGAAGAACGCCGGCTCCAACCGTGAACGGGTCGGCGTCAGTGGAGATTATATCTATCCTAGCCTGCTGGTTATCGGCGAGAGCGTATGCCAGCCCCGGCCCGATAACGAATTCTGCCTCGGTGGCGTAATATACGATCACGGAGCATGCAGACAAGCCTCCCGGGACGAATATATCCTGGAAGAGTATCTGTGAGCTGGGATCGCCCTGGTCGGTTACGGCGGCATATTGGCCCGAGGGCGGGGGCGGGAGCGGCGAGAAATCGTTTCCCTGGTATATGAACCAGTCGCCGCCGCTTCCCGGCTGCTGGAATACCGTCCAGCCGTTGAAGTTCCCTGTTTCGAAGCTGCCGTTAACGATCACTGGCTGGGCGCTCGCCGGGAGCGAAACTGCCGCCAATGCAAATATAGAGAAAAAGAAAAACGGAATTATACGGGATAGACTCATCCTGCCATCCTCCTCAGGTTTTCAAAACATTCTAACAAATTCGGTTAATAAATGTAATAGGGGGCGAATTAATTCAAAACACGATTTTCGCGCGTAGAGTAGAACAGCACGTCGGATTTGGACATCGGGGGAGCCAAAGCTCCCCCGTGTATATTTTGAGTTTGAGAGAATGCTACAGATTACGCAGCCGCTTTCCTCCTGCGGGCGACCATATAACCGGCAACGCCCATGAGCGCCGCGGCGGCTATTAGCCCCCACTCCGAAAGCGTCGGAATCGGAAGAACCGTCCATATAACTTCGACGGAAGACGAGGCTACTTCGCCCAGAGAGCCTTCGAACGAGGCGGTTACGGTATCCGTGCCGACGGCATAGTTCGAATAAGTCCACGACACGAGGCCGTCGGGGCCCGTGAAGCAGCCGGGGTTAGAGCATTCCCCGTAAGCACCGCTCGTCTTCCCCTCGCCCGGGCCGGAGATGACCCTGAACGTTACCTGCACCCCGGGAAGCGGATCGCCGTTGCCCGTGGCGGAGGCCGTGACAGTCTGGTCCGAGCCCGCGGGGCCGGAGGACGATTCGGGGGACAGGCCGAGAACCTCGGCCGGCGGGTCCGTGCACGGGCATATGGAGCGCCTCGAGTCTGGACCGCACGGAGTCCCGATCTGGTCCATTTGGGTTCTGTGATCCTCGGGGCATGTCGACGAAACAGAGCAGTATAACGGGCCGATCAGCCCACCGCCCACCGTATGGGTGCCGCCCGTATCTTCCAGGCAGGCGTATGCCCAGGTCCCAAAAAATACGGTATTTCCCAGACCGAGAGCCTCGCTTATAACCTGGCACTCGGCTTCCGTGTCCTGGGCCTCGAACCATACCTGGTTGTCTTCGGGCACGAGGCCGAGCGCCGCGCAAACGTCGTTACACGCCTCGCCGCACGCCTCGTCGTTGTAACACCAGTTGAGCCCGTTGGCCTCGACGCACGTTGGCTGGGCGCGGAGCCCCGGGGCGAATATCAGCATGAAAAGGAAAACCGCCGAAAGGGAATAAAGAGCGTTTTTCACGATTCCATCCTCCTATAATTAATACATTTATCTCTTGACACTTTACTATAATCAAAAACAAAGAACAACGGTTGGAGAAAAAAGCCGGCTGAATTCCCGCCAAAAAATAATGTACTTATAACTTATGCCGGATACGGACGCTCGCTTCGGTCGAGAACAGGCGGCTTCCGGCCCTTCCCCTTCGTGGAATAGTGGCGACAAACGAGGGCCGCGAATGAGACCCGGGAGCGGCAAATCTGCGGCGACGAACCGGAATACCTATAGATTACAGCCGATTATATAGGAATTTGCCTGACCCTAACAATTAAAGCTATTGATTAAAATACTTGAGATAAAGTCTTATCATTTGGGATTGAATGCATTATAATTAGGCAGGAATTCTTAAAGGAGGAGTCCATGACGCGCCTAATCCTTCCGGTTGCCGCCTTGATCGCGGCGTTTATGGTTATAGTGCCGCCCTCGTTCGGACAAAACCCCGAAGGAGTAGGCGTTGTCGTGGATATAGACTGGCCGTCGCAGCCCAATCACAGGCGTTTTAACGTCGCCAACGGCGACATCGTTACGGGCCGGTTCGGTTTTTACAAGCCGCCGAAGTATCTGAACCTTCCGATCGTGACGGATACCAACAACGTCATCATGATAACGAAGCCCATAAATCACGCGCGCGCTTACATAATGTTCGAGGCGATAGACACCGACCCCGACTACATGAAGGAGAGGCTCGGGAATCTCGAGGGCGAGATACGCGACGTCGGCACGGACGAGTGGGCGCTCCAGCTCGGCGACCAGGTGCACATCCAGACCGAGGACTTCCACGGCATGACGAAGGTGAACCTGACAATAATCCGCTGCGGCGAGAGGTTCCCGATTGCGCAGTATTCCTTTATCAACCACCTGACTTTCCCGAGGCCGCCGGACGACCCGGCCGCCCCGTATATCCCGTACGTCTCGCAGATGCAGTGAACGCACCACGTGCGTAGGAAATCGAAAGTAGGAGCGCATTGCCACAATCACCAGACGCGCTTCCGGTGCTTTTAGCAACACTGGTGCTACGTCGAAAACGACACTACGTGTCCGGACCGTGTCCGCTGACAATCGAGCGCACCACGTGCGCAGGAAATCGAAGTAGCGGAGCCTTGCAATTACCGCCTCTCGCGCTTCAGGTGGTTTCAAGCAACTTCAGTGCTATGTCGAAAACGACACCACGTGTCCACAGGAAATCGAGCGCACCACGTGCGCGGGAGATCGAAGTAGCAAGGCATTGCTCTATTACCACCTGACGCGCTTCAGGTGATTTCAAGCAACTTTCGCTATATATTTCCGACGCTTCCGCACGGCTCGCATGCCGCAGCGAAACACTCCAATTGACAGCGCATAAGCCGTTGTGTGATAATCAAAGTAATACTTGTACATGAATAAGTGATCCGTCCTGATTCCATCTTTGGGGGGTGTTGCAATGAAGTACGGATTCAATCATCTATACCGGTATTTCGCCCTGATTTTCTTTTTCACCGTCATTTTTTCAGCCATGGCTTCCATGAGCGCAGCCGAGGAAATCCTTCCCAGGCCCGAGCCGCCTTTCGAGGGCAAGATAGGGCGCACGGCAAAGGATTCGACGCCGGATTTCCCGAAGGGCGTAACCGCGCCGCCCGGGGCTCCGAACGTCCTTTTGATCATCACGGACGATGTGGGCTTCGGGGCTTCGAGCACGTTCGGCGGGCCCATAGAGACGCCCAACTTCCAGCGCCTGGCCGACAGCGGGCTCAGATACAACATGTTCCACACAACCGCGCTCTGCTCCCCTACCCGGGCCGCGCTCATCACCGGGCGGAACCACCATTCCAACGCGAGCGGCGTGATCACCGAATTCGCGACCGGCTACCCGGGATATAACTCGCTGGTGCCGGACAGCTCCGGCTCCGTCGGGAGCGTCCTCAAGGATAACGGCTACAACACGGCGTGGTTCGGCAAGATGCATAATGTGCCCGACTGGATGTCGAGCCAGGCTGGCCCGTTCGACCTTTGGCCGAGCGGCCTCGGCTTCGAATATTTCTACGGGTTCATCGGCGGCGACACCGACCAGTGGCACCCTGCCCTGTTCGAGAACACGGTTCCCATAGAGGCCGAGATGGAGCCGGGCGCGCCGCTGGATAAGAACCTGGCGGACAAGGCTATCGAATGGGTGCAGACGCAGCACGCGCTCGCGCCCGACAAGCCGTGGCTCCTTTATTACGCGACCGGCACCGCGCACGCCCCGCACCACGCGCCCAAGGAGTGGATAGACAAGTACAAGGGTAAATTCGACCAGGGGTGGGATAAAGTTCGCGAGGAGACGCTGGCCCGGCAGATAGAGCAGGGCGTCGTGCCGCCCGGCACCAAGCTTACGAAACGCCCGGAGCAGATCCAGGCATGGGACACGCTGACCCCCGACCAGAAACGCCTCTACGCGCGCATGATGGAGGTCTATGCAGGCGCGCTCTCGTACGCCGACGCCCAGATCGGCCGCATTCTCGACTCGCTCGAGGAATCGGGCCAGCTCGACAACACCCTCGTGATATTCATTATGGGCGACAACGGCGCGAGCGCCGAGGGCACGCTCCAGGGCACGACGAACGAAGTGGCGACCGCGGCCAACGGCGTTACGGAGAGCGAGGAGTTCCTGCTTTCGATGATCGACGAGCTCGGCGGGCCGCTGACATACAACCACTACCCGGTCGGCTGGGCGCACGCGATGGATTCGCCGATGCAGTGGACGAAGCAGGTCGCCTCGCACTTCGGCGGCACGCGGAACGGCATGGTTATCTCGTGGCCTGCCCGTATAAAGAACACGGGCGGCGTGCGCTCGCAGTTCAGCCATGTCATAGACATAGTGCCGACGATATACGAAGCGGCGAATATCACCCCGCCGGACATTCTGAACGGCGTAAAGCAAAAGCCGATCGAGGGCGTGAGCCTCGTGTACACGTTCGACGCGCCGGACGCCCCGACGCAGCACGGCACGCAGTATTTCGAGCTCGTGGGCAACCGCGCGATCTACAAGGACGGCTGGATCGCGAACACGACCCCGCTCCGCCTGCCGTGGGTTACGATAGGAGAAGAGCCCAACCCCGACGACTTCAAGTGGGAGCTGTATAACGTCACCGAGGATTTCAGCCAGGCGAACGACCTCGCCGCCGAGAACCCGGAAAAGCTGAAGGAGCTACAGGAAGCTTTCGACGTGGAGGCGAAGAAGTATAACGTTTACCCGCTCGATTCGAGCTTCGCATCCCGGGCCGACCCGGCCATAAGGCCGAGCCTCTCACGCGGGCGAACGAAATTCACCTATTATCCGGGTGCGGTACGCATACCCGAGGGCTCGGCGCCCGACTTCAAGAATAAATCGTGGGCGGTAGCCGCCGAGGTAGGCGTCCCCGATGGCGGGGCAAGCGGGGTGCTCGCGACCATGGGCGGGCGTTTCGGCGGATGGGCTCTTCTGGTAAAGGACGGCAAGCCTGAATTCGTGTACGCGCTTTCGAACCAGCCCGAGCATAAGTTCCGCATCGCTTCGGACAAGGCCCTGCCGGCGGGGAACCACGTCGTCAGGTTCAAATTCGATTACGAGGGCGGGGGGCTCGGCAAGGGGGCCGCGGGCACGCTGTTCGTGGACGGGAAGGAAGTGGCCAAGGGCAAGATCCCGCGGACTGTAGGGGTCAGGTTCTCACTCGACGAGACGTTCGACATAGGCGAGGACACGGGGACCCCCGTGGTGGAAGATTACGTTGACGAAATGCCGTTCGAGTACACGGGCGAGCTCAAGAAAGTAGTCGTGGTCCTCGAGCCGCAGAAGCTGACGGAGCAGCAGAGAAAGAAGCTCCTCGAAGAAGAGGCGAAGGCCTCCATGGCGATACATTAGAGATTACTAACTAAAACATACGGCGAGAGACACTCATCCTCGCCGTATGATCACCCACGCCTGGAAGACAGCATACCGGCCAGGTACGTGACCGAAACGGCTACGCCCGCCCCTATCACCGACTCGAGAAACCTGAGCGCGGCGTTTTCTATCGGGGCATGGTTGCCTGTCGTGACGGATACCATCATGACGACCGATATGGTTACGCCCGTGAGCTTGACATGGTCGGGCAGGCGGAGAATGTGGCATATGAGCGCGCCCACGCCGAGGCACGCGGCGAACCCGAATATGGAGAAAGCGAAGAAATGGAGGTACGCGCCGCTCACGACCGCGCCAATGAGGGAGCCTATAGACCTCAGCTTTGCCGAGCGGAGGACGTTGGTGCGGATGTCGTCGTAGACGATCACTCCGGAAATGACCGACCAGAAGCCGCCGATCACCGAAGACGAGTTATGGAACAGGGCCGTGAAATTCGACCCCAGAAAGTACCCGGCGACGGCTATCGCGGCATAGATCAGCACAGAGCGCAGCGTGGAAGATATGTCCATTTAATCGATCCGGCACGTGTCGGGCCCGTGACCGCGTGGCAGGTTCACGGTCAGGCTTGATTGATTTTAACTGAAATTATACAGACTTTGGGGGTCATGCGGTTTATTGATCTTCCGGCGTCAGGTGCCTGGTAAGCATAATAACAGAAAGTAGGTGGCGCGGCTTACAGCCGCGACATCGTATTCGTGCACGCGTTGCGTGCTGGATTCCCGATACAGACATTCGGGAATGACAGAATGGTGGTATTCCTCGCACGCTCAGAACCGTTGGGAACGACAGAGGGGAAAGAGAAGGATAAATCACCCCTGTTTTACTTCGATTACCTGTATGCGCGATACCGGACAAGCTCCCGCAATCAAGCAAGGGCGTCCGATTCCTCGCTTGCTCGAAATTATTAGGAATGACAAGAGGAATCGATGCGGTATTCGTTCGCGACATCGCGCCAGTTGGAGTCAGGCCACATAATGCTGGGCGATTCGTTGATTACCCGCTCCTGCCACTCTGGCTTGCTGCATGGCCGCGTCGGTTTCCTGCATGCATCGCGGGCATGATCGCTAACAAATTTCACAGGTTCATAAAGATGTGTGTTAAACATAAGCCGCTCTCCTTATTCCCTCCCCTCCCCAATAGAGGACCGGTCCGTGATCTCACGATACGGAACCGGCCCTCTTACAACTGTCACGTCCGGGTTGTTACGCCCGGGTTGTTGTCGGTGTTAGAACGCCTTGTAGTTTCCGGGCTGCTCTAGTACGTTCACGTCGGGCAGATGCTCGGACGTATACACGACTTCCTTAACGTCCTGCGGAACCCCCATTTCCTGGAAGCTCACGAGCCTGCCGTTGTTGAGCTCGGCGTTAATGATGTACCCCGTAGTCAGGGCCTTTTCCTGCTGGTCTGTCACCCTGATCTCGTGGGTAAGGCCGGTGTCGGTCTCGACGAGCTTGATCATGTTGTCGCCGACGAGTGTAACGACGCCGACTATGCCGGCCGAGGAGCCTTCGATGTTCCTCGGTGTGTACTGCATTTGCCTCTGCTGCTGCATGCTGCCCGGCTCAGTGTAAATGCCCTGAGACTGCGGGGCCCTCTGCATTTCAGCGTCGAAATCGCCCTGCCCGCCCTCGGCGAACGCGCTTCCGGTTGCCGCCAGACCAAGGGCCGATACCAGGGCCAATGCCAATGATGTGTTGATTAACTTCTTCATGATTATCACCTCGTCATGATATTTACTACTTGCCATGATATAGGTGCAACGGGCGTGCCAGCGCGGGCCCGGGTGGAAATGTCGTGGGATCTATGCGGTTTAGCGATATTAAGGGATTTTCAGGTGGGCAGAACTGTACATATAGGAACTGGACGGGGTGTATAAAGAACTACAGCGGCGCACTACGTGAAAAAGGAATTATTAAATTTCCGATAATTTTCTTGACATAATTTCCGGGTCCGTTATTATATTGATAACGATGTTCAATTTCATATTGATAGAGCAAACGGAAAGGGAAAATAGAAAGCCGGTAATTGCCGGCCTGAACGAAAAATTTGTTACCTCACCCTCCCCCGTCAATGCGGGTTTGGGACCCGATAAAAACAACTCTTGTCAAAGCTGTCACGCCAACAACGGCCGAGGCGCACGATGTGAAGACATAACCTCCCTACAGTTATCCGTCTTCATTTACGCCACAATGGTCGTGGGTCCCAACCCGTTGCCGGGGTTTCATTAAAACGGCTTTCTCGGGAAGCCTCCCGCGCCCCCGGGTGCGGGTCGACCGGGCAGGCCCGGAGCGCTATTCATCATAAGTCCCGGGAGCGGAGGCACTAATAACTTGCCATCTCACACACTCTACTTATTCTCCACTCCGCTCCCCCGCACTACTATCCTCAGCTAATTGACGGCCGGAAAGGATCCGGCCACGGGCATCCGGCT
>JBFWTW010000081.1:0-12751 GCA_050247635.1 Candidatus Dadabacteria bacterium | reverse complement strand
GAACGCTGCGGATGTTATACGTGCAGAAATTTCTCGAGGGCGTATCTGAGGCACCTTTACATGGCGAGGGAAACCCTCGTTTTACGACTCCTGACTATTCATAATCTCAATTACTACGGACAACTGATGAAAGAAGCCAGAGAAAGCATAGCCCAGGACGATTTCCCTGTTTTCGCAAGTCGGGTAAAATCCCTCGGAGGTGAATAACTTGCAAAAGAAATATATTGCGATAATAGCGCTGTCGCTGATGTCCATGGGCGGATGTCAGATGCCTGCCGGCGAAGGCGGGGGAGGCGGAGGCGCCTTAACCAGCTTTCTGCCTTTCATTCTAATTTTCGTGCTGTTCTATTTTCTTATACTTAGACCGCAGCAGAAACAGAGCCGCACAAGGGCCGATATGCTTAAGAGCCTGAAGCGCGGCGACAACGTAATCACGTCGGGCGGTATCTACGGCAAGATAGTCACCGTGGCGGACGACGTAATGACAATCGAGATAGCCAAAGGCGTGAACATTCGCATATCCCGTTCGGGTGTCGCCGGTCTTCAGGCCTCTGAAGGCTCCGAACAGAAGGAGGACAAGTCGGGCAAATGAGAGCTTCCAAAGGCTGGATTATATCTATACTGGTCATTTCTATTTTATCCCTGCTCCTTCTCCTTCCGAGCGTAGCAGGCGATGCCCTTCCGAAATGGTGGGGCAGGATATTCCCCGACAGGGGCATTAATCTCGGTCTCGACCTCCGTGGCGGCATTTTCCTCCTCGTCGGTGTGGACACCGAAGCCGCCATATCGCACGAGCTTTCGAATATAAGAGATTTCATGAACTTCGAGCTCAAGGACGATCAGGTTCTTGCAAAGAGCTCGGACATCAAAGGCAGCACGCTGACGCTCCAGTTCTATTCCCAGGCCGATCTCGACAAGGCCCGCGCCCTCGCCGACGAGAATTTCTCGGACAGGGCGGATATATTCGCGGACGGCCTCTCGCTCACGTTTGCTCTTAAGGGAGCGTATGTCCGCGACGCCGAGGTAAAGGCCATAGATCAGGTCCGTCAGGTCATGCAAAACAGGATACAGGAGCTTGGCCTCGTAGAGCCCTCTATACAAAAAGCCGGCGCCGACAGGGTGCTTATACAGGTCCCCGGCGCGTCCGACAGGGACAGGCAGAGAGTTATCGACATCATAAAACGCTCGGCGGTCCTCGAATTCAAGATCGTTAAGGATGTCGGGCCGTCCGAGGATACGCTACTTGCCAAGTACGGCGTGTCAAAGCCCGAAGAGCTCGCTGCACAGAATCTCATGCTTGTGCCCGGAAATACAGGCATCGAAAACGAGAAATACTTCATAGCTACGCTCGAATCGCCCGTAACGGGAGAATCGCTGTCCGACGCCAGGATTATTTTCGACGAGTTCGGAAGGCCGGCCGTCAGCTTCAGCTTCAAGGGGGTCGGCGCCAGCAAGTTCGGAGAGCTTACGGAGAGCAATATCGGGCAGCGTCTGGCGATCGTTCTCGACGGCACGATCAAATCGGCTCCGACCATACAGGACAGGATTTCCACCCAGGGCAGGATAACGGGGAACTTCACTACCGACGAGGCTAACGACCTCGCGCTCGTCCTTCGTTCAGGCGCCCTTCCCGTGCCCGTAACCATAGAGCAGGAAAGAACAGTCGGGCCGTCTCTCGGCAAGGACTCGATCGAAAGCGGAATGAATTCCATGCTCATCGGCGGCATTTTGGTCCTGATCTTCATGGTCGTTGTTTACAAGCTTCAGGGCGTTGTGGCAAATGTGGCCCTGGCGCTCAACATGCTATTTATAATGGGGTTCTTCTCGGCATTCGGGGTGACGCTCACGCTCCCCGGCATAGCGGGCCTCGTTCTGACGATGGGTATGGCCGTCGACGGCAACATCATCATTCTCGAGAGGATGAAAGAGGAGCTCCGGGCGGGTAAATCCCCAATTGCCGCAATAGACGCGGGGTACGAGAGATCCCTCTGGACCATTCTCGACGCCAACATCACTACGCTTATTACCGCGATTATATTGTTCTGGTTCGGCACGGGGCCGATAAAAGGCTTCGCGGCGACCCTGTCTATCGGTATTGTTTCGACGGTCTTCAGCAACGTAATCGTCGCAAGGGTTATAACTGAGTACATATACCAGAACAAAAAAGCCGTAAAGCTAAGCATATGAAGAGAACCCAGGAGGGTGCAAGGACTTGGATTTAATCAAACCTGATACGAAAATAGATTTTGTAAAGAAGATGAAGCCGGCTGCTATCGTATCGCTGGTGGCTATCATCATCTGTTTAGGCTCTCTCATATATCACAAAGGGCCGAATTGGGGCGTGGAATTCACGGGCGGTACGGAAATCCAGATCAAGCTCGCAAAGGACGTCAGCGCGGACGACATTAAAGGCGCGCTCGCCGAGGCCGGGTATCCGAGTGATTTTGTCCAGCGGGTCGGCATCGAGGGCGACAAGGAATATCTCATCAGGTTCACCACAGACGTCGTCAAGTTCGATCAGATACAGGATTTCCAGAAGAGGCTCGGAGAGCTGGTACAAACGAATCCTATGTTCGAAGGCGGCTCTATACTTCGCGTGGATTATATCGGTCCCAACGTCGGCAGCGAGCTCGTAACCAAGGCCATACTCGCCGTTCTTCTGGGATGTGTCGGCATAATGATTTACGTCATGCTGAGATTCGAGTTCGCCTTCGCTCTGGGCGCGGTCCTTGCCCTTTTCCACGACGCGCTCATCGCCCTCGGGGCAATGTCTCTTCTGGACAAGGATTTTACTCTTACCATAGTCGCGGCTCTTCTGACCATAATCGGTTACTCGGTCAACGACACCATAATCATATTCGACAGAATAAGAGAGAATCTCAAGAAGGGCACGGAGGGCAGCTTCTCCGATATCGTCAATCTTTCCATCAACCAGACTCTGGCAAGAACAATTCTCACCAGCGCGACCGTTTTCATCGTGCTGATACCGCTCTTCTTCTTCGGCGGTTCGGTCATTCACGATTTCGCGTTCGTCATGATAATCGGCGTTCTCTCCGGCGCATACTCGACTGTGTTTATCGCGAGCGCCATAGTCATCTGGTGGAGGAAGCGGAAGGGGCTCCCGGTCTGATTTGCGATTGGGGATTTATGAATTCCGGCCGAGCTCTTCTTCGACTTCCTCGATAGCGGGTACCCGCCCCGAGCTCACGGTCCTGCCGTTCACTATCACCGCCGGAATCGACTCCCAGAGCATAAGCGTTTTAATTGATGGTACGATAGGTCGGCCGCGGGTGAATATCTCCTTCAAAACCTTGGGCATGACGTATATGTAATCCTTGGGCTCAATCTGTATTATCTCGACCTCGTCCTCCCCAAACCTCTCCCTGATCTCCCTGTGCAGCCTTCCGCATTCTTCGGCGCTGGTCCTTATGTGCCCGTAGGAAGGGTCCTTCTTCGCATGCTCGCCGAGCCCTCCCGAGCAGCATATGCATCCGCCGCCGGAATCGTCCTCTCTCACAATTATCACGGAAGAGTGGTTAGTCACGTACTGCCCCTTCGTCCCCGAGCGGCGTCCGGTCCTTCTCGAAATAGAGCGTCTTTATCCATACGCGCACGGAGTCGATTATTATTATTATCGCACACAGCATCATCACTGCAGTAAACGCCATGTTCACGTATGCCTGATGCGCCATTCCCTCCTTTTGCGTCATGGGGAGGAAGTTCTCGGTTATATTAAGCCACGCCGCCGTGAGCGTCGTAGCCATGACGAACGCCATCGGCACCATGGTAACCCAGGCGTATTTCGCCCTTCCGAGCTTGATGATATATGTTGTCCCGACGCAGAGCGCAATGCCCGCCAGCACCTGGTTTGCCGTCCCGAACATGGGCCATATCGTGCTTATGCTCCCCGTCAGGACGAAGTACCCCCATGCCACGGAAATGAGCGCGCTCGCTATTATCGCCGACGGCAGATGGTCCACCCTTTCGAACGGTTTGTAGAACCTGCCGCCGAATTCCTGGATCATAAAGCGCGCCACCCTCGTCCCCGTGTCTATAGTCGTCAGGATGAAAAGCGCCTCGAACATTATCGCGAAGTGGTACCAGTAATCCATCAGGTGCCCCATTCCGGGGAGGGCCGTGAAGACCTGGGCCATGCCCACGGCGAGCGACACAGCGCCGCCCGTTCTGCCGGCTAGGTTCTCGCCGACCTGATGCGACAGGTGCTCGAGGTTTACGACCTGGTGCCCGAGCGTCTGGAATATCGGGTCCGGCACGTTGATCGCGAAGTAGTCGCCGGGGAAAAGCGCCGAGGCAGCTATAAGCGCCAGTATGGCGATCAACCCTTCTATGAGCATAGCGATAAACCCTATCGACTTTATGTCCGATTCCCTGGACACCATCTTCGGCGACGTCCCCGACGCCACGAGCGCGTGGAATCCCGAGATCGCGCCGCAGGCTATCGTGATGAAAACGAACGGAAACATCGCCCCCGGGATTATCGGCCCCCCGCCCTTGATGTAATCCGTCACTATAGGCATCTTGAGCTCGGGGTTTACGATGATGATTCCTATGGCCAGAAAGGCTATGGTGCCGATCTTCATGAACGAGCTCAGGTAATCCCTCGGACACAGCAGCAGCCATACGGGCAGTATCGAGGCTATGAACCCGTATCCGAGTATAAAGAGCGTGATGTTCGTTTTAGAGAGGGTGAAATAATGGGCGAATGAAGAGTGGGCGACGTCTTTTCCGAAGAATACGGCGAGGATAAGGAGTATCACCCCTATAACGGTCGCCTCCACAATCCGGCCCTTCCTGAACCTGTACATATAAAGGCCCATGAAGAACGCTATGGGCACCGTGCTTCCTATGGTGAAAACCCCCCAGGAGCTTTCGGCAAGGGCGTTTACGACCGCAAGCCCGAGGCCCGCTAGCGCGACGACGAGTATGAAGAGGACGGCGATTGAGGCTACGAATCCCGTAACGGGGCTTATCTCCGACTTCGCAATTTCGGCCAGGGACTTGCCCCCGTGCCTCACCGATGCGAAGAATATTATGAAGTCGTGTACAGCTCCCGCGAGGACGACCCCTATTAGTATCCACAGATACCCGGGCAGGACGCCGAACTGCGCCGCGAGCACGGGGCCGATGAGGGGCCCCGCCCCGGTGATGGCTGCGAAATGGTGACCGAACAGAACCCACTTGTTCGTCGGGTAGTAATTTTGCCCGTCGTACATCGTGTAGGCGGGCGTCTTCCTCGAATCGTCGAGGGCCGCGACCTTGGCCGCTATGAAGCCGTGATAGTAACGGTAGAAAATAACCATCACGCATAACGCGCCCACGACGAGGGGCATTGCATGTATTGTCATTCTGCTTGGCTAACTCCCTTCTTTTCTTGCTTCTGAGGCTTCACGGGGGGTGAAACCGGAGTGCCATAATTTTAGCACTTTCTTTTCCGGAATCATATGCGGTTTCTGCTTTCCCAGACTTATGACGGCAAAATTCTGCCCGGGAAAAGCCCTTCAAATTAGGTGTATACCCGCCCATGTTCGGTAATTAAATAATTCGGCTTGACTTTAATTTGCAGTAGGATATTTTTCACCAAATCTCTGGAGGGAACGGCCCGAAGTTACCCTAACTCCGTTCCAAGCGTACGTGCCGGATGCCACTTCTGCTGTTCGGTATTTTGCTGATTCTCCCTGCCATTCCACCATCCGTGTCCCTTTGTCCCGGCTCCACTGCATGAGCAACTGACCGCTTTAGCCAATTCCCCAAAATCTATGGATACAAATACACTCAAAGGAGAGTTGAAATGGATATAAGCAGCCATACGTTGATTGTGGTTGTTCTGGTGATAAGTATTATCTCCCTAGCTTTTGCCGGATATCTCGCCAGGTACGTCCTTGGCTCGGACATGGGTACGTCGGCCATGCAGGAGATCAGTAACGCGATAAAAGAGGGCGCCGAGGCGTTCCTCAAAAGACAGTATTCGACTATCATCATGCTGAGCATAGCTCTTGCGGCGCTTATGTTCATCGTCTACAGGTTCGTCGCCGGTAACAGCGAAGTCGCGTGGCAAACGACTGTGGCGTTTTTGTTCGGTGCGGGATGCTCCGCGCTCGCAGGCTACATCGGAATGTGGATATCCATCAGATCCAACATCCGCACGGCAAGCGCCGTGAGAACCAGCCTAGACAGGGCGCTCAGAATATCTTTCAGGGGCGGGGCAGTCTCCGGCATCACCATCGTCGCAATGAGCCTGCTCGGCGTCGGGATACTCTTTGTCCTCTACGGCGGCTACAGCGAGAACGAAGAAGTCCTGAAGAGGGTTCCGTTTCTTATTGTAGGCTACGGCTTCGGGGCGAGCTTCGTCGCCCTCTTCGCGCAGCTCGGCGGCGGCATTTACACCAAGGCGGCCGACGTCGGGGCCGACCTCGTCGGCAAAGTCGAAGCGGGCATACCCGAAGACGACCCGAGGAATCCGGCCGTCATAGCCGACCTCGTCGGCGACAACGTCGGCGACTGCGCGGGCCGAGGCGCCGATCTTTTCGAATCCACCGCAGCCGAGAACATAGGCGCCATGATCCTGGGTGTAGCGCTTTTCCCGCACTTCGGCGTGAAGGGCATACTCTTCCCGCTCGTCGCCAGGGCGTTCGGGCTCATCGCCAGCATGGTCGGCATCTGGCTCGTCAAGCTCAAAAGCGAGAGTGACGACCCGATGGCCGCGCTCAACCGTGGATATTATGTCGCCTGTATACTGGCTGCCGCGGGGTTCTACGTAGCGACGTATATACTCCTCAACAATAACCTCTGGCTCTTCGCGTCGGGCGTAATCGGCATAGCGACCAGCATAGCATTCGTTTTCATTACGCAGTACTACACCGAATACAAATACCGTCCTGTGCAATTTATCGCCGAGTCCTCGCGTACGGGTCCGGCGACGAACATAATCTCCGGTCTTGCGATCGGGCTCGAGTGCACGGCGCTTCCCGTGCTCACGATATCCGCCGCGCTGATCGGTGCGTTTTACTGCGGCGTGAACGGTCTTGCGGAATATACGGACATCTCCACCACAAGCGCCGGGCTCTACGGCACGGCTATCGCAACGATGGGCATGCTCGGGACGGCGGCGTACATACTGGCCATGGACACTTTCGGCCCGATAACGGACAACGCCGGCGGTATAGTCGAGATGAGTAAGCAGCCCGAAGAGATAAGGCACAAGACCGACCAGCTCGACGCTGTGGGCAATACGACCAAAGCCCTCACCAAGGGATACGCAATCGGCTCAGCTGCCCTCGCTGCGTTCCTTCTCTTCTCGGCGTACATGGACGAAGTCACGCACATCACCGGCAAGGTCTTCAATACGGTGAATATCGCGCAAGTTCAGGTTTTCGTGGGCGGTCTCCTTGGCGCCATGCTCGTCTTTCTCTTCAGCGCCCTCGCGATAAGGGCCGTCGCCCGCGCAGCTTACTACGTCATAAGCGATGTGCGCGCACAGTTCGAGGAGAACCCGGGAATCCTCCAGGGAACGTCCAGGCCGAACTACGCGCGCTGCGTCGACATAGTCACAAAAGGGGCGCTCAAGGAGATGATTCCTCCCGGTCTGCTGGCCGTGGGCATGCCCATAGCGGTCGGCCTCATATTCAAGCAGTTCGGCCTAGGCGCCGAGACGGTTGCCGCGTTCCTGATGGTCGGCACGATAGGCGGCATCCTGCTCGCGACGTTCATGAACAACGGCGGCGGAGCATGGGACAACGCGAAGAAGTTCATCGAGCTCGGCTCATACGGCGGAAAGGGTTCGGAGACCCACAAGGCGACCGTCGTCGGAGACACGGTCGGCGACCCGTTCAAGGATACCGCCGGGCCGTCGATCCACGTCCTGATCAAGCTCCTGGCTACCATTACCCTTGTTTTAGCGCCGTTATTCATCTAAACTGCGGTGGGGTAATTGAGTATCCTCAGGGCGTTTTCATGTCAGGGAATCTGTTTAGAAGAAAGAGCATCGAGCATATCGCGAGGGAGGCGGACGACGACCAGCGCGGGCTCAAACGCACGCTCGGCGCGGTCGATCTCGTAAGCCTGGGCATCGGAATCATAATCGGCGCCGGCATCTTCGTCGTGACAGGGCAGGCCGCGGCTATGTATGCCGGGCCGGCCCTGTCACTTTCCTTCGTGCTCTCGGGAATAGGCTGCGTCTTCGCGGGGCTCTGTTACGCCGAAATGGCGTCGATGATACCCGTTTCCGGAAGCGCGTACACGTATTCTTATGCCACGATGGGGCAATTTATCGCCTGGATCATCGGGTGGGACCTCATACTCGAATACCTGTTCGCAAGCTCCACGGTGGCGGTGGGCTGGTCGGGCTACATGGTGAGCTTTCTCAAGGACTTCGGCATATTCATCCCCGACATCGTGGCGAAGGCGCCCCTATCGTTCGACCACATCCACGGCTGGGGCTTTACGGGGGCCGCGCTTAATCTCCCTGCGGTATTCATCGTCCTCGCAGCTTCGGTCGTTCTCATCGCCGGCATACGCGAATCGGCGACGGCAAACAGCATCATCGTAATCGTGAAGCTCACGGTCCTTTTCGTGTTCATTGGCGTCGGATTTTTCTACATCAACATGGACAACTGGGACCCGTTCATACCGCCCAACGACGGCACGTTCGGCCATTTCGGATGGAGCGGCATACTTCGCGGCGCGGGCGTTATATTCTTCGCCTACATAGGCTTCGACGCCGTCTCCACGGCCGCGCAGGAAACCAAGAACCCGCAGCGAAACGTCCCGATAGGCATACTCGGCTCGCTCTTTGTAGCGACTCTCCTCTACATCGCAGTGTCGCTGGTGCTAACGGGCGTGGTCAAATACAACTTGCTTCACGTGCCCGATCCGATTGCGGTCGCCGTCGATTACATGGGCGAGGGGCTCTACTGGCTCAGGCCGCTTATCAAAATCGGCGCTATCGCCGGCCTTACCTCCGTCGTCATGGTGCTCCTCTTCGGGCAGACGAGGATATTCTACTCAATGTCCCGGGACAAGATGCTCCCCTCGAAGTTCTCCGAGGTACACACGAATCGAAGGACCCCTGTCTTCGCCACCGCCCTCACAGGCGTCGTCGCTGCTTTCTTCGCGGGCATCTTCCCGATAGGCATCCTCGGCGAGCTCGTATCGATAGGCACTCTGCTTGCCTTCGTGATCGTATGCGCGGGGGTGCTCGTGCTGAGGTATAGAGAACCCGACCTTAAAAGACCCTTCAAAGCCCCCCTTTTTCCCTTCGTTCCTATATTGGGAATCCTCGTCAGCCTGGTCCAGATGGCCGCACTTCCTCTGGATACGTGGATAAGGCTCCTCCTCTGGATGGCCGTCGGGTTCGTGATCTATTTCCTCTACTCCCGAAAGCGCGCCGTCGTCTGAGCGTCTCTTCAGCCCGGCCTAAAATCCTTATTGTAAATGCCCCGGCTTGTGTAAACCTATACGCATTATGGATTATGTCGTCTTCGGTCTTTTTATATTTGCGTCACTCATAGGCCTCACTGCGCTTGTGTTCGGCCTCCCCGGGACATTTATTATCCTGGGCGCTTCGCTCCTCTACGGCTGGTACGGCGGGTTCGAGGAAATCACCCTTAAAATAATTATCATCCTCGTCATACTCGTTCTCATAGGCGAGCTGATAGAATTTCTCCTCGGGATAGCGGGCTCGAAGAAATACAAGTCGAGTAACAGGGCGATAATCGGGTCGATAATCGGCGCCATAGCGGGCGGCATAATGGGCGCCCCGTTCTTTTTCGGCATAGGGGCCGTCATAGGGGCTTTCGTCGGGGCCTTCGCGGGGGCGATAGCCGTAGAGCTTCTCCTGGGAAAGAGCCTGAACGAGTCCGTGCAATCCGGCTGGGGGGCCTTCCTCGGCAGGGTGGCCGGTACGATCTCGAAGGGCGCGATAGCCGTCGCTATGGTCGTGATAACCGTCGCCGCTGTTACGGGCTGATTCCTGCCTCGTCTTTTTTGCACACACCCATCTGAGCTTTCTTTTCCGTCTCAAGGTAGATGTCCCGCGCCGATATGGTAAATTATTTTGATTTTCCAAGACTTATACGGAGCAGTTAATGATTGAGAAACTCGACGAACTCAAAAAACAGGCGCGCGAAGAGCTCGGTTCCGTCTCCGACGAAGCCGCGCTCCAGAACCTAAAGGCCAGGTTCCTCGGAAAAAAGGGCGCCATAACCGAAATCCTGAAGGGTATGAAGGACTTATCGCCCGAAGAGCGCCCGAAGATGGGCCAGCTCGTAAACGAGGCGAAATCCTTCGTCGAGGAGCTTGTCGAGTCGAGGCTCGATTCCATACGCGAGGAAAAAAAGAACCGCTCCCTGTTCGAGGAGAGGATCGACGTCACACTGCCCGGAAAGGGCCTCCCCGTCGGCGCCAAGCACCCCGTGACGCAGGTCATGGAGGAGATAGTCTCCATATTCGAAAGGATGGGATTCGAGGTCGCCGAGGGCCCCGAGGTCGAGACGGACTACTACAACTTCGAGGCGCTCAACATCCCCAAAAACCACCCTGCGCGGGATATGCAGGACACGTTCTACATCTCGGACGACATCGTGCTGAGGACGCACACCTCGCCCGTACAGATTCGCATCATGGAAAAACTGAAACCCCCCGTGAAGATCATCGCCCCCGGGAGGGTCTACAGGAACGACAGCGACGTCTCGCACACCCCGATGTTCCATCAGATAGAGGGGCTTTTGGTGGACGAGCGCGTCACGTTCGGTGACCTCAAGGGCGTGCTCACCGAATTCGTCAGGCTCGTATTCGGCGAGGGAATAGGCGTCAGGTTCCGCCCGAGCTTCTTCCCGTTCACGGAACCCAGCGCCGAAATGGACATGCAGTGCATGATATGCGGCGGCAAGGGGTGCCGCGTATGCAAAGACACCGGATGGCTCGAAATCCTCGGCTGCGGCATGGTCGATCCCGAGGTCTATAAAAGCGTGGGTTACGATTCGTCCAAATACTCCGGCTTTGCGTTCGGCATGGGCATCGAGCGCATAACCATGCTGAAGTTCGGCATAAACGACATACGCCTCTTCTTCGAAAACGATGCCCGCTTCCTCCGGCAGTTCGCCTGACGCTGCCTTCCGCCCCGTCATTTCTGCGCCCCGCGCCGCACACCGGCCGGATTGAGTAAATTCGCCTAATGTGGTAGTATCCTTTCCCTCTTGCAGTAAACACCACGTAACCAGGAGCGCGAGCTATGGGAGTAAAGTCCGACGGATGGATCAGGAAAATGGCCAAGGAGCATGGCATGATAGAGCCTTTCGTTGACGGTCAGGTCAGGGACGGAGCGATTTCCTACGGCCTTTCGGCGTACGGCTACGACATTCGGGTGAGCGACGAGTTCAAGGTCTTCACCAACGTCTTTAACTCCGTCGTCGACCCCAAGAACTTCGACGACAAGTCATTCGTCGAGATCAAGGCCGATCACTGCATGATCCCGCCCAACTCCTTTGCCCTCGCAAGAACGGTCGAGTACTTCAGGATACCCCGCAGCACCATAACCCTCTGCGTCGGCAAGTCCACATACGCCCGCTGCGGCATAATCGTGAACGTCACTCCGTTCGAGCCCGAGTGGGAGGGCTTCGTCACCCTCGAAATCTCGAACACGACCCCTCTTCCGGCGAAAATCTACGCCAACGAGGGCATAGCGCAGGTCCTTTTCTTCGAGGCCGACGAGATGTGCGAAGTCTCCTACGCCGATAAAAAGGGCAAGTACCAGAAGCAGGTCGGCATAACGCCTCCCAAGGTTTAATGGCGCCCCTTCCGGGGCCCTTTTAGAGGGCCCCAAAATTGCCTTTGTTGACGGCTGGTTCCGAGTGCCCGGCTCCGGGGCCGAAATGCGATTAAACCCCCTGATTTTATTTGCCTTTTTGTCTCCGCATGGTATACTAATATAGATTTAATTTCCCCCCTTTATGATTACTCGGAGGTAGCGGATTTTGGAAGTAAAGCCAGATTCAGAAAAGCAGCCCCGGCCCAGGCAAAACGATTCCTATACGGCCGAGCAGATTAAGGTCCTTCCGGGACTCGAAGCGGTCAGAAAGCGTCCCGATATGTACATCGGCGACACAAGCTCGAGGGGGTTTCACCACCTCGTGTTCGAGGTTCTCGACAACAGCGTAGACGAGGCCCTCGCCGGGTTCTGCGACAAGATAAATATTACTATCCACGTTGACGAAAGCGTCACTATAGAAGACAACGGGAGGGGTATACCCGTAGACAAGCACGCCGAAACGGGCAAGTCCGCCGCAGAAGTCGTCATGACGATGCTCCACGCGGGGGGCAAGTTCGAGGGCAAGGTATATCAGGTCTCGGGCGGTCTCCACGGAGTCGGCGTCACGGTCGTGAACGCCCTTTCCGAATATTTGAACCTCGAAATCAGGCGTGACGGCAAGGTCTGGTACCAAAAATACGAGCGCGGACAGGCGGTTTCCGAGCTGAAAGAGTCCGGCACGACGGAACGGACCGGCACAAAGATCCGGTTCAAGCCCGACCAGACAATCTTCGAGATAAAGGAATTCAGCTACGACACGCTAGCCCACAGGATTAGGGAGCTCGCCTTCCTCAACAAGGGCCTCGTTTTCGCCCTCACTGACGAAAGAACGGGCAAGAGCCAGGAATTTTACTACAAGGGCGGCATAATCGCCTTCGTCGAGGAGCTCAACAAGAACAAAAAGCCGCTCCATCCCGAGCCCATATA